>CAZWGT010000024.1:0-20869 GCA_964633345.1 uncultured Planctomycetota bacterium
GTCCGCGCGCCGGATCCCGGCACCTCCACGTCCGCGAGCGTGGGGACCGGCCGGACCCTCCGGGGGCGGACCCTGGACGGGACCGGGGCCCCCGTCCCCGGGGCCCGCCTCCTCCTGCTGGAGGGGGACCTGTCGTTCAACGTCCGCCATCCGGAACCCAATCCCTTCCTCTGGGCTCCCCCGGGCACCGCCCTGCCGGTGGCTCCCGACGGCTCGTTCGAAGCCCGCCTGCCCGACGGGAATCCGGGCGGGCAGCCCCTCCAGGCCTTCACCCTGGTCGCGTTCTCCGTCCACCATCCCCCGGCATGGGCCGTCGTCCGCATGGAAGGGAAGGACGCGGTGGACGGCGTCGAGGTCCGATTCGACGAGGGGTGGTCGATCGAGGGGCGCGTGCTCCGCGAGGACGGGACGCCGGCCGCCGGCGCCCCCCTGGAGGCGCTCCCCCAGCAGGACGCGCGCCCCAACGGCAACGCGGTCATGGTCCGGGCCCGGTCGGGGGAGGACGGCGCCTTCCGGATCGACGGGCTGCGGAAGTCCCCCCACACCCTGGTCGTCGGTCGCGGCCCGGGCCCCGTGCACCGGGTGGCGGGCGTCCTGCCCGGGCGGGATCCGGTCGAGGTCCGGCTCCCGCCGGGCGGCGGCGACCGCGCGAAGCCGCCGTCGATCGCCCGGAACTGGACTCCCAGCCCGCTCCCCGGATCGACCTCCACCGTGGAGGGCCGGATCGACGGTCCGTGGGACCCCGGCACTTCGGTCCACGTGGCCGATGCCGGGTTCGCGGGCGTCTCCATCCTGTGGACGAGCCCCGACGAGACGGGCCGCTTCTCCTGCCGGGTGCCGCCGGGACGGCGGTTCTCCCTCGCGGCGGACCTGGGAGGGGGCCGCTGGATCTACGCCGACGACGTGCCCTCGGGCGCGACGGACGCCGTGCTCCGCTCCGACGGCCGGGGCACGGGAACCCTCCGGGGCCGGGTGGTGACCGCCGCCGGGAGCCCCGCCGCCGGCGTCCCGGTCCACGCGGTCCTCCTGCGGGAGCCGGGCACCGCCGCCGGCACCGCCGTGGTCCTGCTCGAGGGGAGGTCGTGGTCGAACGGGGGGACCGTCCACGCCATGGTCCCCCGCCGGGTCCGGACCACCCTCACGGGGAGCGACGGCTCCTTCGACCTCGGGAGCCCCGCGGGCCGGTGGGCGGTCTTCGCCGGCCACCCGGGCTCCGGGGAGCCCGCCCCGGGGGCCGCGGTCCCCTGGTCCGCGGAGGGGCGGCCGCCCCTCGAGATCCCGCTGTCCCCCGGCCGGGTGCTCCGTGTCCGCGGGGTGGACGACGAGGCCCCCCCGGACGCGGCGGCGCCGGCGTGGGCCGAGGTCCGGCTGGGCGGTTTCCTGCCCGGGGGGCAGGGGGTGGTCCTGGCCGTCCGCATCCCCCCCGGCCCCGGGGGGGTCTTCGAGTTCCGGGGCCTCCCCCCGGGGCCGGTCACGGTCCTGCTCCTCGACGGGAACCGCCGGGAGGTGGGCCGGGCGGCCGCGGTCCCGGGGGAGGACGGGGCCCCCCCGGTGGCGATCCCCCTCCGGCGGTAGCCGTCGTTTCTTCTCCGGCACCCCCGGGGCCCGTGCTACCTTCGCCGGCTTGGGGCGTCCCCGCGGTGGGGAAACCCCAAGGCAGGGGTCCTTTCCTGGAGGTTCGACCGCCGAGGAGGGTACCCGGTCCTCCCGTTGGTTCGGGGCGCCGCCCCGGGCTCGCGGACAGGAGAAACCGGAGGTTCCGCATGTCGATCGCGCCGTCGAAGAAGAAGGAAGTCATCGCGAAGTACAAGACGCACGACAAGGACACGGGCTCGCCGGAGGTGCAGGTCGCCGTCCTCACGGAGCGCATCTCCCACCTGACCGAGCACCTGAAGTCCAACAAGAAGGACCACACCTCGCGCCGCGGCCTGCTGATGATGGTGGGCAAGCGCAGCGCCCTCCTGAAGTACCTGGCCCGCGAGGACCGCGCCCGCTACCAGAGGCTGGTGGCGGCCCTGGGGCTGAGGCACTAACCGATTCACGGTAACCGGGGACAGTCCCCTGCGGGGACAGTCCCCTCGGCTTTCCCGAATGCGGATCTGCCGCACGGGAGGACGCAAGGAACGGAAGAGAGACATCGCAACGAAAGCGCACCTGGAGCAGGAAAGCGGAGCGGAGCGGAAAAGAAAGAGAGGCTCACCGTGGCACACGTCATCAAGGAGAGGGTCGTCGGGGGGAAGAAGATCACCTTCGAGACCGGGAAGCTCGGCAAGCTCGCCAGCGGCTCCGTCGTCGTCCGCATCGGCGACACCATCGTCTTCACCGCGGCCGTGGACGGACCCGTCCGGCCGGGACTCGACTTCTTCCCCATGACCATGGACTACCGCGAGAAGCCCTCCGCGGTCGGCCGCATCCCCGGCGGCTTCTTCAAGCGCGAGGGACGCCCGACGACGAAGGAGATCCTCACCATGCGGTGCATGGACCGCCCCATCCGCCCGCTCTTCCCCGAGGGCTACAAGGGCGACGTCCAGGTCCAGGCGATGGTCCTCTCGGCGGACACCGAGAACGACCCCGACATCCTCGGCGTCAACGGCGCCAGCGCCTCGCTCCACGTCTCCGACATCCCCTTCCACGGCCCCGTGGGCGCGGTCCGCGTGGGCTTCTCGGGCGGCCACTTCATCCTGAACCCGACCCACTCCGAGCGGAAGACCTCGCTCCTCGACCTCGTCGTGGCCGGCACGAAGGACGCCGTCACCATGGTCGAGGCCGGCGCGAAGGAGCTCTCCGAGGAGAAGATGCTCGAGGCCATCGCCTTCGGGCACAGGGCCGTGCAGGAGATCTGCGAGATGCAGGAGGAGCTGCGCCGCGACGGCGGCTTCCCCAAGCAGGAGGTCGTCCCCCCGGCGCGCGACGAGAAGCTCGCCGCGGCCATCGAGGGCGCCTTCTCCGCCAGGGCGGCCGACGCGCTCCGCACCAAGGGCGGCAAGCTCGCCAAGGCCAGGGCCTACGACGCCGTCAAGAAGGCCTGCGTGGCCGAGTTCGCCCCCGACGCCGCCGAGCACCCGGAGAAGGTCCCCGCGGTGAAGGCGTACTTCGAGGAGACCGCGAAGAAGGCGTTCCGCGAGATCACCCTCTCCGGCACCCGCCAGGACGGCCGCAAGCACGACGAGATCCGCCCCATCGAGTCCGAGGTCGGCCTGCTGCCCCGCGCCCACGGCTCGGCGCTCTTCACCCGCGGCGAGACCCAGGCCGTCGTCACCACGACGCTCGGCACCTCCCTCGACGAGCAGATCATCGACGGCCTCATGGAGGAGGAGCGCAAGCGCTTCATGCTCCACTACAACTTCCCCTCCTTCTCGGTGCGCGAGGTCAAGCCCATCCGCGGGCCGGGCCGCCGCGAGATCGGCCACGGGAACCTCGCGGAGCGGGCCATCGAGGCCGTCCTCCCCGAGCACGACGGCTTCCCCTACACGATCCGCATCGTCTCCGACATCCTCGAGTCCAACGGCTCCTCCTCCATGGCGACGATCTGCGGAGGCACGCTCTCCCTCATGGACGCCGGCGTGAAGATCCGCCAGCCCGTGGCCGGCGTGGCCATGGGCCTCATCACCGACGGCAAGCGCACCGCCATCCTCTCCGACATCGCCGGCAAGGAGGACGCGTGGGGCGACATGGACTTCAAGGTCGCGGGCACACCGCAGGGGATCACCGCGCTCCAGATGGACATCAAGGCGCGGGGCCTCTCCCAGGAGATCATGGCCCGCGCCCTCGAGCAGGCCAAGGCCGGCCGCATCCACATCCTGCGGAGGATGTTCGACACCCTCGCCAAGCCCCGCGAGGAGACCAGCCCGTACGCCCCCCGCAGCTTCAAGATCAAGATCCCCGTGGACAAGATCGGCGCCCTCATCGGGCCCGGCGGCAAGAACATCCGCCGCATCCAGGAGGAGTCGAAGACGGAGATCGCGGTCGAGGACGACGGCTCCGTGACGATCTACGCCACGACCCCCGAGGGGATGACCATGGCCCGCCGGCAGGTCGAGGGCCTGGCCGCGGTGGCCCAGGTCGGCGGCACCTACGAGGGGCCCGTGGTCTCCGTGAAGGACTTCGGCGCCTTCGTCGAGTTCCTCCCGGGACAGGAGGGCCTGGTGCACGTCTCCGAGCTCTCCGACGGGTACGTCAAGAACCCCGCGGATCTCGTCAAGAAGGGCGACATGCTCAAGGTGAGGGTCGTCGGGTTCGAGGAGAGGAGCGGCAAGGTGCGCCTCTCCCGCAAGGCCATCCTCCTCGAGGAGAAGAAGGCCGCGGGGGCCGCTCCGACCGCGTAGTTCGCGATATGCCTTCGTTCTGTCCGGACAGCCGATAGAATCACGCAGGGCCCGGGTCGGGAAAGCCCGGGCCCTGTTTCCGTGATGACCCGTCCGCCGGTGGGAAGACCGGCGCGGGGTCAGGGCCGGGTCCACCCCCGGGGAAAGAGGCACCATGCCCGTCGGCACGGTGAAGTGGTTCGACAACCGCAAGGGCTGGGGATTCGTGATCCAGCCCGATGGGACCGACCTGTTCGTCCACTACACCTCCATCGTGGGGGAGGGATTCCGCCGGCTCGATGATGGCGACAAGGTCGAGTACGAAGTCATGGACGGGCCCAAGGGGAAGCAGGCGGGGAACGTCCGGCTCCTCGAGGCGGCCCCGTCTCCCCCCCCGAGCACACCGGCCCCCAAGGATTCCGCCACGGCCTGACGGCCGATCCTTCAACCGACTGTCACTCCTGGAGTTGTGACAGCCCATTGCTTCCTATCCGCAATTCCGCCATCATGGCCGGGTGAATTCCGCCACCGTATCGGGGGTCC
The DNA here is from genome assembly GCA_964633345.1 of uncultured Planctomycetota bacterium. GTDB lineage: Bacteria > Planctomycetota > JAJSAM01 > JAJSAM01 > JAKLKS01 > CAZWGT01. The sequence goes on from CAZWGT010000024.1 coordinate 4,848, forward strand.
TCGCCAGCCTCGTCCTCGGGGCAGGCGCCTTCGCCCAGGACGCCCCCCCCCGCGCGGAGCCGGTGGCCCCCCACCTCTCCCGCCGGGTGGTCGTGGACGGGACCCTCGAGGAGTGGGACACCTCCCACCCCCTCCACCTCGACCGGGGGACGATGGACCCCCGCCCGGGGGCCGCCGCCCGCTGGAGGGGGCCGGGGGACGCCTCCGCCACCATCCACCTCTGCTGGGACGACGAGAGGCTCTACCTCGGGGGGCGGGTCAACGACGACGTCCTCGTCGTGAACCCCGGGACCCTCTGGATGGGGGATTCCATCGAGGTGTTCCTTCGCATGCCCGGGACGGTGGAGGCCCGGGACTACCAGTTGATCCTGAGCCCCATGGCGCAGGAGGTGCGCTGGGTCTTCGCCCGGTTCCCCGGGGGGCAGGCCCCCGCGGACGGGGACTTCGACGGCATGGAGGTGGCGGGGCGGGAGTTCCGGGACGCCCAGGGCGCCTACCGCGGCTACTCCTTCGAGGCCGCCGTCCCGCTGGCCAACTTCCCCGGCTTCGACCCGACCGGCTCCACGGCCGGGTTGAACCTGGCGCTGGTGGACGCCGACGACGGCCCCGGCCAGAAGAACTACCTCCTCCTCTCCGGGACCACCCTGCCCGCCTACCGGCCCGAAGCGGTGGCGCCGGTCCGCTTCGAGGGGTCCCGGTCCCCGGCGGAGGGTCCGGGGGAGAGGGGATTCGGGTCCGGGCTGGAGACCTGGAAGGTCCCGGCCTTCATCCTCGCGGGCACCCTGGCCGCCCTCTGGCTCCTCATCTTCCTCCGCAAGCCCCTGCGCCGCCTCGGGGACCTCCCCATCCGGAGGAAGATCCCCCTCGCCCTCGCCGCGGGGCTCCTGCTCCTCGGGCTGCGCCTCCTGCCCGGCGCGCTGGAGGCCCGGCGGGAATCCCGCGTCGTGGGCCGGCTCGGGGAGGCGGAGACGACCCTGCTCGCCCTGGCGGACGAGGCCGCACGCGCCAACATCCTCGTGCCCGGGCGCACCGTGGATCCCGAGTCCCCGCTGCTGCGCCTCGTCGAGGGGAGGCGCGTCTCCCCCCAGCCCGAGTACCAGTACCTGCCCCTGCCCGCCGTCCCGCGGCCCCCCCGACGCACCCTCGCCGCGGGGACCCCGGTGCGGGACACGGAGATCCCGCTCGACGGAGCGGGGCGCGTGGCGTTCCGGCTCCGCGAGCCGGTGGAGGCGGCGGAACTGCGCGCGGTGTTCTCCTGGAAGGAGCCCGTGGATCGCCTGGCGGGGCCCCTCCCGCCGGGGACCCGGGTGGGCGTCCTCCACGTGCTCTCCCCCGACGGCGTGGACACGGCCCTCGACATCCGCACGGGCCTCGAGGTGGACGACGAGGCCGCGGCGCGGGGCGAGGCGCACGAGGCCACGGGGTCGAGGGTCGCGTGGCTCACCTTCGACCCGGCGGACCCCGCCGGCCCCCCGGCGGGGCACGCCGACGAGATCGCCTTCACCCTCCCCGGCGGACCGAGGCGCATCGTCCGCATCGAGGCGGAGCAGGTCGTGGCCGAGGGCACCCTCGTGCTGCGCGGGATCACGGCCATCCCCCCCGGCACCGGCGACCCCGTGCTCCTCCCCCTCGGCCGCACGACCCAGGAGGGGGTGCCGACGGTCTCCTGGAACGGGCAGCCCGCCGCCGAGGTCCTTCACCTGGGCCCCGGGACCGACCGCCGCTCCGTCGCCATCGACGCCGAGGCCGACAAGGTGGTCGTCGTCTACTCCTCCCCCGGAGGCTTCCCCCCGGAGCAGGCCGGCCGCAGGGTCCTCTCGCTCCACCTCGTCCTCGAGGACGGGACCGCGGGGACCCCGGTCCACCTCGAGAACGGGGCGAACCTCGACGCGGAGCGGCTCCCGGGGCTCGTCCACCCCGAGGACTTCAAGGGGACGCTCGCGTACCGCTGGCCCGGGCCCAAGGGGGCGCAGCTCCACCGGGACTCCGTCGACCTGCCCGCGAACGCCCCCCCCGGCGTGAAGGTCCGCTCGCTCGAGATCGACGTGGCCGGCGGCGAGACCCGCGTGGACGTCGACGCGGTCACCGCGGCCCGGCGGATCCAGCGCCCCTCCCCCCCGGGCCTGGCGGTCCTGCAGCGCCAGGGGGACGGCTTCGAGCGCGCCCCCTCCACCGGACCCTCCCTCGAGGGGGTCTTCGTCACCCACTACCGCGCCGGGAGGGCGGTCGCGACGACCCTCCCCGCGGACATCCGGGACCGGGTCCTCGGCACGGAGGCGCCGCCGGAGATCGCTCCGCGCGGGGACGCCGGGCTCCCCGGCGGGGTGTACCTGCGCAGCGTGGGGGGCCGCCGGTTCCTCGCCCGGCAGGTGCGGCTGCCGCTGCGCGAGGCCGACGAGGTGATCGAGGCCGCGCTCCCCGCCCCCGACGCGCGGGACGTCGGGACCGCGGTCCTCTGGGGGTCCGGGATCCTCGCCGCGCTCTTCGTCGCCCTGGCCCTCTCCTCCGCCATCGACGCCCTGGAGCTCCTCCCCCACCTCTCGTGGAGGCTCGTCGGCGCCTTCGGAATCGCGGCGGTCCTGCCCCTGGTCGTCCTCACCCTCTACCTCGCCCGCCACTTCGAGGCCGCCGTGGACCGGGGCATCGAGCAGGAGCTGCGCGCCCACGCCGACGCCGCGACGCGGGGGCTCGCCACTCGCCGCGACGAGGCGCGCCGCCTGGCCGGGGACCTCCTGCGGGACGACGCCCTCCGCCGCGCCCTCGACGTCGCCGACGATCAGGACCGCTCGGCCCAGGTGGACGCCGTGGTGCGGGGGTTCGCCAGGACCGCCGGGGGCGGGGCGGCCCGGGTCTCCCTCGAGGTGACGCGGGCCGCCGAGGGCGGCGTCGGGCGGAGGACCTTCCCGCTGCGCGAGGTCCCCGCCGCCTTCCAGGGGCTCTACGAGCCCGCCGACGGCCTGGACTACCGCTGGTCCCGCCTCGTGGCCACGGGCGTCGCCCGCGCCCGCGCGCCGGCGGCGGGGCTCCGCCTCGTGGTCGAGATCCCGGTGGACGACCGGGTCCTCGGGGACATCCGCCGCGCCGGCGGGGACCGGGCGCAGTTCCTCCTCTACTCCCCCGCGGGCTACCCGGTGGCGGGCACCCGGGACATCCCCTCCGAGCGCTCCCCCGAGGCGGCCGCCGCCCGGCGCACCGCCGCCGACGACCTGCGCCGCGCGCCGGGAGAGCCGGAGATCCGCAGCCGGGAGCTGGACGGCCTCCCCCACGCCGTGGCCTACGACCTCGTCCGCTCCGACGACGGGCGCACCGTGGGGCTGCTCGCCACCGCCGTCCCGCGCCAGCCGCTCCTGGCCGCCGCCCTGGGCACCCGGGACCTCGTCCTGCTCCTCGGCTCGGCGGCGTTCCTCGTGGCGGTCATCGTGGCCAACCTCGTCACGCGCCGCGTCGCGGGGCCGGTGTCGGAGCTGGCGCGCGTGGCCCGCCTGGTCGGCGAGGGGGACCTCCGGGTGCGGGCCGGGGGCGGGGGGCGGGACGAGATCGCCTCCCTGGCCGCCGCCTTCAACCGGATGGCCGGGCAGCTCGAGGGCCGCATCGGCGAACTCTCCCGCCTCAACACGAGCCAGGCGACCTTCTCCGCGACCCTCGATCGGGAGCGCGTCCTGCAGCTGGCCCTCGCGGCCTTCAGGGAGTCCGCCTGGCCGGAGGGGATGCTCGTCCTCCTCGCACGGCCCGAGGGGGGCGAGGTCGAGGTGGCGGCCGGCTTCCTCGGGGAGGAGATCCTCGCGCCCCGGACCGTTCCCTCCTCCGGCTTCCTCGGAGCGGCGGCGCGCGAACGGAAGGCCCGGGTCGTCGCCTCCCCCGCCACGGCGGACGAGGGTGAGCGGGCGCTCCTGGCCGGCGCCGCGGAGGCGGTGGTCCTCCCCTTCTCCGCGGGCCGCGGCCGCACGGCGGGGGCGGTGGTGCTCCTGCGGTCGGGCCCGGCGCCGGCGGCGAGCCTCGACTTCCTCGCGGCCCTCTCCCACCAGGCGGGGATCGCGCTCGAGAACGCCCGCCTCTACCGGCTGGCCGTGGAGGACCCGTCGAGCGGGCTCTACGCCGCCTCCTACTTCAAGAGGCGCGTCCAGGAGGAGATCGACCGCTCCATGGACGCCGGCCGTCCGGCGACGCTGCTGCTGCTGGGCATCGAGGGGCTCGGCGCCGTCTTCGATCGGCTCGGGCCCGACGCCGGCAACGCGGTGCTCCGCGAGGCCGTGGGCCGGATCCGCGGCGAGGTCCGCCGCATGCACCTGCTCGCCCGGGGCGGCCGCGACGTCGTGGCGGTGCTCCTCCCGGAGACGCCCAAGGCGGCGGCGGAGGAGACGGCGCGCGCGATCCGGTCCGCCGTCGAGGGGAGGCCCTGCGGCACCGCCCCCGACGGGCGCGGGATCCGGCTCGGGGTGACGACCGCCGTCGCCACGGCCCCCGACGACGCCGGCAGCGCGGAGTTCCTCGAGAACGAGGGGATCCGCGTCCTCGAGCTCGCCCGCGCCCGGCGCCGCGCCGCCCCGGAGCCCGCCGCCGGGGCCGCGCCCCCCGCCGGCGTCGATCCGGCGGAGGCGGAGGCCCTCGGATTCCGCAGCGCCAAGAGCCTGCTGCTGCTGGACGCGCTCAACCGCATCGCGGCGAGCGACGTCCCCGTGCTCATCCTCGGCGAGACGGGCGCGGGCAAGGAGGTCGTGGCCGACGTCCTCCACGGGAAGAGCCGGCGCTCCGGCGGCCCCCTCGTGAAGGTGAACTGCGCCGCGCTCCCGGGCCCGCTGCTCGAGGCGGAGCTCTTCGGCTACGACCGGGGGGCCTTCACCGGCGCCGACCGCCGCCACACCGGCCGCTTCGAGCAGGCCTCCGGGGGCACGCTCTTCCTCGACGAGATCGGGGAGCTCCCTCCCTCGCTCCAGGTGAAGCTCCTCCGCGTCCTCCAGGACCGGAAGGTGGAGCGGCTCGGGGGATCGGGGCCCGTCGAGGTGGACGTGCGGGTGCTGGCGGCGACCAACCGGGACCTGCCGGCGATGATCGAGAAGGGGACCTTCCGGGAGGACCTCTACTTCCGCCTGAACGTGCTCTCCGTCGTCGTGCCCCCCCTCCGCGCGCGGCGCGAGGACATCCCGCCGCTGGCCGCCCGCTTCCTCGAATCCGCCGCCGCCCGCCACGGCAGCGGCCCCTCGGGCTTCGCGCCCGAGGCCCTCGACTTCCTCTTCCGCCACCCCTTCGCCGGGAACGTGCGGGAGCTGCGCAACATGGTGGAGCGCGCCGTCGTGTCGGCCCGCGGCCCCCTCGTCACGGTGAAGGACCTCTCCTTCGGCGAGGAGCGGGAGGGGCTGCGCCTGGGGACGAGGCCGGCGATGGCCGATCCGGAGGCGAAGGCCCCGCCGGCCCCGGAGATCACCGATCGTCCCGGGCGGCTGCTGGCGGCGCTCCGCGCCCGCGGCTCGCTCACGAACCGGGAGTGGTGCGAGGCCTCGGGGGTCTCGCCGCGCACGGGCCTGCGCGACTTCGAGGAGCTGATGGAGAGGGGGCTCGTCGCGCGGACGGGCAAGCGCCGGTCGGCGACCTACCGCCTCACTTCTCCGTCCTCCGGAGGCGCTCCTTCTCGCCCGGCGGCTGGATGAGGCCCTCGGAGTAGGAGCCGCGGATGATCTCCGGCGTGGCGATGAAGTAGAGCTCCGTCTTCACCTCCTCCTTCGACACGCTCTTGAAGAGCCAGCCGAGGACGGGGATGTCCATCAGGATCGGAAGCCCCGTCTCCACGTCGATGCTCCGGGAGGCCTGGAGCCCGCCCACGACCAGGGTCGCGCCGTCGCGGACGGTGAGGGTGGTGTCGGCCTCGCGGCGGTTGATAACGGGGTTCTGGGTCCCCCCCTGCCCCTCCACGTAGCCGGTCACCGCGGAGAAGGTCTCCTTCAGCCGGAGGCGGACGGCGTCCTTGCCGATCAGCTCCGGGGTGATGGTCAGTTCGATCCCCGTCTCCTCGAAGGAGGTGGAGACGATGAGCGCCGTGCCCTGGTAGTTCGCCGTCTGGATCGGGACCCGCTCGCCCGCCTTGACGCGGGCCACCTGCCCCTGGGTCGCCAGGATGTTCGGCTCGCCGAGGATCTCCGCCTTGCCCTTGCTCTTGAGGACGCGGATGACGGCGTCGAGGGAGCCGAATCGGGCCTGGGTGTCCCCCACCGTGGCGAAGGCGAAGGTCCCCCCCTGGAAGGGACGGGAGGGGGTCGAATTCAGGAACGAATCGGGGTTGAAGATCGCCGAGCCGCCGCGGAACAGGGTGTCGCCGGGGGCGGTGTAGGTGGCGGCGAAGCCCCACTCGAGGCTGCCGGAATAGGTGATCTCCACCAGCTTCGCCCGCACGAGGACCTGGGGCTGGGGCTGGTCGAGGACCTCGAGCATCTTCTCGAGGAGGGGGAGGTTCTCCCGGCGCTCCTGGATGCGCAGGACGTTCGCCTGCGGGACCGGCTGCTCCCTGGTGGCGATGGTCGTGGCCATGGCCTCGATCTTCGCCTCGGGGGTCTTCCACCGCTCCAGCTCGGTGCGCAGGATGCTCGGGTCCACGAAGTTCACCGCGTAGAACCAGACCACCATCCCGCCCGGCGCCGTGACGCGGTTCTCGTCGAGGGAGAGGCCGATCTCCTCCTTCGGCTTCTCCGGGGCGGGGGCCGGGGAGGTCGGCTCCGCGGGCTTCGGCGGATCCTCGGCGAGGGCCGCGCCCGCCAGGAGGAGGACGGCGGCCGCGGCGTAGGCGTGGACGGAGCGTCTCATCGGGGTCACCTCGGGAGCGGGACCGCCCGTTCGGGGCGCGGCGGTCAGGAGTTGTTCTTCGACTGGTCCTCGACCTTCTTGAGGGTCGCGTCGGTGAGGTCGGGAACCGTGTGGCCGTCCCACGTCACGGCGCCGAGGTTGGCCACGAGGTCGCAGGCGTTCTCCAGGGCGGCCCCCTCGACGGCGGCGCGGAACCTCTTCGTCGCCTTCACGAGCAGCATCGAGTACTCCGCGTCCTTCTCCGTCAGCTTGTTGTCGAGGATCTTCTTGTACTCGGGGATCGCGCGGTAGACCCGGGCCGCGTCCACCACCGCCGGGGCCTTGCAGGTGCACGCCTTGCCGTAGTAGACCTGGGTCGCATCGATGACGGGACGCGTCTCCTTCTTCGCTTCCTCACCCGCCAGCGAGGTCGGGGCCGCGAACGACAGGCAGGGGAGAAGGAGCGCCACTCCGACCGCGATCGTCTTCCACATGGGGGTCAGCCTCCCACGACGTGCCCAACGTCGCCCTGACCTATCACAAAGGGGGTGCCAACGACTTGACGAATCCTCAGGGCTGTGGTAGAGCCCTGGATTGTCGGCACAAGATACTCAAAAATAGATAGTTATGGCGATGTCGAAAGTACCGCCGGACCCCATCCTAATTCCGCCACATTCAGCCAATTCCGCCATGTTCGGCCAAAGTGAGGCTGGAACCGACGGGTGGATAGGACGGGGCCAGGGCCACCTCGAGGTCCACCTCGACATGCCAGTTCCCGTGGACGCCGGAGGACGGACCCCGACGGCGACCGACCGGGCACCATGCCCGCTGGCCCCGTCACCTTGAGGCGGAGTCTACCATATATTAACTAGTTAGTCAAGCCCTCATCCGTCTAACCAGTCAGTACGAATCCCGGGGCCCCGGGTTCAACGAGAGGGTTACCCTTTCTCGAAAGGACGCCATGGCCACTCTCCCTCCGTTCGCCGCGTACCTCCGCTCCGCCCGCTAGGCGTCGGGACTGACCCAGGCCGCCCTTGCCGTCAAGTGCGGGCTCACGGGCTCCTACATCTCTCTCCTCGAGTCGGGCCGCAAGCCCGCCCCCTCCGACGGGGTGGTGAAGAAGCTGGCGGGCGCCCTCTCGCTCGATCCCGGGGCGGCGCTGGAGGTCTCCCACTTCGACCGGGCCCCGGAGGACCTCCGCCGCGCCCTCGACCGCCTGCGGAAGGAGGCGGTGCGCCAGCGGGAGATCGGGGAGCGCGCCGCCGAGGAGATCCTCCCGTTCTCCTTCTGGAACCTCGTCCCCGATTCCCTGGCCGAGCGCCTGCGGTTCGGCTCGGGGGGGGACCTCGATCCGGATCTCGTGCAGGCCATCGACCGTCTCGCGGAGGCGGCCCGCACCGCCCCCGACCTGCACGCGCTCCGGGCCGAGTCCCGCCGGATCCTGGACGGACTGAGCCCCGTGCGGAGGCGGAAGATCCTCGAGGCGGCCCCGCTCCTCCTCGAGGACGCCGGTGCCCCCGGCGGGCGACGGCTCGTGCCCGCCCCGGGGCCGGGGCTCCCGCCGGCGATCCTCCCGGGGGACGTGCTCGTCGTGGACGCCTCCGTGGCCCCCGCCGCCGGGGACGTCGTACTGGCCGGGGATCCGGGGAAGGCGGTCCTCCGCCGCTTCGAGCCCGGCTCCGGCCCGGTGGCCGGCGTGGTCGTCGAGGTGCGGAGGAGGATGAAGTAGACTCTCCCTTCCTTGTCCTCGACCCTGCCCGACGGGCTCGCCGTCCCCGAGGAGTGCCCGGTCCCCGCGGCCCTCGGCCCCCCCCCGCCGACGCCCCGCTCCGCGTGGGTCCTCGTCGGCGCGGCCCTGGCCGTGCGGGCGGCGGCCGCCCTCCTCGACCCGGTCCCCCCGAGGGACGGGATCGCCCTGGCGGAGACGGTGCGCGCGGCGGCGGACGGCCGGCTCGGGGCCCTCATCGACGCGGTCCATCCCCCCCTCGCGGCGGCCCTGGCGACCCCGCTGGCGGCGGCGGGCCTCGATCCGGTGGCCGCGCTGGCGGTGGTGGCGGTCCTCGCCTCCTCGTTCGCGGTCCTCCCGCTGCACTCCCTCGCGCGCCGCGCCTTCGACCTCGACGCCGCCAACGCGGCGGTCCTCCTCTACGCGGTGACGCCCCCCCTCGTGCGCCTTGGATCGACCGCCTTCGGCGAGCCCCTGCTGTTCCTCTTCGGGCTCCTCTCCCTCGACGCCGCCCACCGGGCGCTGCGCCACTGGCGCCCCGCGCGGGACGCGGCGTGGGCGGGCCTCCTCGCGGGCGCCGCCTTCCTCGGTCGCCTCGAGGCCCTCGCCCTCCTCCCGCTGCTCCCCGCCGCGACGCTGTCGCCCGGGGCGGGCCGGCCGTGGCGGAACCGGCTGGCGGGGTTCGCCGCCGCCCTGCTCGGCTTCGCGCTCCTCGCGGGCCCCTGGATGGCCGCCGAGGGCGTGGTGCCGGGGAAGAGCCTCGCGGTCCTCGCCGGGAGCGCCCCGGCCCTCTCCCAGGGGGGGGCGGCCCCCGCCGCGCGGCCCACGCTGCCGGGCTCCGTGGTCGAGGCCTTCGGCGCGCTCCCCGAAGCGGTCCACCCCGTGCTCTTCGTCCTGGCCCTCGTCGGCCTCGGCTCCCTCGCCGGCCGCAAGCGGTGCGGGAAGGTCCTCGGCCCCCCGCTCTTCACCCTCGCCGCGGCCCTGCTGTTCCTCGGCGGGGTGGTGCTCCTCGAGTGGCGCTACGGCTACGGGGGCCGCCGCCACGCCTCCATGGCGGGCCTCGTCCTCCTCCCCTTCTCCGGCGCGGGCCTGCTCCTCGCGGGGACCCTGCTGTCGAAGGCCGGCGGTCCCTTCCGCCGCCCCGTCGCCGCCCTGGGGACGATCCTCGCCCTCGCCGTCCTGCCGCTCCTGGCCGGCTCCCTCCTCCAGCGGGACGTCGGGGGGGCCGAGGCGCGGGACGTGGGGCGCGCGCTCCGCGCCCTCCGCGCCCCCGGCGCGCCGCCGCTGCGCATCGCCACCTACGGCGATCCCCGCGTGGCGTGGTACGCGGGGGGCGTGGACGTGCGGCTGGTGCGGGAGTTCCGGGTCCGGCCCGGATCCTCCGCCGCGGACGCGGCCCGCGTCGGGGACGCCCTGCGGTGGTTCCTCGGGGGACGGAACGGCGCGGACTTCGTCGTCCTGTGGAAGGGGGACGACCGCATCCCCCCCGACGTCCCGGGGCCCGGGGGGGGCGAACCGGTGGCGACGTCGGGGAATCTCCGCGCGTGGCGCACGACGGGGATCCGGTGACCGCCCTTTTCCCGCCCGCCCCGTCCCTCCCCCCGCGTTAGATCCGTCCATGGACCTGCTCCCGGCATCCGGGCTGGCGCTGGCCGCGGGCTACCTCCTCGGGTCGATCCCGTTCTCGTGGATCGCCGTGAAGGCCCGCACGGGGAAGGACCTCCGCGCCGAGGGCAGCGGGAACGCCGGGGCGACGAACGCCTCGCGCGTCCTCGGGGGCGGCTGGTTCCTTCCGCTCCTCCTCCTCGACGCGGGCAAGGGGGCGGGGGCGGTGGCCCTGGCGCCCCTCCTCGACGGGGATCCGTGGATCCCCGTCTCCGCGGCGACGGGCGCCATCCTCGGCCACGTCCTCTGCCCGTGGCTCGGCTTCCGGGGCGGCAAGGCGGTGGCAACGGGGGCGGGGGCACTGGCGGTGCTGAGTCCCTTCGCCGCCCTTGCCGGCCTCGTCGGGTTCGCCGTCGGGGCGGGAACCACGGGGACCGTCTCCATGGGCTCGGTCGCCGCCGCCCTGTGCGCCCTGGGATGGGAGCTGGTCCTCCTGGATACGGCCACTCCCCGGAAGTGCTTCGTGATGCTGCTCGGCGCCGTCGTCGTGCTCAAGCACATCCCCAACCTGCGACGGTTCGCCGCGGGCACCGAGCCGCGGATCGGAGGATCGAAGTGAAGGACGGAACGCACGTCGCGGTGATCGGGGACGGCGGCTGGGGCACGGCGCTCGCCCTCGTCCTCCACGGGAAGGGGATCCCGGTCCGCCAGTGGAGCCGGGAGCCGGACTACGCCGCGGAGATGGAGCGGACCCGTGCGAACCCGCGGTACCTGCCGGGGGTCTCCCTCCCCGCGGGCCTGCGGGTGACGGGGGACGCCGCCGAGGCGCTGGGCGGCGCGGACCTCGTCATCTCCGCGGTGCCGACGCAGTTCATCCGCGGGACGTGGAAGCCGCTGGCGCGCCACCTCGGGCGCGGGGTGGCGATCTGCTCCGTGGCGAAGGGGATCGAGGTCAGGACGCTGGAGCGCCCTACGCAGATCCTCGCCGAGGCCGCGGGGAGGCGGCCGCTTGCCGTGCTGTCGGGCCCGAGCCACGCCGAGGAGGTCTCGCGCGGACTGCCGTGCGCGGTGGTGACGGCGTCCCGGTCGGACACCCTCGCCCGGACGGTCCAGGACCTGTTCTCCACGGACCGGTTCCGCGTCTACCGCCTGCGCGACGTCGTCGGCGTGGAGTTCTGCGGCGCGGCGAAGAACGTGGTCGCCGTCGCGGCGGGGATCTGCGACGGCCTCGGCCTCGGCGACAACACCAAGGCGGCCCTCATCACGCGCGGCGCCGTCGAGATGGCGCGCCTGGGAAAGGCGCTGGGCGCGAAGCCGGCGACGTTCCACGGGCTCGCGGGCATCGGCGACCTCATCGTCACCTGCGCCAGCCGCCACGGGCGCAACCGCGCCGTCGGCGAGCGCATCGGCCGGGGGGAGACGCTCGCCGCCATCCTCGCGTCGGTGCCGACGGTGGCCGAGGGGGTCCCGACGGCCAGGGCGCTCGTCCACCTGGCGGAGAAGGTCGGCGTCGAGATGCCCATCGCGTCGGAGGTCTACCGGGTGCTCTTCGAGGACAAGGACCCGAAGCGGGCGGTCACCGACCTGATGCGGAGGGCGCCGAAGGCGGAATGACGGCACCGGGTGCGCGGCGGGTGCCTCGGGCGGAATGACGGCACCGGGTGCGCGGCGGGTGCCTCGGGCGGACTGACGGCACCGGGTACGCGGCGGGTGCCTCGGTAGGGGCGACCCGTCGGGTCGCCCGGCCGTGGGATCGGGGATGATGCGCAAGGCCGGGCGACCCACAGGGTCGCCCCTACAGGCCGAACACGGATCCGTGTTCCCTATTCGTTCCCGCGCTCGTCCATGGTGCGGGCGACGTCCATCAGCACCGTCGTCGTGGGACGGTGGATGGTCACCTCGGTCTTCATCTCGCGGGGATCGAGGTGGAAGGTGCCCTTGGTCCGCTGGAGCATCTTCGCCACGGCCAGCTCGCCCGTCAGGCGCCCGTACTCGGCGTTGATCATCATCCCGGCCTTGATGTGGATCTTCCCCATGGCACCGTCGAAGTCGAAGGTCAGGGTGCCGCTCTTGCGCTGGTTCTCCAGCAGCTGGAGGATGTCGGGGATGGAGATGTCGGTGAGGTTGCCGCCGAGTCCGCCCAGCATCGCGACCCCGTCCATGCCCCCCATGGCCGCCCGCTTGAGCATGGAGGGGTCGATGGTCATCGTCTTCCCCTCCTCCTCGCCCTTCTCGGCGACCTCCGACAGGTCGTGGATCTCCTTGTAGGTGATCATGAAGCCGCCGAGGTCCACCACGTCGCCGCTCTGCAGGCCGACCCGCTCGACGCGCTTGCCGTTCACGCGGGAGCCGTTGGAGGACTTCAGGTCCGTGTAGATCCAGACCCCCTTCTCGAAGGTGAACTTCCCGTGGTGGCGGGAGACCATCTGCGAGGGGATGCAGATGTCGTTCTCCCGGACGCGCCCCACCGTGACGGCCCGGTCGGCCCGCAGGCGCAGGGGCCGGTCGAGGAGGGAGCACTTCAGGTGGCAGAGCCCGCCGACGGTGAAGGCGGCGGAGGCGTCGAGGTCGTCCTTGGCGGGGCGGATGCCCGAGTCCTCGCCGTCGTCCACCTCCTCCTCGGGGATCACCGTCTCCCCGGGCGAGGCCCCGGCCGGGGGCGGGGGGGGAAGGGTCGCCGGGGCCGCCGCGGCGGGCGCGGATGCCGGCGCGGGCGCGCCGCGGACCAGGACCTCCCCGCAGAGATTGCAGAGGCCGTCCTCGTCCTTGTTGCGGGTGTACCCGCACTTGGCGCACTTGATGGGCAAAGCGGACTCCTTCCCGCCCGCAGGATACGCCTGCAGGGACGGCCGACCCCCGATTCTAGTCCGCGGGCCGTCGACGGGGCAAAGAGAGTCTCCCTGCCTCCATCCCCCCCGGTCACGGGAACCCCCCGCCGCCCGGAAGTGTACGGGTCGGCAGGAGGTGGACCTTGACCATGGCCGACGTCTTCACCGTGACCTTCCTCATCCTCGGGATGCTGATCACGCTTCCCGCCCTGTGGCTCCTGATGCGGGCCCTGTTCCCCGCCGCCGTGGACCGCAGCCGCGGCCGCATCGCCGCCACCCCCGTCCGCTGCTTCCTGGCGGGACTCCTGCCCGCGGTCCTCGCCCTCGCCCTCATGGCCCAGCCTGCCCCGGCGGGCAAGGGGCTCGGGGTGGTGCTCTTCCTCGTCCTCGTCCTGATCTCCGGGATCGGCCTGGCCGGACTCTCGACCATCGTCGGGGAACGGCTCCCGAGCACCGCCGACGACGGGCGGCCGTGGCGGGGCATGGTCCGGGGCGCGGTCTGCCTCGAACTGGCCTTCCTCCTCCCCGTCCTCGGGTGGCTGGGGATCCTGCCCATCGCCCTGGTCACCGGCCTCGGCGCGGCGATCATGGCCCTGGTCTCCCCGGGAACCGCGGCCCCCTCCCCGGCCGCCGCGTGAGGATCTCCCGCCGCCGGCTGCTCGGCGCCGGGGCCGGGGCGCTGGTCCTCTCCGGCTGCGAGAAGGCCGTTTCCGGCCTCGCACGGCGCCTCGGGCAGGGGATCCCCGACCGGGTCTCCCTCGCCGCCGGCGGGACCGCCGACCCCGCCTTCCACCTCCTCCTCCGCGCGGGGTACGGGGCGCGGCCCGGGGAGGCGGAGGAGGTCCGCGCGCGGGGCACGGCCGCCTGGGTCGAGGAGCAGCTCCACCCCGCGTCCATCGACGACACGCTCTCGGAACTGCGGGCGCGGCGCTACGAGTCCCTCCACGCCCCCCCGGGGGACGCCTTCGAGTTCAAGCGGGCCGTCATCCTCCGGGAACTCTCCCGCGCGACCCTGCTCCGCGCCGTCTACAGCAGCCGCCGCCTGCAGGAGGTGATGGTCGGCTTCTGGACCGACCACCTGAACATCGACACGGGCAAGGGGGACGGGCCGTGGCTCAAGCCCACGGACGACCGCGCCGTCGTGCGGCCCCACGCGCTCGGGAGCTTCCGCGCGCTGCTGCGCGCGTCGGCCACGAGCCCGGCGATGCTCGTCTACCTCGACGGGAAGGCGAACCGGGTCCGGGGCGCCGGGGGGAGGCCGAACGAGAACTACGCCCGCGAACTGCTCGAACTGCACACCCTCGGGGTGCACGGGGGGTACACGCAGGGGGACGTGATGGAGGCGGCCCGGGCGCTGTCGGGCTGGCACCTCCGCGAGGGGAGGGAGTTCCGGCGCGGGAGCGTGGAGTTCCGCAGGGAGGACCACGACGACGCGGCCAAGACGGTCCTCGGGAAGCGCATCCCCGCCGGCGCCGGGGAGCGGGACCTCGACCTCCTCCTCGACATCCTCTGCGCCCACCCGGCCACCTCCCGGTTCGTGGCGTGGAAGGTCGCCCGGCGGCTGGTGGCCGACGACCCGCCCCGGGACCTCGTGGAGCGCGCCGCCGCCGCCTTCCGCGCCGCCGACCTCGACATCCGCTCCCTCGTGCGGACGATCCTCCTCTCCCCGGAGTTCGCCGCCGCCCGGGGGGCGAAGGTGAAGCGGCCCTTCCACTTCGTCGTCGGGGCGCTCCGGGCCCTCGGCGCCGACACCCACGCCCCCCCGGCGCTGCTCGGCTGGCTCCCCCGCCTCGGGCAGGCCCCCTTCCAGCACCCGACCCCCGACGGCTATCCCGAGGAGCCGGAGCCGTGGATGGGGACGCTGCTCTGGCGGTGGAACTTCGCGGTGTCCCTGGCGACGGGGCGGGTCCCGGGGACCGCGGTGGACCTCGGGGCCCTCGTGGCCGCGACCGGCGCCCGCTCCCCCGCCGACCTCGCGCCGCTCCTCCTCGGGCGGCGGGCGACCGCGGCGGAGAGGTCCGCGATCGAGGGGCACGCGGCCGGCCCCTTCGCCGCGGGGAAGGACCGGTTCGCCGAGGGGGTCGGGCTGCTGCTCGCCTCGCCGGGGTTCCAGGCGTGCTGAGGCCGGTCCCCGTCCTGCCCGGCCGCCGCGCGTTCCTCCGGAACCTCTTCCTCCTGCCGGAGCCCTCCCCGTCCCCGCTGGTCGTGGTCTTCCTCCGCGGCGCGATGGACGGGCTCAACACCGTGGTCCCCTACCGCGACGACGACTACCGGCGTCTGCGGCCCGTGCTCGCGCTCCCCGCCCCCGACGGGAAGGCCCCGGCGGGGCGATCGGTGATCGACCTCGACGGGGAGTTCGGCCTGCACCCCGCCCTCGCGCCGCTCCTGCCGCTGTGGCGGGAGGGGCGGATGGCCGTCGTGCACGCGGTCGGCTCCGACGACCGCACGCGCAGCCACTTCGAGGCCCAGGACCAGGTGGAGCACGGCGGCGCCGCCGGGCAGGTGCTCTCGGGGGGATGGATCGGGCGGCATCTCCGGGCGAGGGGGCGGGCCGGCGCCCTGCAGGCGCTGGCCTTCGGGGAGACGATCCCGGAGTCGCTCCGCGGCGCCCCGGCGGCGGGGGCGGTGCGCTCCCTCGACGAGGTGCGCCTCACGGCGCCGAGCGGGGACGAGGCGGGCCTCGCGCGCGCGCTCGGCGCCCTCCACGACGGGGGCGACGACCTCGTGCGCGTATCGGGACGGGAGACCCTCGCCCTTCTGCGCCGGGTGCAGGAGATCGGGGCCGGCCCGGGCGGGGAGTTCCCCGCCGACGACTTCGGGCGGGCCCTCTCGCAGGTCTCGCGGCTGCTCAAGGCCGGGGTCGGCCTCGAGGCGGCCTGCGTGGACCTCGGGGGCTTCGACACCCACTTCGGCCAGGGGGGGATCGACTTCGGCCTGGCCGGCGGTCTGGCGGAGCCGCTGCGGTCGCTGGGCGCGGGGCTGGCGGCCTTCGCGAAGGACCTCGGCCCGCGGTTCGAGGAGACGACCGTGGTCGTGCTCACCGAGTTCGGCCGCCGCGCCTACGAGAACACGGCGCTGGGCACCGACCACGG
>CAZWGT010000025.1:0-13386 GCA_964633345.1 uncultured Planctomycetota bacterium
GCAGGACCACCCAGCGGGTGAAGCGGTAGTCCACGGGCTCGTCGGCCCGCGAGGGGTCCGAGGACATCCCCTCGAGGACCAGGGTGATCTTCCCGGAGCGGGGGAGCTTCTTCTTCTCCTTGGAGTCCCAGGACGGCGCCGCGTCGCGGTCCTCGTCGCCGCCCTCCGCCGAGGGGTCCTTCTCGAACCACTCCACGGTGAACTCCTTCACGCCGTCCACGACCTTGAAGTAGTCGCCGCCCTCGAGGGGGCGGTCGTCCACGCCGAACTGCTCGCGGCGGTAGAGCGTGAAGGAGCCGTCCCCCTGGCGGAGCCTGTACCCGACCTCCGTGACGTCGGAGCGGAGCAGCCGCTTGTCGAACTCCTCCTGGCGGCGGGAGTCCGTCGTGCAGAGGAAGTTGAGGACCGCCCGCCCGCCGTCCTCCTCGGCCTTGAAGTACTCGTTGTCCTCGACGGGGCGGGAGAACGCGGCCTCCAGGTCCCGGGCCAGGATCTCGATCGCCATCGTCCCGCGGGCCATGGCCGAGGTCGTGGACTGGACGACGTTGCGGACGCGGAACGCCGAGACCACCGCCCCGTAGACGAAGGAGACGAAGATCCCGAGGACCAGGGCGCCGACGATGACCTCGACGAGGGTGAAGCCGCGCTCGCGGCGGGCCGGCCGCCGGCGGACGGGGCTCACCGCTGCGTCCCCTTCTCTTCGGGAGGGGCCGGCACGAAGGTCACGACGCGCATCTCCGTGGACTCGTCGGAGCCCTCGGGGACGTGGGAGACCGTGAGGACGAGCCTCAGGAGCTTCACCGGGTCCGGCGCCTTGCCCCCCTCGGGCGCCTCGGGGGCCCCGGCCTCCTTGTCCCTGTCGAACAG
The DNA here is from genome assembly GCA_964633345.1 of uncultured Planctomycetota bacterium. GTDB lineage: Bacteria > Planctomycetota > JAJSAM01 > JAJSAM01 > JAKLKS01 > CAZWGT01. The sequence continues at coordinate 868 of CAZWGT010000025.1, forward strand.
GAACACCGCCTCCGTCTCCGAGGCGTACCCGGCCGCGACGACGTCCTCCGCCTCGACCTTCCAGCGGTAGTCGATGAAGGGGTTCTCCTCGCCGATGTCCACCTCCTCCTCGAACCCCCCCTCGCCGCCGTCGACGAATTCCGCGGGCTTGGCGCGGACCTCCGCGAGCTTGCGGCAGGACAGCAGGCGCAGCGTCCGGTCGGCGTTGGATTCGGCCGCCGCCTCCAGGGCGTTGTCCGTGGCGCGGGCGTAGGCGAGGACGAGGGTGGCGAAGATGACCAGCGCCATGAGGATCTCGAGGAGGACGAAGCCGCCCTCCCTCGCCCCCCGGCCGGGCGGGCTAGAAGGAATCACCCTTCACCACCTGCTCGAACTTCGCCGTGCCGGGCGTGTAGGAGACCTCGCCCGTGAGCCCGTTCACCTCGACGGAGAAGTAGCCCTCCTCCTGGGCGCGGACCTCCTCGGAGACGAGGCGGACCATCAGCCCGTTGGGGGACATCTCTCCCAGGGGGGAGAACGTGATCACGACCTCGCCGGAGGTCTGCTGGTCGTGGGGATCGAACTGGACCGCGTCGAACCGGATCGCGGTCGTGCCGAAGCCCACGGGGTCCGTGACGAGGATCTCCTCCTCGTCCCGGCGGTCCTTCTCCGCCTCCGAGGGGCGCGGGGGGATGACGGTCCACCACTCGGCGCGATCGAGGTCGATGTGGAGTTCGAGGGGGCGGGCGGACTGCATGGCGTGGCCACGGAGGAACTCGAAGGTCGTCCCGATCTGTCGGGCGGCGGAGGCGATGCGGGCCGTGCCCGTGGCCCCGTCGAGGTGGATGATCCCGTAGGAGAAGGCGAACGCGAGGATGGCCAGCACCACCATGAGCTCGACGAAGGTGAAGCCCCCGTCCCCGGAAGCCCGGCGCGTCATCGCGTCGTCGTGTCGCCGCTGTTGCCGCTGCCCGACCCGTCGGGGGTCAGGTGGTCGGAGTCGATGTCGGCGTCCTCGCCCTCGCCGCCCGGGGAGCCGTCGGCCCCGAGGGAGCGGAAGACGATCTTCCGCCCGTTCTTCTCGAATTCGTACTCGTTCCCCCAGGGGTCCTTGCCGATCTCGATGATGGGCTCGCCCCCGTTCTTGTCCAGGGGCTGGCGGAGGTCCTCCATCGACTCCGGGTACTTCCCGGTGAGGGTGAGGTAGATCCCCACCGCCTTCTTCAGCTCCGAGATCTCGGCCTGGGCCTTGGTGGTCTTGGCCTGCCCCAGGACGCCGATGACCTTGATGGTCACGGTCGTCGCGAGGATCCCGATGATGGTGATGACGACGAGCAGTTCGACGAGGGAGAACCCCCCGTCGTCCCTGCGTCCCGCGCGGTCCTGCATGGTGTGGCCTCCTGATTCGTGCATTGTATTGGACGCCGGCCGGAAGGCGTCACCTGCGGATGGACGTCCCGATGTCCATGATGGGGAGGAGGACGGCCATGACGATGAAGCCGACGACGAGCGCCATGCCCACGATGAGGATGGGCTCGAGGAGGGCCGTGAACTTGGTCGTGGCGACCTCCAGCTCCTCGTCGTAGGCCTCGGCGATCCGCTCCAGCATCTCCTCCAGCTGGCCGGTCTGCTCCCCGATGCTGATCATGTAGCCCACGACGGGGGGGAAGATGCCGCTCTTCTTCATGGGGCCGGAGATGTCGGCGCCCTCGAGGATCCGGTCGTGGATCTCGCCCACGACCTTGGCGAGGACCTGGTTGTCGACGACGTTGCGCACGATGGTCAGGGCGTTGAGGGCCGGGACGCCGCTCCGGAGCAGCGTCGCCAGGGTCACGGCGAACCGCGACACCGCCTGCTTCTTGAGGAGGTCCCCCATGACGGGGATCGAGAGGAGGAAGCGGTCGCGGCGGTAGCGGAAGCCCTCGCTCCGGAGCGCGCCCCGGTACACGAACCAGACCCCGAAGAGGACCAGGAGCATCGCCCACCACCAGTCCCGGAAGAGGTTCGACACGGCGATGAGGATCTCGGTCGGGAGCGGCACGGCGGCCTTCCCCTTCCCCGCGGACTTGATGACGGCCAGGATCTTCGGGACGACGAAGGTCATGAGCCCGGCGACGACCAGCGCCCCGATGATGACCATGATGAAGGGGTAGGCCAGGGCCGCCTTCACCCGTGCGCGCATGCGGTTCTGCTTCTGCATGTAGTCGGCCAGCCGCTTGAGGACGACGTCCAGGGTTCCGGCCGCCTGCCCCGCCTTCACCATGTTCACGAAGAGGTCGTTGAAGTAGGCGGGGTGGAAGGCCATGGCGTCGGCCAGGCTCGCACCCTGCGTGACCTTCTCGCGGATGTCCCGGAGGATGGCCTCGATGTCGGGCGTCTCCGCCTGCTCGATGAGGGCGGAGAGGCTCTGGGCGAGGGGGATCCCGCTCTTCAGCATGGTGGCCAGCTGGCGGGTGACGGCGGAGACCTCCTCGGCGTGGCGCCGCTTCAGGAAGCCCGGCAGCCAGTTGCGGCGCTTCCCGCCGACGTCCTCCTTGGTGCGGAGGTCCACGACGTGGATCTTCTGGTCCCGGAGCTTGAGGCGGGCCTCCTTGGCCGTGTCGGCGTCGAGGATCCCCTCGCGGACCTTCCCCTTGGAGTCGAGGGCGCGGTATTCGAAGACCGGCACGGGGCCCCTAGAAGGCGTCCAGCTGGGTCACGCGCAGGACCTCCTCGACGGTGGAGTGCCCGGCGACGACCTTGGCCGCCCCGTCCATCCTGAGGGTCCTGCAGCCGCGCGCGAGGGAGTCCTTCTTGATGACGCTCGCCGAGGCACGGTCCATGATCTGCTGCTTGACGGCCTCGTCGACGGGGAGGATCTCGTAGATGGCCGAGCGGTCGGTGTAGCCGGTCTGGAAGCAGTTCGGGCACCCGTTCCCCTTGTGGAGCTTCCCCCCGGGGAGGTCGGAGACCTTCAGGCCGATCTCGGCCAGCTCCAGGGTGTCGGCCTCCGTCGGGTCGTAGGCGACCTTGCAGTCGGGGCAGATGAGCCGCACGAGGCGCTGGGCGATGACCACGAGGACCGAGGAGGCCACGAGGTAGGGCTCGATGCCGAAATTGAGCATGCGGGCGACGGCCCCGGCCGAGTCGTTGGTGTGCAGGGTCGAGAACACGAGGTGCCCCGTGAGGGCCGCCTGCGTGGCGATGCGGGCCGTCTCCTCGTCGCGGATCTCGCCGACCATCATGATGTCCGGGTCCTGGCGCAGCAGGCTGCGGAGGCCGGCGGCGAAGGTGAGCCCCTTCTTCGAGTTCACCTGGATCTGGCTGATCGAATCGAGGTGGTACTCGATGGGGTCCTCGATCGTGATGACGTTCTTCTGGGAGGAGTTGATCCTCTGGAGGGACGCGTAGAGGGTCGTCGTCTTGCCCGATCCCGTGGGGCCCGTGACGAGGATGATCCCGTGGGTGTAGTGGATGTAGCGGTCCACGAGGACCAGGTCCGCCTTGCCGAGGCCGATCTCCTCGAGCTCCAGGACCCGGGCCGTGAGGTCGAGGAGCCGCATGACGATGCGCTCCCCCTCGGAGGTGGGGACGGAGGAGATGCGGATGTCCACCTCGCCGTCCCCGAGCTTGATGGTGGCGCGGCCGTCCTGGGGCAGGCGCCTCTCGGCGATGTCCATCTTCCCCATGACCTTGATGCGGGAGATGATCGCCTCCTGCACCTTCTTCGGGATGGCCTCCATGTCGTAGAGGATGCCGTCGATGCGGTAGCGGACCTGCAGGCGGTCCTCGTAGGGCTGGAGGTGCACGTCCGAGGCGCGCATCTTCAGCGCCTGGAAGAGGACCATGTTCACCAGCTTGATGATGGGAGCCTTGTTGGCGACGTCGAGGATGTCCTCGCTGACCTCGATCTCGGCCGTGAGCCCCAGCAGGTCGCCCTCGTCCAGCGTGTCGAGGGCCTCGTCCACCATGTCCGCCTTGCGCTTGTAGGCCTTGTTGATGAGGGTCGTGATCTCGGTGCGCGGGGCGAGCACGGGATCCACCTGGCACCCCATCATGCTGGCGAGGTCGTCGAGGGGGTTCGTGTCGAGGGGGCTCGCCGTCGCCACGCGCATCGATCCGTTGTCCCGCTCCAGCGCCACGAGGCCGTAGTTGCGGGCGAAGTTGACGGGGACCCGGTTGACGAACTCCGCGGGGACCTGGCAGTCCGCGAGGTTCTCGAGGAATGGGACTCCCGTGGCGCGGGAGAAGACCCTGAGGATGTCTCCCTCCGTGAGGTAGCCCTTCTGGAGGAGGACCCGGTCGAGGGTCAGGCCGCTCTCGGTCTCGGCGGCGACGCACTCCTCGATGCGCCCCTCGTCGAGGAGCTTCTCGTCCCTGAGGATCCGGAGGACCTTTTCGATCATCGGCTACCGGGGGGTCTCCGCGGGGGGCGGGGGGTCGGAGTCCGGGGCGGCGCCGTCCGCGGGGGCGGGGACGTTCCCCTCCTCGGCGCGGCGCTTCTCCTGCATCCTCTCCCAGGCCTTCCGCGCGCCCTCCAGCCTCTGGCTCTCCGACGGCTCGCCGCGGTAGCGGTAGGCGTCCAGGCTCCCGGAGTCCTCGATCCACTGCATGGCGTCCTGGGCCGACCGCGGGACCGAGGGGCCGAGGAACTTGGCCCCGAGGAGATCGACCTCGTCGCCGAAGAGCTTGTCCTGCTGGAGCTTCTTCTCCCAGGTGATGCGGTGGAAGTCGCTGAAGGACTTCAGGTCGTTCATGATCGTGGGCGTCACGAAGAGGAAGAGGTTCGTCTTCTGGAGCGAGGTGGAGGAGTTCCGGAAGAGGAACCCGAGGAGGGGGATGTCCATGAGGATGGGGACCCCGCTCAGCGTCTCCGTCTCCTGCGAGGAGACGATCCCGCCGAGGACCACGGTGGCCGCGTTGGGCACCATGAGCTCGGTCTCGATGTCCCGGGAGGTCGTGGGGGGGCGGGAGCCGGCGGGGGCCGCGCGGAAGGAGGTGACCTGCTGCTTGATGTTGAGGCGGAGGAAGTCGTCCGCCGAGATGCTGGGGCTGATGGTGAGGGAGGTCTCCGCCGAGACCTCGTCGAAGCTCGTGGTGGGGGTCTGGTTCGGGCCGACGAAGGTGGTCGTCTGGAAGGGAACGGTGTCCGTGGTCTTGATGGTCGCGGACTGGTTGTCGCTGGTGACGATGGACGGCATCGTCAGGATCTTGGCCGGGGACCGCGTCTGGAGGGCGTGGAGGATGGCGGGGATGCTCCCGTTGTTGAAGATGCCCGCGGTGAACCCCTGGCGGATGTTGGGGCTCACGCCGACCGGGACCTCGACGCCGTTGACGTCGACCGTGGCGACGGTGGAGTTGCCGAAGTTGGCCAGGCCGAAGAAGCTCTTCGCGTCGGAGAGCGTGTCCACGACGCCGTCCCCGTTGGTGTCGACGGCGACGTCCTTCGACACGCCGTAGAGATCGATTCCGTACTCCAGGCTGTCGCCCACCGTGAGTTCCATGAGCGCCGTCTCGATCAGCACCTGCTTGCGCGGCCGGTCGAGCTTGTCGATCAGCTCCGTGAGGTCGCGGTACTGGTCCTCGGTCGCGTGGATGATGAGGCTGTTGTTCTTCTCGTCCGCGATGATGACCGGTTCCCCTTCGCCCGCGCTGCCTCCCCCGAAGGGCTGGGGGGCGGGTTGGCCGGGGGCGGTGGCGGGGCGGTTGGTGCGGTTGCTGCGGCCGCCGGTGCGGGACGAGGTCGATCGGCCCGTGGAGGAGGTCGTGCCGGAGATGAGATCCTGCAGCACTCCCTGGACGTCCGTCGCCTCCTGGTACATGAGGGTCCGGAAGCGGATCTTGCTCTTGCCGCTGTACTCGGTGTCCAGCTGCTCGATGAGGACCTTGATCTTGTCGACGTCCTCGGGAACGGCGTAGAGGATGATGCTGTTGGTCCGGTTGTCCGAGATGATCTGCGGATCCGGCTTCACCTGGAGCATCTGGGGATTGGGCTGGCGCCTGGGCTGCCCGTTGGGACCCGTCCCCGCGAGGAGATCGTTCAGCATCGCCTCGATGTCCGAGGCGAGGGCGAACCGGATGGGGACCCGGATGAGGTTCTGCACGTTCTCGAGCACCGGCATGTCCATGGCCTCGAGGAGCCTCTTCGCGGCGTAGACGACCGGGGCGAAGTCGGCGATGACGAAGGCGTTCTGCCCCGGCACCTCGTTGATGCGGCCGATGTTGGCGGAGGTGGTCAGGAGCTGCTGGATCGCGGTCCGGGCCCGCTGGGAGTCGTTCTGGTCGAGGTTCTTCGCGCGGAGGGTGCAGACGATGTAGACGCCGTCGCGGTCCTTCCAGGCCGCCAGCTCCTCCTCGCGGACGTAGGTGGGCCGGCTCCGGATGGCCTGGTTCACGAGGTCCACGACCATCCACTGCTCGGCCCCGTCGGGGCCGATGGGGATGAGGATGAACTGGGAGAACGACAGCACGCCCTGGAGCCAGTCGAACAGCCGGGACTTGGGGATCCGGTAGCTGCCGATGAACTGGATCTTCAGGCCCTCGATCTTCTTCTTGATGGTGCTGTCGAAGATGACGCTCCGGGACGCCTGGCGGTTCACGCCCTCGAGGAGGCCGAGCAGGGTGAACCCCTCCGCCGGCGCGGTGATGGAGATGTACTCGTCTCCGGGCTTCCCCGGAGGAGGCGGGGGGGCGACGATCACCTCCTCCCCGGGCCTGGCCGGCGGCGCCGGGGGATCCTGGACCGGAGGGGGATTCGGTGCGGGCGCCGGTGCGGGCGCAGGGACCGGCGGCTGGGGCTTCTCGGAATCCTGGGCCAGGGCGGCGGAAGGGAGGAGGAGGAGGGCGGCCAGGGTCGCGGCGGCAACGGGCCCGGAGACGTTCGTCCTCCGGGTCGAGGGCCGCGGGGAGAACGGGTTCATGGGAGCCTCCACCTTGGGTGCACCCGGGGTCGCGGAGCGCCCGCGCCCGGAGCGACGGGCGAGTCTACGCGGGTCCCCACGGCGGGCCACCGATTCCTACGTCCACGGCACTCGGGAGTTGGACGACCGGCACCGCGGACCGCTTCCGCTTCGTTTCGGCGTCCCGGGCCGGTGCTAGGATGGCCCCGTCCACCGAGGATCCACCCATGCGCATCGCCATCGCCTCCGATCACGCCGGGTTCGCCGTGAAGGAGGATCTGAAGGGTTTCCTCTCCGGCCTAGGCCACATCGTGCAGGACTTCGGATGCCCCTCGGCGGAGGCCTGCGACTACCCGGACTTCATCGCTCCGGCCGCCGAGGCCGTGGCGGCGGGGAGGTGCGAACGGGGCATCGTCCTCGGCGGATCCGGGAACGGGGAGGCCATGGCGGCGAACAAGATCCGCGGCATCCGGGCGGCGGTGGTGACGGACGACTTCACCGCGGAGATGGCCCGGAGGCACAACGACGCCAACGTGGCGTCCTTCGGGGCGCGGGTCCTCACGGCGGAGAGGATCCGGAGGCTGGCGGCCGTCTTCCTGGACACCCCCTTCGAGGGGGGGAGGCACCAGCGCCGCATCGAGAAGATCGCGGCCCTGGAGACGGGGCGGGGCGGCTAGTCCCGGCCTTCGCCCTCGCGCCCGAAGCGGCCCTTCTTCTTGAGGTCCTTCTTGTCCTTGTCCTTGTCCTTCTTGTCCTTCTTGTCCTTCTTCACGTCGCCCTTCTCGGCCTTGCGGAGGTTCTTGATCCGCTCGCGCTCCTTGCGGCGGCGGCGCTCCGAGGGCTTCTCGTAGTAGGCGGACCGCTTGAGGTCGCGGGTGACGCCCTCGTTGTTGCAGATCTTCCGGAGCCGGCGGAGGGTCTTCTCCAGGGGCTCGTTGTTCTTCACCAGCACGCGGATGGCCAAGCGGTCGTCCTCCGATGAGGGAGCCGGGGCTCCCGGGAAACCGCCGATGGTAGGAGAGCGGGCCCGCTCCCGCAAGAAACGAGGGGGGCGCATCAGGGGACCGGCTCCTCCCGGAGGCGATCCGCCACCGCGCGCTCGATGAGATCGGCCGTGCGGGAGTACTCCTCCCTCCCCCGTCCGTAGGGGTCGGGCACGTCGGTTCCGTCGGAACGCAGCAGGTGGACGATCCGCGCCGCATCGGGGGCGAACTCCAGGATCGTCCGCCGGTGGGCCTCCTCCATGACCAGGACCCGGTCGGCGCGGTCGATGAGGCTTGGCGTGAGGGGACGGCTGCGGTGGCCGGAGAGATCGGCCCCCCGGAGGCGGGCCTCGGCCAGGGTCTCCGGCGTGGCGGGGCGCCCGGATCCGGCGGCGGTCCCGGCCGAGAGGAGGGCGAATCCCCGGGCGGGGACCTCCCCGGGGGCGACTCCGAAGTGCCGGGCGAGGTCCCGCCCTGCCAGCGCCGCCGCGAGCGGGGATCGGCAGAGGTTCCCCGTGCAGACGAAGAGCAGGATGCGGGCGGCGTCCTCGAGGACCTCGCGGGCGGGGATCGCGCCCTCGCGCAGGACCTCCGCATGCCCCCCGGTCAGCCGCACGACCGTCGAGGATCGTCCGATCCGGCAGGGGCCGCCGTCCAGGACGACGCTGGCGTGTCCCCGGGCGGCTTCCAGGGCGCCCGATCCCGTCACCGCGGGCGGCTCCCCGGAACGGTTGACGCTGGTGGCGACGACGGGGACGCCCGCGGCCCTGAGGACCGCGACCGCCGCCGGGTCGTCGGGGACCCGGACCCCGGTGGACTCCCCCCCGGTCCGGTCGGGGAGGACGAGGGTGAGGGGGCCCGGCAGCCGCCGTCGGACGAGGCGGGCGGCGGCGGGGGAGAGAGGGGCGAACCGGGACTCCAGGGCGGCCACGTCGGGCAGGTGCAGGGTGAGGGGCTTGTCGGCGTCCCGTCCCTTGGCCGCGTGGATGCGGGCGATGGCGGCGGGGTCGTCGGCCCGCGCGGCCAGTCCGTAGACCGTCTCCGTCGGGAACACGACCAGTTCCCCGTTTCGCAGGGCCCGGGCCGCGGCCTCGATGGCGGCGGGGTCGAGGCCCGTCGGGGGCAGGCGGTAGGTCCGGGTCGGCACGGGGGGGATTGTACGGCGGGTGCGATCCTTTCGACCCTGACAAGGCGTCAGGTAGAGTGCGGGGCCCCATGTCCGCCGATTCCACCGCCGGTCCGAACCAGGAGCGCCTGGCCTTCCTCGGCACCCTCGCGGGCGGTCTCGCCCACGAGATCAAGAATCCACTCTCCACGATGACCATCACCCTGGGCCTCCTGCGGGAGGACCTCGAGTCCCCCCGCAGGGACCCCGAGAAGGCCCTCCGGCGCGTGACGGTCCTCGAGCGGGAGGTGATTCGGCTGGAGGAGATCCTCGCCCACTTCCTCCAGTTCGCCGGGCGCCTGCGCCTCGATCGCCGGCCCACGGACCTCAACGGGGTCGTCGCGGAGGTGCTGGACTTCATCACCCCGGCGGCGCTGCAGCGGAAGATCCAGCTGCGCCACCACCTCTCGCCGGGGCTGCCGCCCCTCCTCCTCGACCGGGATCGGGTGAAGCAGGCCCTCCTCAACCTCGTCCTGAACGCGCTGGAGGCGATGCACGGCAGGGGGGAGCTCCTCGTCCAGACCTCGGTCACCGCGGGCGCGGTGCGGGTGGACGTCACGGACACCGGCCCCGGCATCCCCCCGGAGATCCTGCCGCGGATCTTCGAGGCCTACTTCTCCTCGAAGAAGACCGGCACGGGGCTCGGGCTGCCCATCGCCCGGAGGATCGTCGAGGAGCACGAGGGGATCCTGGACGTGTTCACGGAGGTGGGGAAGGGCACGAGGTTCACCCTGTTCCTCCCCGTGCCCCCGCCGTCGCAGGCCCCGGACGGGGGGAAGCGGAGGAGGAAGGCATGACCGGGGAGGATCGACCCATCGCCGGCGTGAAGGTGCTCGTCATCGACGACGAGGCGGGCCACGCGGAGGCCATGGCCGAGACCCTCTCCGCCATCGGCCTCGAGGTCGAGTCCGCCGTCTCCGGGGAGGAGGGGCTCCGCAGGATCACCGAGGGGGACCCCGACGTCGTCGTCACCGACCTCGTCATGAACGACATGGGCGGCATGGAGATCCTCCGCGCCGCCAAGGCGGGGAGGCCCGACCGCGAGGTCATCGTCATCTCCGGGCGCGGCGGGATCGAGAGCGCCGTGGAGGCCATGAAGGCCGGGGCGGCCACCTACCTGCGCAAGCCGCTGCGCATCGAGGAGGTCCGGGAGGTCGTCCGCAAGGTCGTCGAGAAGCAGGGCCTGGCGCGGACGAACCTCGAACTGCGGCGGCGCCTCGACGAGCGCTTCGGCTTCCAGGGGATGATCGGCGCGGCCCCCTCCATGCAGAAGGTGTTCGAGGTGATCCGCAACGTGGCCACGACGAGCGCCACCGTCCTCATCCTGGGCGAGTCGGGGACCGGCAAGGAGCTCGTCGCCCAGGCGGTCCACCACAACAGCCGCCGCGCCGGGGGCCCCTTCCTGGCCCTGAACTGCGCCGCCCTCTCGGCGGGCGTCCTGGAGAGCGAGCTCTTCGGCCACGAGCGGGGGTCCTTCACGGGGGCGATGCGGACCCACAAGGGGAAGTTCGAGGCCGCGGGCGGGGGGACGCTCTTCCTCGACGAGGTGGGGGACATGCCCCTCGAGCTGCAGGCGAAGCTGCTCCGCGTGATCGAGGCCCGCGAGGTCTACCGCGTCGGCTCCAACGAGCCGGTGAAGGTGGACGTGCGCCTCGTCGCGGCGACCCACCGGGACCTCCGCTCCCTCGTGAGGGAGGGCAGGTTCCGCGAGGACCTCTTCTTCCGGCTGAACGTCGTGTCCATCCCCCTCCCCCCGCTCCGGGAGAGGCGCGAGGACATCCCCCTCCTGGCCGGGGCCTTCCTCCGGGAGATGCGGGAGACCCACCACAAGGCCGTCGACGGGTTCACTCCCGCGGTCCTCGACGCCCTGCGCTCCTACGCATGGCCCGGGAACGTCCGCGAGCTGCGCAACGCCGTCGAGAGCATGGTCGTGGTGGCCCGGGGGAGCGTTCTCGACGCGGACTCCCTGCCCCCGAGCATCGGCCCCGGCGTCCCGGTGCCCGCGGCCAAGGCCTCTCCCTCCACCGCCCTCGCCGGGCTCACCCTCGTCCAGGCGGAGGAACTCCTCATCCGCAACGCCCTGGAGTCCCAGGGAGGCAATCGGGAACGGGCGGCCCGGGTGCTCGGGATCTCCGAGCGCACCCTCTACCGGAAGATCAAGGAGTTCGGCTTCCGCTGAGTCGCATCCGGGCCTGCCATTCTGTCGGCGGCACCTTCGGGGTCCCACCCCCCCTGCCAGCCTGACAGAAACGGACCGGGACGGCTCCGACGGAGGTTGCCACAACCCTTGCTTTGGCAGGACGTTGCGGCATCCGCCCCGGCTTCCCCCCGTGGCATGGGAGTTGTGAACGGGAGGGTGGACAGCGGTCCGGAGACAGAACCGTGTCCGCACGGAGGCCTGGAACCAGATGAGCAAGAAGACCGACAAGATCATCGGCATCGACCTCGGCACCACCAACTCGGTGGTGGCGGTCATGGAGGGAGGCCAGCCCCGGGTCATCACCAACAAGGAGGGGCACCGCCTGACCCCCTCGGTGGTCGCGTTCCTCGACAACGGGGAGGTCCTCGTCGGCCAGAGGGCCCGCAACCAGGCGGTCACCAACTCCCGCAACACGATCTTCTCCATCAAGCGCTTCATGGGCCGCCGCCACGCGGAGGTCCGTCAGGAGGAGAAGCTCGTCCCCTACAAGATCGCCGGAGGAGAGGACGAGCCGGTCAGCGTGGACATCCGGGGCAAGACGTTCACGCCCCAGGAGATCTCCGCGCGGGTCCTGCGCGCCCTGAAGGAGGCGGCGGAGGACTACCTCGGCGCCGAGGTCGAGAAGGCCGTCGTCACCGTGCCCGCGTACTTCAACGACGCCCAGCGCCAGGCCACCAAGGACGCCGGCCGCATCGCCGGCCTCGACGTCGTGCGCATCATCAACGAGCCCACCGCCTCGGCGCTGGCCTACGGCCTCGACAAGGACAAGAAGAAGTCCGAGAAGATCGCCGTCTTCGACCTCGGCGGCGGGACCTTCGACATCTCCGTGCTGGAGGTCGGGGACGGGGTCTTCGAGGTGCTGGCGACCAACGGCGACACCCACCTCGGCGGCGACGACTTCGACGACGTCGTCATCCACTGGCTCGCCGACGAGTTCAAGAAGGACACCGGCATCGACCTCCGCAAGGACCAGATGGCCCTCCAGCGCCTGAAGGAGGCGGCGGAGAAGGCCAAGTGCGAGCTGTCCACGGCCATGACCACGGAGATCAACCTCCCCTTCATCACCGCCGACGCCTCCGGCCCGAAGCACTTCCAGAAGACGCTCACCCGCGCCAAGCTCGAGAGCCTGACCCAGCACCTCGTCGACAGGTGCCGGAAGCCCTGCGAGACGGCCATCGCCGACGCGAAGCTCAAGGCGTCGGACCTCCACGAGGTCATCCTCGTCGGCGGCTCGACCCGCATGCCCCTCGTCCAGGCCTTCGTCAAGGAGCTCTTCGGTCGCGAGCCCAACCGCAGCGTCAACCCCGACGAGGC
>CAZWGT010000025.1:13396-20618 GCA_964633345.1 uncultured Planctomycetota bacterium
CCGTGCAGGGAGGCGTCCTGGCGGGGGACGTGAAGGAGGTCGTGCTCCTCGACGTCACCCCGCTCACCCTCGGCATCGAGACCAAGGGCGGCGTGATGACCACCATGATCGAGCGCAACACCACCATCCCCACGAGCCGCAAGCAGGTCTTCTCCACGGCGGACCACAACCAGACCGCGGTGGACGTGCAGGTCTACCAGGGCGAGAGGCCCATGGCCCGGGACAACCGGCTTCTCGGCACCTTCCGCCTCGACGGCATCCCGCCGGCGCCGAGCGGCATCCCCCAGATCGAGGTCTCCTTCGACATCGACGCCAACGGGATCCTCAACGTCGGCGCCGTGGACAAGGGGACCGGGAAGAAGCAGAGCATCGTCATCAAGTCCTCCTCCGGGCTCGAGGAATCCGACATCAAGCGCATGGTCCGCGAGGCCGAGGAGCACGCCGAGGAGGACCGCAAGAAGCGGGACCTCATCGAGGAGCGCAACAAGGCGGAGTCCCTGCTCCACACCGTCGAGCGCATGGTCAAGGAATCCGGGGACAAGCTCTCCGACGAGGACAAGAAGGTCCTCGAGGAGGCCCGGAAGAAGCTCGAGAAGGCCCGGGAGAAGGCCGAGTCCGCCGACGAGGTGAAGAAGGCCGTCGAGGAGTTCGAGAAGGACGTCCACGGCGTCACGGAGAAGCTCTACACGGCCGCGGCCGAGGCGGCCCCGGCCGGGTCGGGGACCGGCGGCTCCGCGGGCCCGGCGCCGGACGGCGGCGGCCCCCCGCCGACCGGAGGGTCTTCCGGCGGGGGCGCGGCCGGCGCGAAGGAATCGAAGGACGGGAAGGTCATCGACGCCGACTTCGACGTCAAGTCCTGACGCGGGAGGGGGCCCGGGGGCGCGAACCGGGCCCGCCCGCCGTCGTTTACTTTCGCACTCCCCGCCCCCCGATCGTTCCTAATGGGGGCGATTCACCGCCGATCGCCGCGTACGGGAAGGAACCCTCCGGACCATGCCCGCCATCGAAGTACGGAACCTCGTGAAGGACTTCGGCCCGCGCCGCGCGGTGGACCGCGTGACCTTCTCGGTGGAGAAGGGGGAGATCGTCGGCTTCCTCGGCCCCAACGGGGCGGGGAAGACCACCACCCTGCGGATCCTGACGGGCTTCATGCCCGCCACGGGGGGGGAGGCCCGCGTCGCGGGCTTCGACATCTTCACGGAGTCCATGGACGTGCGCCGCCGCATCGGCTACCTGCCGGAGAACGTCCCCCTCTACCCCGAGATGCGCGTGGTCGACTACCTCTGGTTCCGCGCCGGCATCAAGGAGGTCCCGTTCCGCGAGAGGGCCCGCAGGATCCGCAGGGCCCTGGAGAGCGTGCGCATCGAGGACGTCGCCGACCGCGTCATCGGCCACCTCTCCAAGGGGTACCGCCAGCGCGTGGGCCTGGCCGACGTCCTGACCCACGACCCCGAGATCCTCATCCTCGACGAGCCCACCGTCGGGCTCGACCCCAACCAGGTGCGCGAGGTCCGGGACCTCATCAAGGAGCTCGGCCGGGACCGCACGGTCCTGTTCTCCACCCACATCATCCCGTGGGTGGAGGAGGTCTGCCGCCGGGCCATCGTCATCGCCCGCGGTCGGGTCGTCGCCGAGGGGACCGTCGAGGACCTCCAGGCGCGCCTGAAGGAGAGCGTGCTGCTCACCATCCGGACCTCGGGGACCTTCGAGGCGGCCTCGGCCGTCCTCCAGGGGGTCCCCGGGGTCCGCGCGGTGGAGAACCTCTCCATGGACGCGCTCCGCGGGGCGCTCCTGCGGGTCCTGGCCGACGGGACCGCCGTCGCGCCCCTCAAGGCGCTCCTCGCGGAGCGCCTCGGCGCGGATCTCCTCGAGGTCCAGGAGGGGCCGCCGCGCCTGGAGGACTTCTTCCACGAGGTCACCCGGGGGCTGGGAGGGCAGGGCGCCGGCGACGGCGGGGCGGGGCGGACCGGGCCCGCGGACCCTGCGGGTTCGGAGGCGGCGGCATGAACCACGCGCTGCTGCGCGACGGAGCCGACCGGCCGGAGATGTTCTGGCTGCGCTACGGCGTGGACCGGGCGATCTCCCGCCTGAAGATCCACGGCATCCTCCTCCTGATCCCGGTGGTGGCCTTCTCCGGCCTCTACTGGACGACGGCCCTCGGCGAGAAGGGGACCTTCTGGGAGACGGCCCTCCGCGTGGCCGCCACCGCGGCCGCCGCGGCCCTCGTCCACGTGGTCCTCGGGGCGCTCCTCGATCTCGTCTGCGAGACGAGCCGCTTCGGCTCCCTCCTCCAGCGCGAGACGATGTTCTACTTCCACACCCCCGTCCCCTACATGGTGATGGTGCTCTTCACCCTGGCCTCGGGGTACCTCTTCTACGCCATCCTCAGCGAGTACCCGGCCGTCTCCTACCGGGCCGCCTTCCAGTCCATCGCCTCGTTCCTCGTCTTCCTCGTCCCCATCCTCACGATCCGCTCCTTCGCCGAGGAGAAGGCCTCGGGGACGGTGGAGCCCCTCATGACGACGCCGGTCACCGAGGCCCACGTGGTGGCGGGGAAGTTCTTCGGGGCGTGGACCTTCTTCGTCGTGATGCTGCTGCCGACCTTCGCCTACTTCGCCGTCCTGAAGTTCATCGGGGCCTCCATCGGCAAGCCCGACCTCGGGCCCGTCGTCGCCGGGTACGCGGGACTCGTCCTCTTCGGCGGGTTCCACATCGCCATCGGGATCTTCGCCTCGACCCTCACCCAGGACTCCGTGCTCGGGGCCTTCCTCGCCTTCGTCATCATCCTGTTCTTCTGGGTCGTCCAGCCGATCATGCAGGCCCGCCAGATCCTGACGATCCCCGCCTGGTCGGAGGCGGCCCTCTACCTGTCGCCGACGAGGCACCTCGAGCCCTTCCTGAGGGGCACGCTCCCCCTCGTGGACTTCCTGTACTTCGCGACCTTCACCCTCTTCTTCCTCTTCCTCTCCGTCCGCTCCATCGAGTACCGGAAGTGGAGGTAGGCCCGTGAGCGACCCCGCGGACGCCCCGCCCGAGCCCCCGGTCCTTCCCGCCTCGCCGCGCTGGGTCCCCGCGGCCGTGGTGGCCGGTGCGGTCCTCCTCGTCGAGGGCCTCATCGTCTCCCGGATCCGGCCGGAGATCGCCGCCGGCGCCCCGTCCCCCGTCACCGACGCGGGCGGCGTGGCGATGGTCCTGGGCGCCCTCTCCCTCCTCGGGGGCTACTTCGCCTACCTGCTCTCCCGGGTCGCGTTCCCCCGCGCCCTCGAGGCGCTGGCGCTCACCGCGCTGGCGGTGTGCTCCTACATCGTGATGTGGTGGGTGCTGCTGCTGGCCCTCAACGGCGACGCATCGACCATCCTGGGGATCCGGCAGGCGGGCTGGACCGGACCGATGGCCGCCTTCGGCGCCATCGGCGCCGTGGTCCTGTGCATCCTCGTCTTCGCGGTCTCCTTCCACTGGTGGACCTCCATCGTGTGGCCCTTCTTCCGCGGACGGGTCGCCCTCAACGTGCTGGCGATGCTCCACCTCGTGGTCGTCCTGCTCGGCGTCGTGAGCTACCTCAACGCCCGCTTCGTCCCCGGCCGGACCTGGGCCACCGTGGACCTGACGGAGACGGGGCAGTACTCCCTCTCCGACAAGACGCGGGCGGTCCTCGACCGCGTGGAGGGGGAGCTGCTGGCGTTCTCCGTGGACTACGGGGCCTCGCGGCGGGCCGGCTCGGGGGTCCACCTCCGCGTGCAGGAGCTGCTGCGCCAGTACCAGGCGGCGTGCCCGGGGATGAACTTCCGCGCCATGGACGCGCTCCGGTCCGAGGACGACCTCCGCAAGGGGCTCCTCGAGGCCGGGATGGACGGCCTCATCGAGGGGCTCACCGGCGAGGAGGACGTGGTCCTCATCGGCTTCCGGCCGCGGGGGGAGAAGCAGGTCGTGCGCACGCGGGTCGTCCCCGTGAACCAGGAGTTCCTCAGCACCTCCTCCCTCGGCAGCGAGCGGTTCAGCGGCGAGGGGATCCTCACGAACGCGATCCACGAGGTCGTCTTCGCCCAGCGGAAGGTCGCCTTCCTCGAGGGGCACGGCGAGAAGCAGTCGGCGTCCGCGGGCGCCCCGGCGCAGTCGGTGGCGATGCTCGCGGAGGCGCTCCGGGGGGACAACTTCTCGATCTCCCGGATCAACCTGTCCCGCGAACCGGCGATTCCCCCCGACGTGGACCTCGTCTGCGTTCCCGGACCCGCGGCACCCCTCGGCGGCGGGGAGGTCGAGGCCCTGTCCGCCTTCCTCGCCCGGGGGGGCTCCGTCCTCCTCTTCCTCGACCCCCTGACCTCCGGGGAGGGGACCACGGGGCTGGAGGGGCTGCTCGAGTCCTACGGCCTGTCGGCGCCGCGGGACTTCGTGATCGTCTCCTACATCGTGGAGAGCACCGCTCTGCAGGGGGACCTCGCGGAGCCCACCTTCGAGGTCTACGCGGCCAGGGACGAGTTCGGGCGCCACCCGGCCATGAGCGCGCTGCGATCCTCGAGCTTCGTGGTCTCCTTCCGCGCCGCCCTGCCCGTTCTGCACGCCGAGAAGACCCCCGCGGGCGTGGAGATCCAGGACCTGGCCTTCGCGCCCCGCGACATCCGCGGCTACGAGCCCTTCGGAGCGAGGATCCGCCCGGGCCGATTCCAGAAGAAGGCCATCCAGCCGGAGCCGGGGGACATCGTGGGCAAGCGCCTCCCCGTGGCCGTTTCGGCGGAGCGCCGGGCCGGCGAGGGGGGGAAGCCCGGGGGCCGTCTCGTGGTCTTCGGGGACTCCGACTTCGCCACGGACCTGAAGCTGGACCCGAACAGCCCCGCCCGGGTACCCGGGAACCGGACCCTGCTCCTCAACACGGTGTCCTGGGCCGTGCGCCGGGACCTCATCGCCATCGACCCCAAGTCGATCGAGTCGGAGGTCGTCCAGCTCCGCCCCATCGACCGGGATCTCGCCTTCTGGACCATGGTGGTGGCCCTCCCGGTGCTCGTCCTCGGGGTCGCCGTGGGCATGTGGTGGGTGCGCAGGAGGTAGTCCTTGAAGCGACTGACGACCGTCATCCTCGCCATCCTCGTCCTCGCGGGCCTCTCGGCCGCCATCCTGCTCTCGACCCCGGCGGGGCCGGTCTCGCCCGTGCCCGCCCGGTTCCTCGAGTTCTCCGTCTCCGAGGTGAAGGCCCTGGACATCCGCAACCCGGAGGGAGAGGTGCGCCTGGAGCGCGACGGGGAGGACCGGGAGCGGTGGCGCGTCCGCATCGGCAAGATCCCCGTCCGGGCCTCCGCCGAGTCCGTGGGGGAGATCCTGAACAACCTCTCCCGGGTCGCCCCGAAGAACTTCTGGCGCAAGGAGGAGATCAAGCCCGACGAGCGCCGCTCCTGGGGGCTCGACAAGCCCCCGGTCCAGGTGACCCTGGAGCTGGAGGGGCGCACGGTGAAGGCCGCCTTCGGCGGGCGCACGCTCGAGCGGCAGAACGTCTACGCGGAGAAGGACGGGAACGGGGACGCCTACGTGGTGCCCGTCTCGGCCGTGGAGCGCCTCGAGTCGGCGAAGGTCGGGACGCTCCGGGAGCGCCGGCCTGCGGGCTTCGAGGCCTTCCAGGCCAAGTCCCTGGGGCTGTCCCGCGCCGACGGGACGTCCTTCGAGGCGGTGAAGTCGGCCGGCGGCGGCACCTGGGACGTGACCTCCCCCTACCGGGGCCCCGCGGACCCCCAGGGAATCAACGACCTGCTGGCCAAGGCCCTGAACGTGGAGGTCTCCGACTTCGTCGTCGACGGGGCCCCGGACCTCGGTACCTACGGGCTGCTCCAGCCCCGAGCCACCATCACCGTCCGGCGCGAGGGGCGCGAGAAACCCCTGGTCCTCAAGCTCGGCGGCGACGCGGGGTCCGACAAGGTCTGGTTCATGGAGGAGGGGGAGAACTCCGTCTACACCTGCGGCGCCGAGCTCCCCAACGCCGTGGCCCGGTTCGACCCCGCGGCCCTCCGGGACCGGAACCTCCTGCGCATCGGCTGGGCGAAGGTGGACTCCATCGAGTTCGCCCACGCGGACCCCGCCCGGGCGTGGAAGCTGCTGCGGGTCCTGGACCGCTGGGACGTCGAGAAGCCCGAGCGCACGCCGGCCGAGACCACCCTCGTGGACGGGCTCCTCGACGAGATCCGCAAGGCCGAGGTGATGCGCTTCCTCGACGGCGAGGACCCGGCGAAGCACGGGCTGGCGGCGGCGGCGGACGCCCCGGCCCGCCTCGTCCTCGTCGGGGTCGACGAGGCCGGCTCGCGCACGCTCCTCCTCGGGAAGCGCGACGCCGAGGGCCGCGTACCGGCCCGCGTGCTCCCCCTGAAGGGGGAGGCGGAGGCCCCGCCCCCGGTGCTCCTCGACGGCGCGTTCCTCGACCGCCTGGAGCAGGGCTGGCTCGCCTGGCGGGAGCGGGAGGTCCTGAAGATCGACCTCGGCGAGGTCCGGGGGATGGCGAGGCGGACGGCCACGGGGACGGAGACCTTCCTCCGCGACGGCAAGAGCAACGCGTGGACGGCCGCGCCGGGGGGGCCGGAGCCCGACGGCGGGGCGCTGAGCGCCGCCCTCGCCCACCTCCTCTCGGTCCACGCCTCCGCCTTCGAGGCCAAGACGAAGGAGGGGCTCGAGAAGTGGGGGCTCGGGGATCCGCCGGCGGGCCTCGCCGTGACGATCACCCTGCAGAAGGGGGACGGGGAGAAGCGGGAGAGGACCCTCGTCCTCGGCGCCGAGGCGGAGGGCGGCGGGAGCCGCTACGCCCGCATGGCGGACATGGACCTCGTGTTCCGGCTTCCGAACCAGATGGTCAACGGCGCGGACGTCGTCCCCTTCTGGTCCCTGCTCTCGTCCTCCTGGGCGAAGCCGGCCCCGGCGGAGGAGAAGGCGGCCCCGGCGGAGGAGAAGCCGGCGCCGCCGGAGAAGTAGCGCGGGTGGCGCTCTGCGGCGGACCTCGACCATGAGGTCGTTCCGCGACGCCTTCGGCGTCGCGGTGGCGCCCGGGGGGACATCGTCCGGAACGGACCGGACGATGTCCCCCCGGGCGCGTTGAGAGGCGGGGCGGGAGGGCGGTTCCCGTACACGGGGTACACCTCTCGAACAGCCTGGGCGCCTTGCCCCGTTTCCGTGGGATGGAACGGCCGGGCGACCCGGAGGGTCGCCCCTACCACCCCCCCGCCGTCCATCGCTCCCGGATCGCGATCGTCCG
>CAZWGT010000026.1:0-19656 GCA_964633345.1 uncultured Planctomycetota bacterium
TCTACCCGACCCTCGTGCGCCTGGCCCAGGACTGGGTGATGCGCGTCCCCCTCGTGGACGGCCAGGGCAACTTCGGCGCCAACGACGGCTCCCCCCCCGCGGCCATGCGCTACACCGAGGCCCGCCTCACGGGCCCGGCCATGGAGATGCTCGACGACCTCGAGAAGGAGACGGTGGACCTCGTCCGGAACTACGACGACACCCGGGACGAGCCGACGGTCCTCCCCGCCCGCGTCCCCAACCTCCTCGTCAACGGCGGCAGCGGCATCGCCGTCGGCATGGCGAGCAACATCCCCCCCCACAACCTGCGCGAGATCTGCGACGCCCTCATCGCCGTCATCGAGAACCCCGAGATCCCCCTCCCCGACCTCATGGAGATCGTGCCGGGCCCCGACTTCCCCACCGGGGGCCTCATCTGCGGGCGCCAGGGGATCGCCGACGCCTACGCCACGGGACGCGGGCAGATCGTGCTCCGGGCCCGGACCGCCATCGAGACGCTGAAGAACGGGCGCGAGCGGATCGTCGTCACCGAGATCCCCTACACGGTGAACATCTCCCGCCTCGTCGAGACCATCGCCACGGGCGTCAAGGTGGACCGCCTCGACGGGATCTCCGACCTGAGGGACGAGTCCTCGATGGAGGGCGTGCGCATCGTCATCGAGTGCAAGAAGGACGCCGACGCCGAGGTCGTCCTCAACAACCTCTTCCAGCACTCGCCGCTCCAGGACACCTTCGGCGTCAACGCGGTCTCCCTCGTGGACGGCCGCCCCGAGACCCTCCCGCTGAAGGACATGCTGCTCCGCTTCCGCGACCACCGGGTCGAGGTCATCCGGCGGAGGACCCGCTTCCTGCTGCGCCAGGCCGAGCGGACGGCCCACGTCCTCGAGGGGCTGCGCATCGCGCTCGACCACATCGACGAGGTCATCAAGGTCATCCGCGGGAGCAAGGACGGGGCCGAGGCGCGGGAGGGGCTCAGGTCCCGCTTCGGCCTCACCGCCATCCAGGCCAACGCCATCCTCGAGATGCGCCTGCAGCGCCTGACCGGCCTCGAGCGGGACAAGCTCGAGAAGGAGTACGCCGAGGTCATGGAGAAGATCGCCGAGTACCGCGCGATCCTGGCCGACGAGAAGCTCGTGCTCCAGATGATCGTCGAGGACCTCGAGGAGCTGAAGTCGAAGTACGGGGAGGAGCGGCGCACCGAGATCACCGGCGACGCCGCGGTCCTCGACATGGAGGATCTCGTCGCCGAGGAGCAGGTCATCGTCACCCTCTCCCGGGAGGGGTACGCCAAGCGCACCCCCGTGGCGGCCTACCGCACCCAGGGCCGCGGCGGCAAGGGGGTCACCGGGGCGGAGACCAAGGACGAGGACCACCTCGCCGCCCTCTACGTCGCCTCGACCCACGACTACCTGCTCTTCTTCACCGACAAGGGGCGCGCCCTGTGGCTCAAGGTCTACAACATCCCCCAGGGCGCCCGGACCGGCAAGGGCCGGGCCCTCGTCAACCTCCTCCCCCTCGAGGGGGAGACCGTCGCCTCCGTCATCGCCGTGGACCGCTTCGACGGCGAGCGGATGCTGGTGATGGCCACTCGCCGGGGGATCGTGAAGAAGACCCCGCTGGAGGCCTACTCCCGCCCCCGCACGTCGGGGATCATCGGGATCCGCCTCGAGGAGGGGGACGCCCTCGTGGACGTCATCCTCACCCGCCCGGCCCAGGACTTCCTCCTGGCCACGGCGGACGGCTACGCCCTGCGGTTCAACGGCGAATCGGTGCGCCCCACGGGCCGCGACACCATGGGGGTCATCGGGATCCGCCTCCGCGGGGAGGACGACCGGGTGGTGTCCCTGCTGGCCCTCGAGGAGGGCACGACCATCCTCACCGCCTGCGAGCGCGGCATGGGGAAGCGGACCGACATCGACGAGTACCCCGCCAAGGGGCGCGGCGGCATGGGGGTGATCAACGTCCGCGTGACGGAGCGCAACGGCAAGGTCGTCACGGTCCTCCCCGTGCGCGAGGACGACGACATCCTCTTCATCACCAAGGGGGGCAAGATCGTCCGGACCCCGGTCGCCAGCCTCCGGACCATCGGGCGCGCCACCCAGGGGGTGCGCCTGGTCTCCCTCGACGAGGGGGACGCCCTGGTGGACGTCAGCCGGGTGGTCAAGGACGAGGCTCCCCCCTCCCCGTCACCCGCCCCCCCCCTGCCCCCCGCCTGATTCCCCCGCCGGACCGAAACAGGGGCCCCCCCCGGCGGGTATACTGGTCCAGGTACCGGAAGCCGTGCGGAGGCTTCCCTACAGCCGGAGGCACCATGCGCCTGAACAAGAGGTCCTACCTGGCCGTCGCGGTCCTCGCCACCCTGGCCGTGGCGTCCTCCGACCTCGCCTTCGCGCGCGGCGGCGGCGGCGGCGGCGGGCGCGGAGGCCGCGGCCCCGCACCCAAGAGCGGCACCGCGGGCGGGAAGTCCGTGGGCGGGTCGAAGTCCTCCAAGGACAAGAACAAGAAGGACCTGGAGGGGGCCCGCGAGCGCCTGCGCCAGGCCGACTACCGCGGCCGGGACTCGGGCGGGGACCGCGGCGCCGCATAGCCGACCGGCACCCGGACCTCCCCTTCCCACCCCGCCCCGCCCGTGAACTTCCGGCACCCGCGCTTCCCGCTGTCCGTCCGGCCGTGGATGGCGGCGGCGGCGATGCTCGCCCCCCCGCCTGCCCTGGCCCAGGAGAGCCCCGCCGCGGCGCGCACGGCCCGCGGACTCGCCCACCTCGAGGACGGCGAGTTCGAGAAGGCGGTGAAGGAGCTGGAGGAGGCGGTCAAGGCGGATCCCTCCAGCGCACCCTCCCAGGTCGCCCTGGTGCGCGCCGGCCTCGAGGCCGGCGACCCCGCCCGGGCCCTGGCGGCGGCGAAGTCCGGCGCCGAGGCCTGCCCCTCCAGCGGCTCGGTCCTGGCCTCCCTGGCCCGGGCCCACCTCGCCGCCGGCGACCCCGCCGCGGCCAGGGAGGCCGCCCTCAACGCGATCAAGGCCCCGGGTTCTCCCGTGTCCGCCTTCCGCATCCTCGCCGAGGCGACCCTCGCCCTCGACCCCGCCGCGGCCGCGGCCGCCGACAAGGTGTTCGCCGACGCCCTCGCCGTGCGCCCCCTGGACGCGGAACTCCTCGCGGAGCAGGCCGGCTTCCTCCTGGACCGCGGCCGGGCCGCCGACGCCGAGGCCCCGGCCCGCCGCGCCTGCGAGCTCGCCCCCCTCCGGGACGACTTCCGGGTGCTCGTGATCCGCCTCCTGCTGCGGCAGGGGAAGAACCCCGAGGCCCGGGAGATGGCCCTCGCCGCGACGGAGACGTACGCCGCGAGCCCGGCCGTCGCCTCGATCGCCGGGCGCACCTACGAGGTCGTGAGCGACTTCTCCGGCTCCCTGCCCTGGTACGAGAAGGCCGCCAGGCTCCGCCCGAAGCGCTTCGAGCACCAGCGCGACCTGGGGTTCGCGCAGGCCAAGGTGGGCCTGTGGAAGGAGGCCGAGGCGTCCCTCCGGCTCGCCGAGAAGCTCTCCGACCGGGACGTGGAGACGAAGATGCACATCGGCTGGGTCCTCAATCGCCAGGCGAAGTACGCCGAGTCCATCGCCGCCTACGACGCGGTGCTCCGGCTCCGCCCGGACAGCCAGAAGGCCCTCTGGTACCAGGCGGACATCCTCGTCCTCCTCGGGAAGCAGAAGGACGCGGAGAAGGTCCTGGGACGGCTCCTCGCCCTCAAGCCCGACCACGACGAGGCGATGCGCCTGCAGGCGGAGCTGGCCTACAAGATGGGCAAGGCCGAGGAGACGCAGAAGTACCTCGACCAGTGCCTGGCCGCGAACCCGAGGAACGCCCGGGCCCTGCTGCTGAAGGGGAGGCTCCTCAACGACCTCGAGGACGACGAGGGGACCGAGAAGGCCTTCAAGGACGCCGCGGACGCCGATCCTTCGGACCCGTGGCCCCACCTGTACCTGGCCGAGTTCCGCGACGAGATCCTGCAGAAGCCCGTGGACGCCCTGAAGTCCTACCGGAAGTACCTCGAGCTCGGCGGCCCCGACCCCGACGGCGCCATCAAGAAGATCGTCGACAACCTGGCCAAGGAGACGGGCCAGTAGGGGCGACCCTCCGGGTCGCCCGGCCGTTGCCTTTGCCGTTGCCGTTCGCAGCCCGACCGTTGAAAGGCCGGGCGACCCGAAGGGTCGCCCCTACAGCGCCCCTATTTCTTCAGCAGCCACGCCTTCCACTCCGCCTCGAGGGCGTCGAGGTCCTTGCCGAGGGCCTTGGCCAGCCACGCCTCGCTGCGGGCCGCCTCCACCGCCCTCTGCTCCTTGCTGCCGTCGGTGATGGGGGTCGCGCCGGGCCCCGAGACCTTGATCGGCGCGGTCGGGACCGGGCCCTCGTCCTTGGTCTTGCCCGGGTTCGCGGGGTCCTTGGCCTTCATCGCCCTGATGGCCGCGTCCACGTGGGCGGGGAGGATCTCCTCCACCTCGGGGAACGGCGTCTTCACCAGCTGGTGGAGGGCGGCGGGGTACGTGGCGTAGAGGAACTCGAGGAAGGACCAGGACTTCACCGAGTCCGCCCAGTCGAGGAAGTTCAGCGGCAGCGTGAACAGCTGCCGCAGGGAGCGGTCCATGCCGGCCGTGACCTGGGCCTTCATGAAGTCGTAGTACTTGGCCCGCGACCCCTGCTTGTTGGCGATCTCCTCGCGGTACTCCACCTTCGCCACGTAGCAGCAGTCCGCCGTCTCGTTGGCGCGGATCTCCGCCAGGAAGGCGTTCCCCTCCATGAGCCACGCGGGGTGGTTCGGGCTCCGCAGGCGGTCCAGGATGATCCGGCCGATCTGGGAGGTGTGGGTCGATCGCGCCTGGTGGATGTCCTTGTCCCCGTCCCGCTGGCGGTTCTTCTCCGTCTTCTCCCCGGAGGAGAGCAGGTAGGTCGGCGCGAGGTCGTGCCAGCCCGTGGCGTTCATCTTCCGGTGGTTGATGATCTCGTCGCTCCAGCCCATCCCCTTGCCGTAGGTCTCCACCCACTTGTCCTTCCGCTCCTTGTCCACGAGGATGTAGACGGTGATCCCCTCGGGGAACATGTCGTCGTCCCCCTCCTCCTCCTTCGGGACGGGGATTCCGAGCAGGCGGCGGTGGTCCTCGTAGGTCTTCTCGAAGAGCTCCTTCAGCTGCGCCGTCTCGCCGGTGTTCAGCCAGGAGATCAGGAGGAAGTGGCGGCTGCTCGTGACCGTGACCGGCTTCACCCCGAGCTGCTTCTCCACGTCCTCGATGGTCTGGCGGGCCTTGAGATCGCGGGCCAGGACCCAGCCGCCCTTGTCGTCCTTCACGTACCCCTGGGCGGCCTTCTTCTCCTCCTCCGTCATCCACTTCCCCTTGAAGCGGATCTTCCCGGCCTCCATGGCCTCGATGTCTTCCTTGACCTCCCACAGGCCGGTCTTCCTGTACTTCACGTAGCCGAGGGGCTCCATGACGGTCGCCGCGGAGCGGGCGTCCCCCTTGCGGAAGGCGAGGAGGTCCTTGTCGTTCTTGAACCACCACTGCCCCCATCGGATGTGGCCGAGCCCCGCGTGGGCCTCGTCGTTCTCGGGCGCCTTCTTGAGGACCGCCTCGTACTCCTTCGCCTCCAGCTCGGACACCTCCGGCGTGTACTGGCGGCGCTCCTTCAGGTACCGGGCCACCTCGAGGTGCTTGTCCACGAAGAGGGAGTCGGAGGCGTCGGCGGGGATCTCCTTCAGCATCCGGGCCGCCACGTCCCAGGAGCACTCCCCCGCCTCGACGAACTTCACCTCCGACTCGGCGTAGGTCGTGGACTTCCCCTTCCACCCCTTGACCACCACCTTCTTGCCGGAGCGGGTGACCTTCCCCTCGACGGTCTTCCCGTCGAAGAGGAGCACGAGGTCGGCGCGGGCCGGCGGGGGGGCGGACAGGAGCGCGGCGACGGCGGCGGCGGCGAGGAGGCTTCGGGGAAGGGGCATGGACGTCTCCGTGGGAAATGATCCGGCCGGCGGGCATCGATCCTAGGATCGCGCCCCGGGGCCGTCAACCTCCCCCGCCCCCGGAGGTCCCACCCTGCGCGTCGCCATCGCCCAGATGCATCCCCGCCTCGGGGACGTCGAGGCCAACGTCGCCCTCCACAGGGACTGGATCGGGCGCGCCCGGGCGGAGAGGGCGGATCTCCTCGTCTTCCCCGAACTGTCGCTCACCGGCTACGCCCTGAGGGACCTGGCCACGGGGGTCGTGATCCCCGCGAAGGGGGGGGCCCTGGAGGGGCTCGCCGCGGAGGCGGGCCCCATGGCGGTCGTCCTCGGCGGGGTGATCGCCGCCCGCACGGGCCCCCCGGCCAACGCCGGAATCCTCCTCGAGGGGGGGAGGGCCGCCTTCGTGCACCGCAAGGTCTACCTGCCGAACCACGGGATGTTCGAGGAGGGGCGGTACTTCTCCCCCGGGGACCGCTTCCGCACCCACCGCTCGAAGGCCCTCGGCCTCTCCCTGGGGATCCTCGTCTGCCGGGACTTCTGGCACCTCTCCTCGGCCACCGCGCTGGCCTACCGGGGGATGGACCTGCTGGTCGCGATGAGCTGCAGCCCGGGGCGGGACCTCGCGGAGGGGGGGTTCGGGTCGCTCCGGATGCTCCAGGTGCTCAACGAGGCCTACGCCCGGAGCCTCGGGGTGTTCGTGGTCCACGCCAACCGGGTGGGGACGGAGGAGGGGGTCACCTTCGCCGGGGGCTCGGAGATCCGGGAGCCCACGGGCCGCCTGGCCGCCGCGGGCCCCGAGGGGGAGGAGGCCCTCGTGCTGGCCGACCTCGATCCCGACCTGCTCCGGCGCGCCCGGACGGCGCTTCCGCTCGAGAGGGACGAGAAGGGGGACCTGGTGTCCCGGGAGATCCGCGATGCTCTCCGCGAGCGCGGGCGACGCCCCCAGGACTGACCCGGCGGCGGCGGCGGCGGTCCTCGTCCGCGCGCTGGCGGACGAGGTCCACCGGACCGGCTTCCGCCGGGGGATCGTGGGCCTGTCGGGGGGCATCGACAGCGCCGTCTCGCTGATGCTCGGGGCGAAGGCCCTCGGCCCCGCGGACATGGTCGCGGTGGCGCTCCCCGTGGCGGGCTCCTCGCCGGACTCCATGGAGCATGCGAGGCTCGCGGCGGCGGCGGCGGGCGTGGAACTGCGGGTCGTGGATCTCTCCCCCGTGCTGGCCGCCCTGGAGGCGGCCCTCCCCCGGCAGGACCGGGTCCGCCGGGGCAACCTCGCCGCCCGGGCGCGGATGATCGCGCTCTACGACCTCTCGGCGGTGGAGAAGGCCCTCGTCGTGGGGACGAGCAACAAAACGGAGATCCTCCTCGGCTACTCGACGCTCTGGGGGGACATGGCGGCGGCGATCCAGCCGCTGGGGGACCTCTACAAGTGCGAGGTGAGGGCCCTGGCGCGCCACCTCGGCGTGCCCGCCCCCATCCTCGACAAGGCGCCCTCGGCGGACCTCTGGGCCGGGCAGACGGACGAGGGGGAGCTGGGCTTCACCTACGACGACGCCGACCGGGTGCTCTACCAGTGGCTCGACTGCGGCCGCCTCCCGGCCGACCTCGTGCGGTCGGGGGTGCCGGAGGCGCTGTTCCGCGCCATCGAGCGCCGGGTGATGGGATCGACCTTCAAGCGCCGCATGCCGGTCGTTCTCAAGGTCTCCTCGCGGACCGCGGGCATGGAGTACCGCCTGCCGCGGGACGCGGGGACGTAGGGTCTCACCGCACGAGGGGCACGAACCGCACCGGGAGGGTCTCCTCCTCGTCCACGGTCCCGTCCTCCCTCTTCGTGAGGACGAGCAGGCTCTGGACGCCCCCCTGCGGCCCGACGGGGAGGACCAGGCGCGCCCCCGGCTTCAGCTGCTCGACGAGGGGCTTCGGCACGTGGTCCGGGGCGGCGGCGACGAGGATCCCGTCGAAGGGGGCCTCCTCCGGCCAGCCGAGGTAGCCGTCCCCGGCCCGCACCGTCACCGACGCGTACTTCAGGTCCGCCAGCCGCCTCCGCGCCTCGTCGGCGAGGGGCTGCAGGATCTCGATGGAGAACACGCGGCAGCCGAGGTCGGCGAGCACCGCCGCCTGGTAGCCCGACCCGGTGCCGACGTCGAGCACCTTCCCGCCGGACTTCACGCCCAAGGCCTGCGTCATGTAGCCGACCACGTCGGGGGCGGAGATCGTCTGCCCGTGGCCGATGGGCAGCGGCGTGTCCTCGTAGGCCCGGTCGCGGAACCTCCCGGGCACGAAGAGGTGCCGGGGCACCCGGCCCATCGACCGGAGGACCGCCGGATCCACGACCCCGATCGCCTTCAGGTCCCGTTCCACCATCTCCTCCCCGGCGCGCAGGGAAGGGGCGGCCCCTACTTCTTCGGGGCCTCCTTGATCGAGTCCAGGACCAGCTGGGCCCCCGCGTCGGGCCCCTTGCCCTCCTTGAAGTCGTACATCGTCAGGCGGATCGTCGTCAGGTGGCCCCCCTTGCACTTGAAGAACCAGGTCCGGGCGAAGGAGTAGTCCCCGTCCGCGTCGATGCCCTGGACCTCGTAGTAGTACCCGTCGTCCACCCACCGGTTGAGGCGGGCCTTCGCCGGCGCCCTCTTCGAGATCACCTTCTTCATCGTGCGGACGGCGATCGCGTACTCGTTCCCCGCCAGCCCGGACAGGTTGTCGCCGCCCACCTTCGACCCGTCGCCGAGCTGCCACTCCGTGTCCCAGTCGTACGTCGAGAACGAGAACGACCGCAGCGCCTCGAACTCCGGCGTGAACTGGAAGACCGTGGTCTTCTCGCCGTCCGTGGACCACAGCCGGCCGAGGGGGATCTGGAGGTCGAGGACCCCCGCGACCCGGCCCGGCGCCGCGAGGAACTCCCCCTTGGCCTTCTTCAGCTCCTTCGCGTTCGCCTTGAGGAAGGAGACCGCCGCGTTGTGGCCCGTGGCGATCTCCACGTCGGTGGAGGCGCCCTTGAGGTGGGGGGCCAGCCGCGCCAGGGCCGCGGCGAGGGCCGCGTCGGCGCCCGCCTTGTCCTTGGCGTCGAGGAGGCGCCGGCACCGGGCGATGTCCAGGAACGTGGCCGACTTGAGGACCGGGGTGGAGTCGGGGTGCTTCTCGAGGGCCCTGCCCATGAGGGCGGTGGCCCGCGCGACGAGGGCCGCGCCGTCCGCCCCGGTGCGGCCGGCGCCCTCCATGGCCGCCTCGGCGGCGCAGGCGAGCGCCATCCCTTCGCGGGAATCGGCCTCGTAGGCCTTCTCCAAGGCGTCGACGGCGGCGATCCAGCGGTCGGCGGGGACGTCCTTCTCCCCCGCCGCCAGGGCGAGGCGGCCCGCGGCGACCTTCGCCTCCCCCACCGCCCAGTGGGAGTCCGCCTTCTCCGGCGCGGCCGCGACCGCGGCCTCCGCCAGGGACTCGAGGAGGTCGCCCAGCTTCCGGGCCTCGTCCCTGGAGGAGGCGGCCAGGACGGAGGCGTCGTCCCCCGCCTCGGAGGCGATGTCGGCCAGGGCCTTCGGATGGGCGGCAAGGGCGGCGCGCGACCTCTCGTGGTCCAGGAAGGAGACGGCCTCCTTGGTCTTGCCCGCCTCGAGGATGGTCTTCATCGCCGCGACGATGCGCGCGCCCTCGTCCTGGGCGGCGAGAACGGCGGCGGCCAGCAGGATCAGGTTCCTCATCGGTCCACCTCCAACCCCTCATGGTACGTGGAGGTCGAACCTCGCCGCAAGGGCCTTGCCCGATTCCGGCCGGCCGCGGCGCGCCGTCAGATCTCCTGCTGCCGCTCCAGGTTGCGGGCGGCCTCGAGGAGGAGGGGATCGGCCCGGTACGCCTCGTGCCAGGCCTGGATGGCGGCGGCGTAGAGGCCGCGCACCCATCGGGCGTTGCCGAGGCTGTTCCACGCGGCGCCGTGGGCCGGGTCGCGCCGCACCGCCTCCTCGAGCTGCTTCACCGCCTCCTCCGATTCCCCCTTGAGGAGGAGCATCGCGCCGAGGTTCGCGCGGGCCGCCACGAGGGAGTCGTCGAGGCGCACCGCGCGGCGCAGCGGCTCCTCCGCCGGGATCACCCGGCCCGCGGCGAGGAGCGCCGCGCCGAGGTTCGAGGAGATCTCCGCGCTGTCGGGGTCGAGGGCGCGGGCCTCCGTCAGGGCCGCGACGGCCTCGTCGCGCCGGCCGGAGCGGTGGTGGATGCGGGCCGCGCGGTTGATCTCCGCCGCCTTCGCCGCCCGCTGGAGGCGCTCCTGCCTCTCGCGGTCCGCCTCCTCCCGCTGCCGCCGCTGCCGGTCGTACTCCACGAGCTCCACCAGCGCGGCCCGCGTCTCCCCCACCCCGGTCTCGACGGTGCCCGAGGACCGCTTCACCTCCGCCATCTCCTCCCGCAGCCGGGCGACCGCGCCCTCCAGCTCCTCCCGCAGCCCCTCCGTCGCGCGGCGGGAGATCTCCTCCGCCCGGCGGACCGTGTCCGCCACGGCCGCGCCGAGGTCGGCCGTCGAGACCCGGTGCTCCTCGCGCAGCGCCTCCAGCTCCTCGAGGATCTTCCGGATCACCCCGAGGCCCTGGGGGCCGGCGGAGTCCTCCTTGAAGTAGTTGGGGTCAACCACGGGGGGTCCCCTTCGACAGCGTCTCGAGGTCCTGGGTGAAGGAGAGCGGCCGCTCGAGGCGGCGTCGGTCCTCGTCGTACACGCGATCGAGGGCCTCGCGGACGCGGCGGTGGGCCGGGGCGATCCGGGCCACCTGCTCCAGGCGCCGGATCGCCTTCAGCATCTCCCCGGTGCGGAGGTGGGCGAGGCCGCAGAAGTACAGCGCGTCGCGGGCCGTCTCCGTCTTCGCGTCCTCCATCCCCTTCGCCTTCAGCGCCTCCTCCAGCTCCTCCACCGCCTCCGTCGCCGACCCGAGGACGAAGAACGCGCGCCCCCGCAGCGTCCTCCAGCGGGCGAGGTCCTCCCCCTTCTCCGGCTGCGGGCCGACGGCGGTCAGGGCGGCGAGGGGGTCCCCGGCGTCGAGGACGGCGGCCCCTGCGTCGAGGTCCCGATCCCCCTCCTTGCGGAAGGCGGCGGCGTCCGCGGCGAGGCGGGCGGCGAAGTTGGCGCGGATCCTCGGCGGGACCGAGGGCTCCCCCGGGTGCTCCCCGGCCGCCGTGCGCAGGGACGCGAGGGCCGCGTCGAAGTCGCCGAGGGCCTCGCGGGCCGTCGCGAGGAGGAGCCGCGCGCGCAGGCCCCGCGGATCCCCGGGCCGGAGCGCGCCGACGAGGGATTCGACCTGCTCCGCGCCCTCCTCCGCGCGCCCGAGCTCGAGGAGGATCTCGGCGCGGCGGTACTGGGCCTCGGGGTGCCCCGGCCCGTCCTCGAGGACGCCGTCGAGCCCGGCGAGGGCGTCCTCGCGCATGCGCGGGTCGAGGTCGGCGAGGTCGCGGAACCCCTTCACCGCCTCGTCGAACCGGCCCCCGGCGGCCAGCGCGCGGGCCCGCACCCTCGTCCCCGGCGCGGACCTCGGGTTCCGGGAGAGGACCCCCTCGGCGAGGGAGAGCACCTTCCCGTGGCCGACGGGATCCAGGGCGAGGGCGGCGTCGAGGTCGGCCGCCGTCTCGTCGAGGAGGTCGAGGGGGAGATGGATGAACTCCGCCAGGGCCAGGGGGACGGCGGCCTCCTCCGGGAACCGCTCGCGGAGCCCGGCCAGCGCGCGGCCGACCTCGCGGCGGCGGTCGGGGTGCTGGCGGAGGTCGTGGAGCCACGCCTCGACGGCGCCCGCGGCGTCCCCGGCGAGGACCGAGGTGCGGGCGACGCCCGCGGCGGCCTCGTGGCTGTCCGGGTGGGCGGCGAGGATGCGGCGGAAGAGCCCGCGCGCCTCCTCCACCGCGGCGGGCTCGCGATCGAGGAGGCGGTCCACGGCCTCGCCGGCGTCGGCGGGCCTCGCGGCGTGGAGGCGGGCGGCGGCCAGGACCCTGAGGGCGTCGGCGCCCTCCTTCCCCGGGGAGGCGGCAAGGCGCTCCAGGTCCGGGAGGGCGGCCCCGGCCCGGTCGGGGGCGAGGCCGAGGAAGGCCCCCCACGCCGCGACGGCCGGACCGGCGCGGCCGGCCCTCGTCAGGGCGCGGGCGAGGACCTCCCGGAAGCCGGGGTCGGCGGCGAGCGGCCTCTCGAGCGCGCGCAGCGCGTCGGCGGCGGCGGCCGTCTCCGCCGGGGTGCCCGCGCACTCCAGCGCGCGCCGCCCCTCGGAGGCGGCCCGCTCCGTCCGCTGGTGGAGGGGGACGAGGCGCACGATCTCCAGGGCCGCCTCCCCGCACCGCGGCTCGCGGTCGAGGATCGCGTCGAGGCGCGCAAGGACCGTCTCCGCCTCCCGGGGGGCCAGCCGGATGACCCGGCGGTAGGCGGCGATCTCCCGCGCCCACTCGCCGCAGGCGTGGTGGGTGTCGGCCAGCGCGTAGAGGGCCGGGGCGTACTCCGGGGAGATCTCGAGGATCCGGTCGATGCGGAGCACGAGGTCCGCCCCCGCGCCGCCGGGGAGCGCGTGGATGTGGGCCGCCTCCTCGAGGGCCTCGTCGAGGCGGCGCTCCGCGACGAACGCGTCCACGATGTCGAGGCGGGCGCCGACGTGGGTCGGGTAGGCCTGGATGAGGTGGCGCAGCGCCTCGAAGACCTCCTCCGAGCGGGGATGGGCGCCGAGCAGGGCCTCCCGGGCGGAGTCCACGGAGCCGAGGGAGGAGTGGAGGGAGGCCAGCAGGATGCGCGCCTCGACGCTGGCCGGGGCGCGGGAGAGGAGGTGGTTCAGGAACCCGACCGCCTCGCCGCGGGTGGACGGGTCGGCCTTGACGAGGAGGCGGACCTCCTCGAGGACCAGCGGCCAGCGGGAGGCGAAGAGGTGGCAGCGGACGAGGAGGCGGTGGCCCGCCACGGTCGGGGCGCGGGCCTGGAGTCCGGTGGCGCGGCGGCTGACGAACTCCGTGTCGCGGGGCGGGGTCGGGATCTCGAGGAGAGCCGTCAGCCTCGCGAGGACGGGCTCGGCCCCCTGCCCGAGGCGGGTGGCGATCTCCACGCCGGCGCGGTGGGCGCCGCGGGAGGCCGGGGCCTCCGCGATGACCTCGTCCACGATCCGCAGGACCTCCTCGCGGCGCCCCTCGTCGAGGTCGGCCACGCGGCGCAGCGGGACGACGCATCCCTCGTAGTCGCGGAGAATCCGCCGCGCCCGGTGCTCGGAGAGCAGGACGCGGGAATCCCCCGCCCCCGGCCCCTGCTGGAAGGCCTTGAGGACCGCCTGGGCCTCGGCGCCGCGGGCGGGGTTGCGGACGACGACGTCCTCGAGCATCGCCAGTCCCTCGTCCACCCGACCCGTGCGGAGGACCATGTCGGCGTGGAACAGCTCCACGGGCTCGACCCCCGAGGTCCACGATCGCGCCCCCTCGAGGCAGGCGAGGACCTCCGGCTCGCGGCCGGGGGACGCCGCGAGGGCGGCGCGGAGGCGGGCGAGCACCGCCCCGGGGTCGGAGCCGCGGACGAGGCCGGCCCGCGCGGCCGCCAGCCCCGGGAGGAAGGCCCGGGGCTCCCGCCCGAGGAGGGAGGAGGCGCGGGCCTCGACGGGCTCCGCCTGCGCGGGGTCCCGCTCGACGAGGTCGAGGAGGACCCGCCCCGCCCCCTCGGCGTCGCCGACGGCCTCCAGCACGTCGAAGAGGAGCAGCGCGTAGGCGGGGACGGAGGGGTTGCCCTCCGCCGCGGCGCGGACGTGGGGCTCCGCCTCCCCCGCGCGCCCTCCTCCCCCGCCGAGGGACCAGCGGCGCAGGTCGGCGGCCGCCTTCTCGTGCTCCCCGAGGCCGGCCCGCGCCCGGGAGGCGATCAGGGCCCCCTCGTCGCGCTCCCTCGACTCCGCGGGCAGCAGTTCGAGGACGGCCATCGCCCGCGCCGGGTCGTCGTCCACGAACTCCTGCACGGTGAGGAGGGCCGAGGAGTCGTCCCCGGCCAGGGCCGCGGCCCGGGCATGGGCCTCGTGGGCGTCGATCCCCCCGTCGGCCTTGAGGACCCTGGTGGCCAGGGGCAGGACGGTCTCCGCCTCCGTCCGCCAGGCGACCACCGCGCGGAGGACGACCTTCGCGGCCTCGGCGCCGCGCTTCTCCCGGAGGAGCCCCTCGGCCAGGAGGATCGACAGGCGCACGGGGACCTGGCCCGCGGCCTCGAGGGAGGCCATGAGCCCGAGGGCGAAGGCGGCGACCTTCCTCTCGCCGGCGAGGAGCTCCTCGAGGAGGGCGACGCCGGCCTCGGGGTCGCGGCGGCAGACCTCGACGGCGGCGTCCCGCGCCTCGGCCTCCTTGCCGAGGAGGACGCGCGCGGCGACCAGGGCGCGCACCGCGCCGGGGACCTCGCGCCCCCTCTTGACGAGGGCGGCGAGGAACTCCTCGGAGAAGGCGAGCCAGGGCCGGCCTCCGGCGTCGGCGGCCTCGACGATGCGGGCGACCGCCTCCTTCCCCTCGCCCCGCTCGGCGCCGAGGACGGCCAGTCCGAGGAGGGCGGCCTTGCGCTCGCCGCCGCCGGACAGCATTCCCCGGCACTGCTCGCGGAGCGCGGCGACGGCCGCGTCGCCGCGCCCGCAGATGCGTCGGAGGCGGTCGTGGGCGCGGTCGAGGTAGTCGTTGGCGGCGTGGGTCTTCCAGGTCTGGAGCCAGACGAGCTCCGGCTCCGGCGCGGCCGGCTCGAGCTCCTCGAGCATGGCCAGGTGGGCGGCCGCCCGCCCGGGCTCCTTCTCCAGCGCCGTGAGCACGTCGGCGACGGCCCGCTCCTGCATCTTGAGGGCCCGGAGGATCCCCGCGCGCAGCAGCAGGTGGTCGGGGTCGCCGGGGGCCATCTCGACGGCCTTCTCGGCGGCGGCCAGGGCCTTCGCCGTCTTCCCCTTCGCGGATCGCTCCCGCGCCTCGGCCGCCCAGCCGGCCGCGTCCTTGCGTCGGAACAGGTTCAGGAAGGAATCGAGGAATCCCACGGGAGAGGAAGTATCACCGAAGAGGGGGGCGGGGAGGGAGACGCAACCTACGCGGACGGCCCCCCCGCCTACCCCACCGCCGCCCCGCAGGCCCCGCAGAACTTCGCCCGGCGGTCGCTCGGGTGGCCCTCGGCGCAGAAGACGGAGTGGTCCTCCGGCCGGGCGGCGCCGCGGCAGAAGACGAGGTAGGTGTTCCCGATGCGGAAGTTCTGCACGTCGGGCAGCGTCACGCTCCCCTGCAGCCGGGTCTTCCCGAGGAACGTCCCGTTGCGGCTCGCGAGGTCCTCGAGGATGAACCGCCCCCCCTCCTCCCGGATCTCCGCGTGCACCTTCGAGGAGAGGTTGTCGGGGATGAGCACCTCGTTCTCCGTCTTGCGGCCCATGGCGAGCTTCTTCCGCCCGATGACGTGGTCGTGCAGCTCCTCGCCGAGGCTCACGAACAGGTGCCCCTTCACGGGGAAGTTCCGCGTCGGCCCCCCCTCCGGCGGGTGCGGCACCACCACCACGCGGGGCGGGCGGCCGGCGGGCTTCTTCGCGCCCGGGCGCGGGAGATCGGCGGTCGCCTCCATCGGCGAGGGGGTCGGGGCCTTCCCGCGCTTCGGGGGCGGCGCCACCGGCGTCGAGGACGGCGGCTTCTTCGCGGGCGCCGGCCGCGCCTCGGGGGCGTGGTAGGGGCCGGCCGCCTTGCCGAAGCCCTCCAGCGCCCGGGCGACCTCCTTCATCGATTCCGGCCGCTGGTTCGGCCGCTTCATCAGCATCGAGGCCACGAGGGCCTCGAGCCCCTCGGGGAACTTCAGCTCGGGGCGCTTCTTCCGCAGCGGCGGCGCCTCCTTCTGGATGTGGGCGATGATGAACTCGCGCGCCGAGTCGCCGGGGAAGGGCAGCTCCCCCGTCAGGCACTCGAACAGCACGACGCCGAGGGAGTAGATGTCGCTCTGGGTCGTGAGGTCGGTGGAGGCCATCGCCTGCTCGGGGGACATGTACTGCGGCGTCGCCCAGATCTCCCCCTTGCGCGTGAGGGTCAGCATGTCCTCGCGGGATTCCGGCGAGCGGAGCTTGGCGATGCCGAAGTCGAGCACCGTCACGTGGTCCTGGGCCGTCACCACCACGTTCTCCGGCTTGATGTCGCGGTGGACGATGTCGTGCTCGTGGGCGGAGGCGACGCCGAGGGCGACCTGCCGGATCAGGTGGCAGGCGCGGGCCACGGGCAGCTCCCCCTTCGAGAGCAGGTCCCGCAGGCTCTGCCCCTCCACGAACTCCATCAGGTAGAAGGGCACCCCCTGGGGATCGAGGTCGGTGTCCACGCCGAAGTCGTCGATGCGGATGACGTTGGGGTGGCGGATCTGCTGGGCGAGGCGGACCTCGCGCTCGAAGCGCTTGACGAGGACCTCGTCCGCGCCGGGCCGGAGGATCTTCACGCACTTCACGATCCCCATGCGGGCGTGGACCGCCTGGAAGACCTGCCCCATGCCGCCCTTGCCGATTCTCCGCACGAGGCGCCACTTCCCCTCGAGGAGGGCGCCGAGGATGGAGTCGTCGTCGAGGTCGAGGGGCATGCGGGGTTCCACGCCTCCAGCACCGCCGGATCCGACGGATCCAGTGTACGGGGGCGCGGGGCGGGGACCTAGCGGGCGCTGGTCGTGGAGGCCGGGGCGCCGACGACGACGCGGAACCCCAGCCACTTCGCGCGCGTCCCCACGGGGACGCCGCGGCGCTCCATGACGTCCATGGCGCGCCAGGTGCGCTGGCGCTCCGGCGGGGCCTGGGTCCCGGGGGCGGGCGCGGGGTCCCGGCCCTTCTCCCTCTCGACCGTCTCCAGCGGGGAGTCCCCCGCCGGCTCGCCCGGGGGGACGTGGTAGTTGGAGCCGCCGCGCACGCAGAGGAGCCGGTCGTCGGGGAGGGTGGGCGGCCACAGGAGGACTTCGTCCACGACGCCGTCCTTGGGGACGGAGCCGACGGGCTTGAAGGGGTCGAGGGTCCACTCGGCGACGCCCCCCCAGAAGCCGCGGGCCCCCGAGGGCGCGGCGTCGAAGACCGACAGGTCCCGCATGTTGTCGGGCCAGAGCTTGCGGAACTCCACGGGGAAGTAGGCCCGGAACGCCGCCATGGGGTCGGGGAAGGGGGTCTCGCGGCCGCACCAGCGGGCGGCCTTCTCCCACTCCGCCTCCGTCGGCAGGCGGCCGCCGAGGTAGCGGGCGCAGGCGAAGGCGTCCCACCAGTCGATCCCGCGGACCGGGTCCCCCTCGGCCCAGTTCTCCGTCCGCTCCGGGTCCCGGGCCCCGGGCTGGCGCTTCTCCTGCGGCTCCGCGGGGTGGGCGTAGAGCTGGATCTTCTCCGGGTCCTTCATGATCTCGAGGTACCTCGAGTACTGCCCCCAGGTGACCTCGCGGATCCCGACGAGGAAGGGCTCGATCCGGCGCCGGTGCGGGGGCCCGGCGAGGTTGACCTTGATCGGGGGCTTCTGGTCCCTCCAGGGCTGCTCCTCCCACTCGCCGGTCTTCGGGCTGCCCACGACCTGGATGCCGCCGGGGATCTCCACGAGGTCCTCCGCCTTGAGGAGCGTGGGGACCGGGATGGGGACGGGCCTCTTCAGGTCGGCCTTGAGCTTCCTCGCCCAGTCGTCCCCCGGGCGGAGGGCGAGGTAGAGGTCGAGGAGCTTCTCCACCGTGCCGGCGTCCTTGGCCTTCTGCGCCATCGCGATCGCCTCGGCCCGGGCCGCGGCGGCCAGGGGCTCGGGGTAGGCCTTCTCGGGGTCGTCCCCGTTCGTCTCCGGCTCGAAGCAGGTCTGGTAGACGGTGAGCGCCTGCTCCCGGAGCTTCGTCGCCTCGCCGGCGCTGGCCGCCTCCCGGAGCGTCCCCCACCGGGCCAGGGCGCGGGCGAGGAGGAGGCGGTCCTTCTTGGTGAGGGCGTCGTACCGCGTGCCCCCGATCCCCTTCGCGGGGCCCCACTCGTAGTCCCCGACGAGGTTCCGGACCACCGCCTCGGGGCGGGACTCGAGGTCCTCGAGCCGGGCGGCGAGCCTCTGCCAGGAGAGGAGGAGGGCCGGGTCCCGCTTCAGGTCGTAGGCCTTGTTCGCGAGATCGATCCACGGCTGCACCGGGGGGCCGGGCACCGGCGGGGTCCCCGGGCGCAGCTCGTTGCCGGCCCTCCACGCGGGCCAGGCCCGCTGCTCGAGGAGGCGCTGGGCGACCCTCTTGCGCAGGGGCTCGGCGAGAAGCGTCATGTCCTGGAGCACCATGCGCTGGACCGGGTCGAGCTCCCCGTCCGCGGCGGCGGCGCCCGGGGGGAAGGCGAGCCAGGCGTTCGCCTCGATCTCCGCCCAGAGCCTCCTCTCCTCCGCGGCGGCGGAGGCTTCGAGGACGTCCGGCCGGGCCATGGCCCGGTAGTGGCGGACCCGGACCACGTCCCCCTTGGCCGCGGCCTCGTTCCCCATCTCGCGGAGGTGGGCGTGGTAGTCGGCGTAGAGCCGCCCGGCCTCCGCGGGCAGGTCCTTCTTCTCGACCGACAGGAGCGCATTGATGTACTCGTCCACCTTCAGCCACGTCCGGTTCTTGGCGCACACCGTGGCCATGGCCACCAGGATCTCGGGGTGGCCGAGGACGGCCGGGTCGTTCTCGTACTCCGGGGGCATCGAGCCGGTGTCGAGGATGAGCGTCTTGCACTTCCCGACGCTCCCCTTGGGATCCTCCTCGAGGCTCACCTCCACCGTCGTCGGCTCGTTCAGCAGGGTGACCTGCTGCTCCTTCGGCTTCTTCCCGTCGGCGGAGACCTTGACGAGCCAGGACTCCCCGAGGAAGAGCCGCCCCTTGGCGAGGTCGGACTCGAGGCCGAACCGGGCGGTCCCGTCCCCGCGGTCGATCTCCTTCTGGAGGGGCTTGCGCGTCGACCCGACGGAGGTGTTCTCGATGGTGACCACCGCCTTGACCTTGGGCAGGACGTTCACCGAGAGGGTGGTCGTCCTCGGCTCGATGGTGAAGGACACGACGGAGCTCTTGCCCGGCCCCACCTCGAAGAAGGGGATCGGCTTGCGATCGGGGTCGCGCCGGGCGACGGCCCCGCACCAGACCGCCCCCTCCAGCTGGTAGCGGCCGGGGGGCAGGGAGATCTTCACCGGGATCACGCCGGTGTCGGAGGGGGGCCCCTCGAGGCTCCCGGACGCGTAGACCTTCACCTCGGGCGCCGGCTCGTCCTTGCCCGCCGGCTCGGCCGCGCCGGCGGGGTCCTTGACGACCCGCCACGTCCCGTAGATCGGGGGCACCGCCGCCGGGTCGGTCGGGCGGCGGGTCTCCTGGAGGGTGAACTCCACGTTCAGCGTCATGGGGATCGGCTCCCGCTCGGCGATCTTCACCGTGTCGGGGATCTCGCCCGCGGCGTCGCGCCCCGTGAGGGTCCGGACCCAGGGCGGGATCTTCCAGTCGAAGTACCCCGCCCACACGAAGCCGTAGAGGGACCCGACCCCGAGGAAGCCGAGGATGGCGAAGACCGCCACGGGGGTCCCCACGCTCCACGCGCCGCGGACCCCGGCGGGCTTCCCCGGCTTCGCCGGGGGGGCGGTCTTCGCCGGCGGCGGCGCCGCCGGGAGGGTGTCGTCCTCGGACGGGGCCGGCGGAGGCGGGGCCCTGCGGGCCGGGGCGGCGGGCTTCGCGGCGGGCTTCGCGGCCGGCGGGGGCGCGGCGGGCTTCGGGGCCGGGGCCCTCGG
>CAZWGT010000027.1:0-19388 GCA_964633345.1 uncultured Planctomycetota bacterium
TCGTGGCCCCTCTCGGCATCGGCGACGCGACTCCCCCGCCCGCGGTGGCCGGCGTTCCGCCGGCCGGGACGGAGGCCTTCGCCGTGATCCACCCCGGCGTGAGCGGGTTCGGAGACTTCAAGCGCTGGCCCCCGGAGCGGTGGGCGGACCTCGCGAAGGTCCTCCGGGACGAGCACCGCCTCCCCGTGCTCCTCACCGCCGGCCCGGGCGAGGAGGCCCTGGCCGACGCCGTCGCGGCGGCCTCGGGCGGCGCCGCCCGCCGCGCCCCGCCGACGCGATCTCTGACCGAACTCGGGGCGCTGCTGTCGCGGGCCTCCGTCGTCGTCGGCGCCGACACCGGGCCCGTCCACCTCGCCGCCGTCCACGGGGTCCCCACCGTCGCCCACTTCGGCCCCAATGACCCGGCGGTCTACGCTCCCCGCGGCCGGCGGGTCGGCGTCGTCTGGAAGCAGGTCTGGTGCAGCCCCTGCCGCCTGCGCCGCTGCGGGGACCCGGTCTGCATGACGGAGATGCGCCTCGACGAGGTGACGCCGGCCGTGGCGGCGGCGCTGGGCGGGCCGTGACCGGGGCGCCCCTGGACCGCTTCCCGCGCCCCGACCTCCTCGCGCGGGACGGCGCCCCGCGGGCGCTGGCCGCCCTCATGGCGCTGGGGGAATTCCCCACCGGCGCCCTCGTGGAGGACCCGGAGGCCCTCCCCTTCGCCATGGACGGCCCGGTCCGCCCCCCCGTCGCGGAGGTGGAGGGGCGCCTGCGCCGCGCGGACGGGCCGCGGGCCCTGCACCTGGCCCGCCGCCGCGAGCTCCTGCGCATCCTCCTGGCCGACGCGGCGGGCGGCGCGCCGCTGGAGGAGGTCGCGGGCGCCCTCTCCGATCTCGCCGAGGCGACGCTGCGCCTCGTCCTCGACCGGGAGCTCGCCGCCGCCGGGGAGCGGGACGGCCCCGCGCTCCACGAGGACGGATCCCCGGCGACGCTCGCCTGCATCGCGCTCGGCAAGCTCGGGGGCGCGGAGCTCAACTACTCCAGCGACGTCGACCTCCTCTTCCTCCGCTCCGGCGAGGGCCCCGGGCTGCACGAGCGGTTCGCGGCCGCGGTGTCCGCGACGAGCCGCCTCCTCTCCCGCCGCACGGAGGAGGGGCACCTCTACCGGGTGGACCTCCGCCTCCGCCCCCGCGGGACGGCCGGCGCCCTCGTGCCGACGGTGGCGGGCGCGGTGCACTACTACCGCTCCGTCGGGC
This sequence comes from uncultured Planctomycetota bacterium, assembly GCA_964633345.1. Lineage (GTDB taxonomy): Bacteria > Planctomycetota > JAJSAM01 > JAJSAM01 > JAKLKS01 > CAZWGT01. The sequence goes on from CAZWGT010000027.1 coordinate 1,236, forward strand.
GGGGCTGGGAGCGGCAGGCGCTGCTGAAGGCCCGGCCCGTCGCCGGGGACCTCGCGCTCGGCGCCGCGTTCCTCGCGGAGCTCGAGCCCTGGGTCTACGGGCGCCCGCTCCTCATGGCGGAGATTTCCGAGATCCGGCGCCTGAAGCGGGCCATCGAGGACTCCCCCGACGCCGACGCGGGGAACCTGAAGACGGGGCGCGGGGGGATCCGCGACGTCGAGTACGTGGTGCAGTTCCTGCAGCTCCTCCTCGGCGCCGGGCACCCGGAGGTGCGGTCGGGGAACACGCTGGAGGGCCTCAGCCGCCTGAAGGCCGCGGGCGCCCTCTCCGACCACGAGGCGGACTCCCTCGCCGGGGCCTACCGCTTCCTCCGCACCGCGGAGCACCGGCTGCAGGCGGCCGAGGACGCGCAGGTCCACGCGCTCCCCCCCGACGAGGAGGGGGCGGCGCTGGTCGCCCGGCGGATGGGCCTCGACCTCGCGCAGTTCCGTTCCCTCCACGCGCGCCACGCGGCCTCGGCGCGGTCGGTCCTCGACCGGATCGTGCACGGGGCCTTCGCGGCGGAGGAGGAGAAGGCGCGGCGCGTGGTGGACCTCCTGCTCGGGGGCGACGGGGAGGCCGCGGCGGCGCTGGCCCCCTTCGGGTTCGCGGATCCGGCCGCCGCCGTCGCCGACCTGAAGCGCATGGCGCGGGCGCAGTCGCCGTGGCTCCCGCGGACGCGGACCTACTTCGCCTCGGCGGCGCCGGCGGTGCTGTCCCGGGCCGCCGCGACGCCCGACCCCGACCGGGCGTTGTCGCTCCTGCAGCGGATGTCGGAGCGGTCGGCCGGCAGCGGGCTGTTCTTCCGCCTGCTGACGGAGAACCCCGACGTGCTCGGGGTGTTCTGCGACCTCGGCGGGCACAGCCCGGTGCTGGCGAACCTGCTCTGGAGCCGGCCGGCCATCATGGACGCCTTCCTCGACGCGCTGGTGACGGCGCCGCGGGACGGGCTGTCCCCCTTCGAGGACCTCCCGCCGCGGGATCTCCGGGACCTCGAGATGCTCCGGATCGCCACGCGCGACCTGCAGGGGAAGGCCAACGCGCGGCAGACGGCGCGGCACCTCTCGGACCTGGCGGGCGCCGTCGTGAAGCAGGCGTGTCCCCCGGGAATCGCGGTGATCGCGCTCGGCCGCCTCGGCGCGGGGGAGATGGCCTACGGGAGCGATCTCGATCTCCTGCTGGTCCACGACGGGGACGCGGAGGAGGGGGACCGCCGGGGCCGGGAACTCCTCGCGATCCTCTCCGGCGACGGGGACCCGATCTACAAGGTGGATCTCCGCCTGCGGCCCGACGGGGGGAAGGGGCCGCTGGTGCCGTCGCTGGCGGGCTACCTGAAGTACCTCCGGGATCGATCCAGGACGTGGGAGCGGCAGGCTCTGGTGCGGGCCCGGGCGGTGGGCGGGGACGCCGACCTCGGGAAGCGCGCGATGGAGGGAATCGCGGAGGCGCTCTGGGGAGGCGAACCCCAGGCCGGGATCGCGGCTGAAGTCCGGGAGATGCGCGCGAAGGTGGAGGCGGCCTCCGATCCCGCGTGCTTGAAGCGTGGAAGGGGCGCGGCCCAGGACGCGGAGTTCCTCGCGCAGGCGCTGTCGCTGGTGCACGGGCACGCCCACCCCGGGGCGCGGCGGGCGAACACGGTGGACGGGCTGACGGGGCTCCGCGACGCCGGGGTGCTGTCGGCGGCGGAGCACGACGGGATCGTGACGGCCTACCTGTTCCTGCGCGGGGTGGAGATGCGGCTGCGGCTCACGTCGGAGACGGCGGGGTCGAACTTCCCCGCCGACCCGGCGGCGCTGGAGGGCCTCGCGCGGCGCCTCGGGTACGTGGACACCACCGTCGCCCCGGCGGGGCGGAGCCTCGCGGAGGAGGTCGCGTACTACCGGGACCGCCTGCGGTCCTGGTACCTCGGCGTCATGGGCAGGGAAGCGGGAGGGTAGTGTCCGTCTATACTGGGGGGTTCCAGCGCCGCCCGCCCCCCGGAGGTCCCATGCCCCGCGCCGCCGCCGCCCTGACGATCGCCGCCGCCCTCCTCGCCCTCGCGCCCGCGCCGCGGGCCCTGGCGAAGGACCCGCTCTTCCAGCTGAAGGTCAAGCCCGTCAAGGACAAGGTCGCCCTCGGGGAGAAGATCGTCCTCGACCTCACCCTCCGGTCCTTCTCCGCCCGCACCGCCTCCTGCGGGAAGCTCGACCTCGGCTCGCCGAGCGGCGTCGTCTTCTACGTCAAGTCCGGCACCGCCCCCGCCCAGCAGATCTCCCGGCTGATGGGCAAGTATCAGGGCAACGACTTCAAGGAGACCGCCGCCCCCCGCGAGGAGCTGAAAAGCGGGAAGAGCACCACCGGCCGGATCGAGCTCCTCGCCGTCCGCACCGGCAAGTGGGAGATCTCCGCCGTCTACCTCGGCGTCGAGAAGTCCGTCTGGCCCGACCCCGTCGAGAGCAGGACCTTCACCGTCGAGGTCGGCCCCGGGCCCAAGGGCGAGACGAAGATCGGCGCCCGCATCAAGACCAGCAAGGGGGCCATGGTCATGGAGCTCGCCCCCGACAAGGCCTTCAACACCGTCCACAACTTCCTGACCCTCGCCAACAACGGCTTCTACGGCAACCGCATCTTCCACCGGATCATGAAGGACTTCATGGTCCAGACCGGCGACCCCAACGGCAACGGCACCGGCGGCCCCGGATACTGCATCCCCGCGGAGTTCAACGATCTCAAGCACGAGAAGGGCGTGATCTCCATGGCCCGGGAGGCCCACGTCAACACCGCCGGGAGCCAGTTCTTCGTCATGACCGCGAAGAACGACGGCCTCGACGGACGGTACACCGCCTTCGGGAGGCTCGTCGAGGGCATGGAGACCCTGGACGCGCTGGCCAACGTACCCGTCGTGAAGGCCCCCCCCGGCCGCGAGTCGAGCGACCCCATCGAGAAGCCCAAGCTCGAGGGCGTCGAGATGGTCCTCCTCCCCTAGGCCCCGTGTTCCGGCACCTCCCGGCCGCCCTCCTCGCCGCCGCCGCCCTCGCCGCCGCCGCGGCCGGCGCCGCCGAGCGCTGCGCGCCCCCGCGCGTGGCCGTCCTCGGGCCGGTCTGGCGGTTCCGGGACCGGGACCTCCTCTACCGCTTCCACGCCACCTTCCGCGAGGAGAGGCTCTTCGACGCGGCGGCGGATCCCTTCGAGACGAAGGACCTCGCCGCGGCGCGCCCCGGCGACCTCGCGCGGCTGCGCGCCGCGTTCCTGCGGCGCCTCCGCGTGCCGGCCCTCGAGAAGGTCCCCCCCTCGGGGGAGGCCTGGAGGGAGCTCGTCGAGGGGCTGGGGTACCGGTGAGACCCTCCCGCATCCTGGCCGCGCTCGCGGCCGCCGCCCTGGCCGTCGGCGCGTGGCTGGCGTTCGTGCCCGGCGGGCGGAGGCCCGACATCGTCGTCCTCCTCTGGGACACGACCCGCGCCGACCGCCTGTCGGCCTACGGCCACCCCCGCGAGACCACGCCCTGGCTCCGGACCCTCGCCGCCCGCGGCGTCCTCTACGAGCAGTGCCGCGCCCCGGCGCCGTGGACCCTCCCCTCCCACGCCTCCCTCTTCACCGGCCTCCTCCCCCGCCACCACGGCTGCAACGACCACCGCTCCGCCCCCAACCCCGAGCACGTGACGCTGGCCGAGCGCCTGCGCGACGTCGGCTACGACACGATCCTCGTCTCCAACAACCCCCTCGTCGGCACGGAGTCGGGGTTCGGCCAGGGGTTCGACGTCGTGCGGATCGTCATGGTGCAGACGGACCAGGGCCCGCGCCCCTCGGCGGAGGAGACCGTCAACGTCGTCCGGGCCGAGATGGCGGCGAAGCGGGCCGACCCCGCCCGGGCCCGGAAGCCGCTCTTCCTGTTCGTGAACCTCATGGAGCCCCACCTCCCCTACTCCCCGCCGGCGGCCATCGAGAGGCCGTGGCGGCCCGCCGGCGTGACGGAGGCGCAGGTCCGGGCGGCGAAGCTGTTCCAGAACCCCTTCGAGATGCGCCACAACCTCGGCGTCCAGCCCGCCGACCCGGTCACCCTCTCCATCCTGCCGGGCCTCTACGACGGGGAGATCCGCGACCTCGACGACCACTGCGCGCGGCTCGAGAAGGTCCTCGAGGAGGCGGAGGTCCTGGGGAGGACGCCGGACGGGAAGGAGCGCGACGCGATCCTCGCCGTCACCTCGGACCACGGGGAGAACCTGAACGAGCACGGCCTCCTCGACCACAAGGTCTCGACCACCGACTACCTCCTCCGGGTCCCCCTCGTCGTCCGCTGGCCGGGCCGCCTCGAGGGCGGACGCCGCGAGTCGGAGCAGGTCCGCCTGCAGGACCTCTTCCCCACGCTGCTCGAGGCGGCCGGCGCGGCCGTGCCCGCGCGGGCCCACGCGGCGTCCCTCCTCACGGCGCCCATTCCGGGCCGGCTCCAGGTCTCCGAGTTCCCGCCCCCCCTGGCCTTCCTGACCGAGATGCGCCTCATGATGCCGAACGAGCCCACCGAGACCTTCGCCCTGTTCCAGGTGGGCATCCTCGCGGCCACGGGCCCCGTCGAGGGGGGGCGCCACCTCAAGTGGGAGCGGCGCACCAAGGGCGGGGCGCTCGTGGACGAGAGGCTCTACGACCTCGTCGCGGACCCGGGGGAGATGCGGGACCTGCTCGGGGGCGCGTCGCAGGATCCGAAGGACCTCGAGGCGGCGCGGAGGCTCGCGGTCACGGCGGACGGGTGGGTGGCGGCGCCGGCGCCTTCCAGGTAGGGGGAGGCTTCCGCGACGCCGAAGGCGGCGCGGAAGCCTCCTCACCGCCGCTTCAGCAGCCGGTTGAGGTAGTCCTTGTCCACGACCCCCTCGACGGAGAGGTCGTCGATCCAGCCGCGGGTCAGCGACAGGATCCGGAACCGCGGCGGCGACTCCCGCACGCTGTCGTACTTCATCCGCGCGTTCCAGATCTCCCGGCCGTCCACCGTGAGCTTCAGCCGCGGCCGGTCCCACTCCACGCGCACGAGGTAGGACTCCCCCTTCTCGAACTGGAAGTACTTCTGGCCCTCCTCGACGCGGACGGCCAGGAGGTTCGGGACCTTCGGCAGGAAGTCGTGGCGGTAGGAGTCGGGGAAGTTGAGGTCGGGGCCCCTCCAGTCCTCCTTCTGCCAGGCGTAGACCCCCCGACCGCTCGTCTTCCGCCCGTCGTCCGTGAGGACCCCGACGTGGTTCCCCGCGAGGGAGACCTGCAGGTAGAGCGGGTCCTCCGGGTGCCAGCGGAACTGCACCGCCATGTACTTCGAGGTCCTGAAGATGCACTCCATCGTGAGCGGGGAGTCGGCGAGGTCCCTGCCCGGGCCCCCCTCGAGGAGGACGAGGCGGCCGTTGCGGGGCCCGTCGGCCCCCTCCACGGGCGGGTCCACGACGATCCGGTAGAGGGGATCCTCGAGCCGGACGAGGCCCTGGAGCTGCTTTTCGGCGTCGAAGTCGAGGCGGATCCGCGTGCGCGCCTCGGCGCCGGGCTCCGCGGGGAGAACCTCGACCCGCGCCCCGGGGAAGAGCCCCTCGATCCGGAGGTCGTCGAGCATCGCCTGGGCGAGGGCGGCGTAGCTGCGAATGGACTCCCTGTGGGTCGCCACGAACTGCGTCCCCTTGAAGGCGTCGCTGGAGAGGCGCTGGATCCCGTAGATCGCGTCCGGGGGGTTCTTCGCGGCGATGGCGTCCACGACCTTCTGGTAGGTCGCCGCGGCCTCCTCCTCGAGGTTGCGGTCCGCCCGGATGCGGGCGTCGATGAGCCCCTCGGCGCGGACGAGCAGGGCCTCCACGACGGGGCCCGCCTGGTCCACGAGGTCCTGCACGCGCCGCAGCTGCCCCGCCGCCGCCTCCAGATCGCGGCGCTCGATCCGCTCCCCCTCGGGCGCGGTGACCACGAGCAGCGCCCGGACGAGGGCCTGCTCGTTGGACAGGCCGCCCGCGTCGAGGCCCGACAGCGACAGGAGCAGCGGGAGGGTCAGCCGGTGCAGCTCCCCCCTCAGGTTCGGCTGGCCGGGCTCGTCGAAGACGATCACGGGGCCGGTGTCGGCGTCCTGCACGCGCACGTTGGAGGCGTCGCGGTAGCGCTGCCCCGGCTTCCCGTCCCGGACGAACTGCAGCTCCGTGGCGCCCCCCTTCCCCTCGAGGCGCCGGCGGACCGCGGCGAAGCAGAGGTCGTCCACCATCCCGAGGGCGCGGACCGCCGAGTTCGCGGCGACGGCGATCCCCGGCCTCTCCGGTAGGGTGGCGGTGGCGGCCGCCTCGGCGACGCGGCGGCGGGCGACGAGGAAGTCCCTCCGGAGGAGGTCGTCGAAGAACGCCCCGAACAGGGCGCGGACCCGGCTGGCGCCGGCCCGGCGGGACTCCTCCCTCTTCGCGACGACCTCCTGCCTGCGGACCGCCACCCCCTCGCGGAGCCCGGCCATGGACCTCCCCTCGGCCGCCTCCAGGATCTCCACGGCCGCGTCGAAGCTCCCGCCGTCCGCGAGCCCCTGCGCCCGGGCGGACTCCTCCCGGATCCACGCCTCGTTCCGCTCCCGGGCCCGCTCCAGCTCGCGGGTCCCCCGCCCCCGGAGATCCTCGGCGGCGGGCGCGGGGATGCGCGCGAGGAGATCCTGCAGGGCGGCGTCCTGCGCCATGCCGTCCATGGCCTCGCGGATCTGCTGCTCGAGGCTGGCGAACTCCCCGTTCGCGAGGGAGAGTGCGGCCGACTGCCGGAAGCCGGGGCCGAACCTCGACTGCTCCACGTTCGCGCGGGCGCGCTCGATGTCCCCGATCACGTCCTCGATCGGCACGAGCGGCCTCGCGTCCCCCTCGAGGAACACGTCCCTGCACCTGTCCCGCGCCGTCGTGAGCTGCTGCTGGATCCGCTCCGCCATCCCCTCCACCGCGGGGGACTTCGCCGCCTTCTCGAGGGCCGCGGCGATCGCCGCCGCGGCCTCCGCCCGTCCCGCGGCCCGGACGGCCTCGATCTCCTCGCGGAGCCAGGCGGCGGGCTCCCGGCCGAAGGGCCTCCGCTCCTCCGCCTCGAAGGTGGGCAGCTCCCGGCGGAGGATCTCGACGGCCTCGCGGAACCGGAGGCCCTGGGCCGCGACGGCGGCGGTCTCCCGCACGCTCCGCGCCTCGCCCCAGGCCTTGACGTGCTCCTGGGCCTCCTCCCGGGCGCCGACGGCCACCTCGTAGGCGGGGGTTTCCGCGTTGGCGGGGTCCCGGAGGAACTCCTCGAGGGCCTGCAGGCGGTTGAGCCACGCCTCGTGGCTGCGGGGGGGGCCCTCGGCGTCGAGGATCGCGTAGCGACCCCGGGCGCCGTCCTCGCGGTCCCGACGCGCCTGCTCCTGGTTCCTCCACTGCAGCCACACCGTCGCGCCGGCCAGCAGGACCACCGCCGCCGCCGCCCCCGCGCCGATGAGGCGCACGCGGCGCCGCGCCTCGTGGACCTCGAAGTCCCCGGCCCAGTTGCTGGGCACGATGGTCCTCCCCGCGGCGAGGGAGCGCAGGTCCCGCAGCACCTCCCGCGGCTCGCGGTAGCGGTGCCTCGGCTGCTTGGCCATCATCTTCTCGACGAGGAAGGACGCCCCCGCCGAGACCCTGGGGTTCACCTGGCGGGCCGTGCGCGGCTTCTCGTAGAGCACCTTCGTCAGGAGGCCCGCGAGGGTGTCGCTCGTGTGGGGCGGGATCCCCGTGAGCATGTGGTACGCCGTGGCCCCGAGGGAGTAGAGGTCGGTCTGGATCCCGACGCCCACGGGGTCCTTCGCCTGCTCGGGGGAGATGTACTGCGGCGTGCCGATGGTGACGCCCGACTGCGTCAGGGTGAAGTCCGCGGGCCCCTTGGCCAGGCCGTAGTCGGTCAGCTTCGGCGTGCCGTCGGGGGTGACGATGATGTTCCCGGGCTTCACGTCCCGGTGGACGATCCCCCGGGAGTGGGCGTGGTCGAGGGCGAGGCAGACCTGCTCGACGATGCGGAGCGCCTCGGACTCCGGGACGATGCCGCGCTTCTTCAGGAGGTCGCGCAGGGTCTCCCCCTCCACGAACTCCATGGCGAAGTAATGGTAGGGGCCGTGGCTGCCCACGTCGAGGCCGCGCACGATGTTCGGGTGATCGAGGGCCCCGACGAGCCGCGCCTCGCGGCGCAGCCGCTCCACGTGCTCCTCCACCTGGCCGAAGGGGCGCCGCAGGATCTTGAGGGCCACGACGCGGTTCATGCCGGCCTGCTCGGCGCGGTAGACGCTCCCCATGCCGCCGCGCCCGAGCCGCTCGAGGATCCGGTAGCCCTTGATGACCTCCGAGGGGTGGGGGGCGCGCGCCGCCGCATCCCCCGCGGCCCCTCCGCCGCCCGCCGCGTCCCCCTCGCCGCCGGACTCGGCGGCCAGGGCGTCGGACAGCGCGTCCACCTGGTCCCTCCGGAGGACCTCGCGGCGGACGAGCCAGTCGGGGAAGGACTCCTCCCCCTCGAGCGACATCCACTCCCGCGCGGCGGCCTCCATGACCACCGCCGCGGCCATGCCGGACCGGACCGATTCCTCGGCGAGGCGGCGGTGGGCGGGAGGGAGGTCCCTCGGCAACTACGCCGCCCCCGCGGGGGCGGCGGCGAGCCAGGAGATCTCCATGGCCTCCCCGCGGCCGAAGCGGATCTCGTGGGTCCGGTCCGCGAGGTCGAGGAGCCGGACCGGCGCCGCGATGCGCAGGCCGTCCACGAAGGTCCCCGCCCGGGAGAGGTCCTCGATCGAGGCCTCGCCCTCGGCCGGGCAGGACACGCGGAAGTGGACACGGCTGACCCCCTGGCACGCCTGGCGCAGGCGCGCCGTGTCGGCGGAGAGGGCCCGGTAGCCCGCGGAGCGCGTGAGCGGGAGGGTGGACCCGGAGCCCCGGCCCACGGTGGCCTCCCCCCCCTCGGGGACGAGGAGGGCCTCCCCGAGGAGGATTCCCTCGGTGCCGCGGAGCACGAGCCATCCCCCGCTCACTTCGATTCCCTCGGGACCGGCGCCGGTGCGGCGTCGGGGTCGTCCTCCTCCGGGTGGAAGTAGGGGCGGCGGGCCAGCTCCACGGCCAGGTCGTACTGCTCCGACTGCTGGTTGTTCACGGGGCGGACCCGGATCGACAGGCCCTTCGCTCCGATCCCGCCGAGGCTCTCGGCCTGCTCGTCGGGGTCGTAGGAGGGGCGGTAGGGGAGCAGGCTCTCGATCCCCAGGACCTGGAGGGCGCGGAGGTTCACGAAGTCGAAGGTCCGCTGGCGCTCGTCCCGGCCCAGCTCGAGGAACAGGGAGCGGGAGTCGGCCTCCTTCCACGCGACGGGGGGGCGCGGCTTCGGGGCGAGGCCGAGGGCGGCGGCGTCCCGGTCGGCCAGGATCGCCCCGATCTCCTCGACGGCCGCCTTCATGTCGTCCCGGGCGTTGTCGTCCGGCTCGCCGGCCCGCAGGCGCGCGGCGATCTCCTCCCGGGCCCGCTCGAGGTCCGCCTTCGCCCGCAGGCGGACGGACCCCACGGCGGCGGCCGCGCGCGCCGTCGCGCTGGCGGCGGAGAGCTTCGAGACGAGGACCTTCGCCGCCCGCTCGTCCTCCACCCCGGCCAGCGCCACGAGGGCGGCCGCGGCGACCTCCGGGGCCCTCGGCGCGGTGATCGCGCGGGAGAGGGCGTCGAAGGCCCTCGGGTCCCCCGCCACGAGGTCGGGCCGGCGGCCGAGGAGGTAGGCGGCCATCTGCCTCTCCCTCTCGTCGGCGGTCGGATCCTCCAGGACCCTCGCCAGGAGCGCGGTCGTGTCGGAATCCCGCTTGCGCCCGGCGGCGAGCATCGCGACGAGGCGGACCTGGAGGTCGCCGTCCCCGCAGGCCCGCAGGAAGTGCGGGTGGAAGGCGTCGATGTAGGAGATCGACATCGCCAGGATCGCCGACAGCCGCATCCCGGTGTCCTTGGACTTCAGGAACTCGGCGATCTCCCTGCGGGGCTGGAACCCGGTGCCGTCGGGGAGGGCCTCCACGATCCGCCCCCGGAAGAAGCCGAGGGAGAGGAGCGCGGCGTGGTGGACCGCGGGGTTGGCGGTCCGGCGGAAGAGGGCCTCCTCGAGCAGGGGGACGGCGTCGGCGGCGCGCCGGCGGTGCAGCTTCGCCAGGGCGAGGCAGACCGCCTGCCGGCGGAGGTTCTTCCCCGCGTCGGTGCGGAGGACGGCGCCGAAGGCCTCCATCGTCGGGTCCTCGGCGTCCCGCATCCGCCCGAGCATCAGGGCGGCGACCGCCGGGGGCCACTCCGAGTCCTCGAGGACCTCGGCCCGCATCGCCGGGAGCGCGCGGCGGTCCCCGAGGCGGCCGAGGACGAGGTAGGAGTTGGTGCGGAACTGGCCCTGGCGCTCCTTCACGGTCTCGAGGAGCCGGGAGACCGACCACCAGCCGATGCGGAAGAGGCCGTCCCGGGCCCTCTCCTTGGTGTTCGGCGAGGGGTCCCCGAAGAGGCTGATGGCCGCGGAGATCTCCCGGGCCGTCTCCGGGTCGGGGTTGCGGAAGAAGACCGGATCGTCCCCGGCGGCCGCCGGCGCCGCCAGGGCCGCCGCCGCGAGGACGAGGGCGGCGGCGAGCCGGCGCCTCACCCGGTCAGTAGGTCCTGCGGACAAAGTCCCTCCAGCGCTCGTCCACCTGGTCCATGGTGGACCCGTACACCGCCGTGAACGCGTCCGCCGTCGTGCCCTTGCGCTTCTTGAGGAGGAGGATCAGCTCCCGGAGCCTGTCCCGGTCGAGGGACGCGAGGTAGTGCACGAAGGACCAGGACTTGACGAGGTCCAGCGGCTCCAGGTCGTTGAGCCCGAGGACCACGAGGTCCTGGAGCCTCCGGTCCCCCCCGGTGACGACCATCCGCTTGGCCTCCGCCTTCCAGGATTCGCCGATCGTCTTGGAGTCCGGGCCCTTCTCGCCGTATCCCGAGGTGACGCAGAAGACCTGGCAGGAGCCGAAGGCGGCGATCTCCTGCATCTCGCCGAGCCCCTCGACGAGCCACCAGTTGGGCCACGCCGTCCCCTTGAAGTTCCACCGCATGAGGAGCACGTGGGAGAGCTTGTGGACCACGGTGTGGCGGGTCTGCTCCTTGGGGAAGGGGAACTGGTACCCCACGACCCAGCAGTCGGGATCCACGACGGAGAACCCCTTCTGCTTGCGCCAGAGGTCGAGGATCTCCGGCCTGGTGATCTTCCTCAGCTCCTCGTTCACGCGGAGGAACCCGTCCACGAACTTCTGGTACTGGGGCTCCTTCTCGAGGACGACGATGGTGCACCTCCGGGGGATGCGCGTCATGGGGTCGTCCACGAACTTCCCGTCCGGGCGGGTCTCGAAGAGCCCGAACACCCTCTCCCCGGGCCTGAATCCGAGCAGGTCGGCGAACTGCCGGTAGGTGCTCTCGGCGTCGGCGAGGTACTGGTTCGTGTCCGCCTGGCCGTAGACGGTCACCACCGTGAAGAGCTCCGACTGGGCCACCGTGAGCTTGACGCCCGCGGCGTCGGCGATGGCGTCGCGCAGGCGGAGGGACTCCACCTCCGCCTTCTTGACCCAGGCCCCCTTGTGGTCCACGAGGCCGTCGAGCTCCTTCGCCTCGCGCTCGCTCATCCAGCGCCCGTCCCTCAGCACGAGGCCCTTCTCGAGGGCCTCCTTCTCCTCCGGCGTCACCCAGCGGCCCTGGTGCTCGACGAGGCCCTGCTTGGCCTTCTCCGTCCTCTCCTTGGCCGCCGCGAGCCGGTCCCGGTCGGCGGGCTTCAGCCACTTCCCGTCGTAGAGGACGTTCCCGCGCGCCTCGTTGGCGGCGGCGTGGGAGGGGTCGAGGCGCAGGACCTCGTCCACGAGCTCCTCGTAGGCCCTGCGGACCTTGAGCTCCTTCGCCTCCAGGGCCAGCGCCCAGCGGCCCTCCACGTCGGCCGCCGCGAGCGCGGAGCGCTTCTTCGCCACGGCGTCCTCGGGGAGGTCCTTCCGCTCGACGGAGGCCACGTCGGCCCGGGCGACGGTGATCTCCCCGCCGAACCGCAGGCGGATCTTCACGCCGGCGGCGTCGTCCTGGAGCACCTTCCCCTCGATGACGCGGCCGTCCCTCGTCCTCACCTCGTCCGCCGCCGCGGCCGCGCCGAGGAGGAGGAGCGCCGCCGCGACCGCCGGGATCCTCATTCGCCCTCCGCCGGCTCCGCCGGACCGCCCGCGTCCATGCCGTACTTGTCGAGCTTCCGCTGCAGGGTGAACCGGCTGATCCCCAGCATCGCCGAGGCCCGGGTCTTGTTCCCGTCCGCGGTGCGGAGGGCCCGGAGGATCTCCTCGCGCTCGACCTCCTCGACGAGGGCGTCGAGGCTCCGGATGCCGCCCTCCGGGGCGGCCTTGACCCGCGGCCCCTCGCGGATGGGCTCCGACAGCCCCTCCACGGTCACGACCCCCTCGCTGAGCGCGATCATCTTCTGGGTCTCGTTCTCCAGCTCGCGGACGTTCCCCGGCCAGTCGTAGGCCTCCAGCGCCTCGAGCACCGCCTTGTCCACCTTCGGCACGGGACGCTGGGCCCGGGCCGCGTGCTTCTCGAGGAAGTGGGAGAGGAGGAGGGGGATGTCCTCGCGCCGCTGGCGGAGCGGGGGGAGGGTGATGAGGAGCACGTTCAGCCGGTAGTAGAGGTCCTCGCGGAAGGCGTTCTCGCGGACGAGGCGGAGGAGGTCCCGGTTGCTCGCGGAGATGATCCGCACGTCCACCGGCACCGTCTCCTTCCCGCCGACGGGGCGGATCTCCCGCTCCTGGACCGCGCGCAGGAGCTTCTTCTGCATGTCGGGGCTGGTCTCCCCCACCTCGTCGAGGAAGAGGGTCCCGCGGTGGGCCTGCTCGAAGAGGCCCTTCTTGTTCCGGTCGGCCCAGGTGAAGGCCCCCCGCACGTAGCCGAACAGCTCGCTCTCGAGCAGGGTGTCCGTGAGCGCGCCGCAGTTCTCGCCGACGAACCGCTCCCGCCGGCGAGGCCCGTTGTAGTGGACCGCCTTGGCGATGAGCTCCTTGCCCGTGCCGGATTCGCCGAGGATCATCACCGGCATCTCGCTCTCGATGACGCGGTCGAGCAGCCGCAGCACGTCCCGCATGGCGGGCGAGGTCCCGATGATGCTGCGGTAGTCGTACTTGGTCTGGAGCTCCCGCTCGCGGAGGCGCAGCGTCTCGCGGGCCTCCTCGAGCTCCGCCTCCTGGCTGTGGACCTCCGCCTGCAGGCGCTGGTTGAGGCGCTCGACCCGGGCGCGGGCTTCCGCCAGCTCCGCCGACCTCTCCTGCAGGGACTGGAACAGGCGCGCGCGCTCGATGGCCGCGGCGGCGTGGTCGGCCAGGGCCTCGAGCATGCGCAGGTCCTGCCCGTTGAAGACCCCCTTCTGGAGGCGGTTGTCGATGTAGAGGACGCCGCGGACCTGGTCCCGCATGCGGAAGGGGAGGCAGAGGACGCTGCGCAGGCCGAGGACCGAGATGCTCTGGATGTCGCGGAAGCGCTCGTCCTCGACGGCGTTCACCGCCATCACCGGCTCGCCGGCGTCGAGGACGCGGCGGGCGATGGAGCGGGAAATCGTGTACTCCGGGCTGTCCACGGGCTCCTTGGCGAAGTTCCGGGAGCACTGGAAGACCATCTCCTCCCCCGCCTCGCCGAAGAGGATGAGGAACCCGCGCTCGGCGTCGGTGAGTTCGACGGCGTGGTCCACGATGATCTCGAGGAGGTGCTCGATCTCCAGCTCGCTGTTGATCGCCCGGGCCACGCGCTGCAGGCGCAGCAGGTTCCCCCGGTCGCGCACGAGGTCCTCGGTCCCGGCGGCCGCCTCCTTGCGGGTGAGGAGCTCCCGGGGGATCTCCATGGTCCGGTGGAAGTCGTCGACCTGGGCCTTCTTCTTCTCCGGGGGCGGGAGCGGCGGGCCCCCGGGGGATTCCTCGAAGACGATCTGGGTCTCGCCGATCTCGATGAGGTCCCCGGTCCGGAGCGGCCGGGAGGTGATGAGGGAACCGTTGACCAGGGTCCCGTTCTGGCTCCCTTCGTCCACGATGCGCCAGGAGCCGTCCCCGCTCTCGATCCGGCAGTGGAGGCGGGAGGCCTTGAGGTCCATGACCGACAGGACGTTCTTCGTGGAGCGCCCGATCGTCACCGGCCCCTCCGCGACGTCGAAGGAGCGGCGATTCCCGTTCTCGTTCACGATCAGCCTGGGCACGGTGCCATTCTACAGGGATCGTGCGAATTCGCACGGAGGGTGCGGGGGCCCAGGAGGGGCTCCGCAGGCTGCCTGTCCGACGGTTGCCGGTTGCCCAGGGCTTCCTTCCGCCGCTCCGCGGCGGGGGCCGAGGGGAATCGATGCTCGGCGGCGGTCGATCCCCCTGAAATGTCGTGGCCGTGAGCCGCGGCCGTCCATCGGTCGGGATCCGTGAGGCCCGTCCCCGGGGCCCACCCGGCCCCCGACCCCCGCCGCGGAGCGGCGGAACGGGTACGCGGAGGGCTGGAGAAGGTGTCGTGAGCCCGCCGGGAGGACGATAGGATGCCGCGACCATGATGGAACGGTTCGCGCTGGGCATCCTCTTCGCCGTCCTCGTCGCCACCTCCCGCCCCTCGCAGACGGGGGGGGTCCACGACCTCCTGGCGGTCGGGGTGCGCCTGGAGGACGGCCGCCTCGTCCTCGGGATGCCCGAGGGGAAGGCCCGGGACGCCTACGAGAGGCTCATCCGATCCCCCGCCAAGGTGGCCCTGCTCATCGAGGGTGGGAGGATCGAAGCCCCCGCACCCGGGGAATCGGGGACGGAGCCCCGGATCGCGGAGTTCGTCTTCTACGGGCACCTCAGCCGGCCCGGCCGCGTCTCGGTCGTGTTCACCGCCCCCGCCGGCGGGGACCTCCCCGGGGCGAAGGAGGCGTGGGAGGCGGCCCGGGACCTGGCCGTGATGCCCGGACCCGTGACCGCGGCCGCGGCCCGGGTGCTGATCGAGTCCTCCGACCTCGCCTCCTACCGGGACGCCCTCGGGGCCCTGGCGGCGGTGCAGGCCGACGCGGCCTCGGCGGAGGCCACGAAGACCGCCCTCGACGCGGCGGCCCCGGTGGATCGACGCCTCCTGGCGATCCGGGCGCTCCGCTCCCTCGGCGGGGCGAAGAACCACCCCGACGCGTTCCGGCAGCTGGCCGCGGACCCCTCCGAAGCCGTCCGCGACGCCGCGAAGTAGCGGCTACCGCACCCGCAGCGTCCGGCCGCTCCGCGAGAACACCCCGTCCTCCGTCGTGCCGAGCCGGAACTCCCCGAAGTCGATCTCGACGAACACGGCGGGGTCCCCGGGCCCGACATCCCCGGCGAGGTCCACGCCCCGGCCCTGGATCCGCACGACCCCGTCGTAGGGGTCGTACAGGAACCTCCGGATCCCGGTGAGGCCCTTCGGCGCCTTCCAGGAGAGGCGCCCGAGGGAGTCGAAGGCGAGCTTCCCCGAGGCGAGGGCCGTCTCCCCGCCCCGCACCTTGAGGATCACGGAGGTCGTCTCGTCCAGATCGACGCCGAGGCCGTCCTCGAAGGTCCCCCGCAGGGAGAAGCGGGAGCGGGCGGCGTCGGGGCCCATCCGCAGGACCGCCTCCTCGAGGTCCAGGGGCTCCGGCGGGGGCTTCGGTTCCGGCCCCACCGGCTCGAGGAAGATCGAGAAGTGCAGCGGGGCCGCGCCCGTCCGCGCGGAGACGCGGACCAGGTAGTCGGCCCCCGGCTCCAGCTTCGGCAGGCCGAGGGTCGTCTCGCTCCCGAAGGTGGCCGCAGCCACCGTCGCCGTCCCGACGAAGACCAGCTGGGACACCTCGACGTCCACGATCCCCGGGTCGGCGGTGATCTTCAGCGTCGCGGTCACCGGCAGGACGTTGCGGAAGCGGAAGTACTCCGCGTCCCCGGTGATGCCCGACTCCGGCGGCGACACCACCGCGACGTCCCCCTCCGCCCACAGCCGCCGGTCGAACCACCCCAGGTCCGTGGCCGACACGGGGAAGTCGTTCGGTTCCGCCTCCGGGACGGGGGCGGGCACGGTCTCCCCCGTCCAGGGCGGGACCTCGTCCTCGGAGTCCATGAAGAGGGTGTACGGCCGCGGCGTCCCGTCCCCGAGGGTCGCGACCCCCATGCGCCAGACGGTCCCCGCGGCGAGCATCGGCCGCGTGAGGGTCAGCGGCGCCGGCCCGATGACCGCCGCCCGCAGGACGAGTCCCGAGCCGGTCTCCTCGCCCAGCGCCAGGACGAAGGTCCCCCCCGCCCCGTCGTCCACGATCGCGCGCAGGGGGCCGTCGGCCTCCATCGTGAAGGAGAAGCCGTCGTCGTCCCCGGGGGAGAGCCCCGTCGGGCTCGTGGGATCGATCACCCCGGAGAGGTTGAGGCCGGCGGCGCCCACGGCCCCCACCGGCTGCGGCCCGGGCGTCGTGAAGCCGTTCGGCTCCGTCTCCGACACCGCGACGGCGGCCGCGGCGGCGGCGAGCAGCGCGACGGAGGCGGCGGTCCGGGGAAGGGACATGGGGACATCCTAACGGAGATCGGAACTTCCCCGGCGGGACGCGCCGGCGCGGGGCAGGATCCCCCCATGGGGAACCTCCTCCCGCTCCTGCTCGCCGCGGTGCTGGCCCTGCTCTGCCTCCAGGGCGGCGACGGCGCCCCCCTGTCCGTCCCGGGGGTCCTCGCCTTCCTCGCGGCGTGGTACGCGGCGGGTCGGGGGCTGTCGGGGCACCTGGCCTCCGCGGCCCTGGCGGAGGGCGCCGATCCCCGCGCGGCCCTGCTGCGGTTCCGGCGGGCGACGGCCCTCCACCGGCTCCTCGTGCTGCCCTCCCACGCGGCGATCCTGTGGGCCGGCGGGTGGGCCTCCCTCGCCCGCGACGCAGCGGCCGGGGTCGGGGACCTCGCGGGCCTCGGCGTGGGGATCGCCCCCTACTTCCTGCTCTCCGTCCTCGCGCGTGCGGCCTCCCATCCCGCCGAGGTTCGCCTGGGCTTCGAGCACCTCTCCCTCGGGCGATCCCTCCTGCAGGGGGCCCGGTTCGGGGCGCTCGTGGTCGTGCCCGTGGCCCTGTTCCTCGGCCTCGCGGGCCTCGGGGCCCTGCTCGCGACCCTGGAACTGGAGCCCTTCCGATCCCTCGGGGACCTGGCGGCCCGCTGGGACTTCCTCGCCGGGGCCTTCGCCCTCCTCGTCCTGGCCGGGATCCTCGCCGTCTTCCCGGTCATCGCCATGGCCATCCTCGGAGCGAAGCCCATGCCCCCGGGCCCCCTCCGGCGGCGGCTGGAGGCCTACGCCGCCCGGGTGGGCCTCGGGTACCGGGAGCTCTACGTGTGGGACACCGCGGGCTCGCTGCCCAACGCCGCGGTGATGGGCGTGGGGAGGCGGCTGCGCTGCGTCGTCTTCACGGACGCCCTCCTCGACCGGCTGGACGACGAGGAGGTCGAGGCCGTCTTCGCCCACGAGGCGGGCCACGCCGTCCACCGCCACCTGCCGTTCTTCTTCGTCTTCACCATCGCCTACTCCCTCGGCGTCTTCGGCCTCGAGCGGTTCCTCCCCGCCCCGCTGGCGGCCGTCCTCGAGACCGACCCCCTCCTCGCCGCGGGCGCGCTGCTGGCGGGGATGCTGGTCTACTTCGGGCTCCTCTTCGGGTTCGTCTCCCGCCGGCTGGAGCAGCAGGCCGACGTGCACGGGCTCCTGACCGTGGGCCTTCCGGAGGGGGAGGACCCGGCCGCGGTCCTCGGGGACCCGGGGCGCCACCCCTTCCTCCGTGCGGTGGCGGAGGGCCGCGCCGAGCCGGGGGAGCACCCCTTCGTGCGGAGCCTCGAGCGGATCGCCGCCACCATGGGCGGCGTCCGCGAACTCACGGGATGGCGCCACTTCTCCATCGCCGAGCGGGTGGAGTTCCTCGCCCGCTTCGTGCGGGAGGAGGGGGTGCGGCGGCGCTACCGGGACCGGCTCCGCGCCCTCCTCGGGATCCTGGCGGGTGTCTTCCTCCTGTTCGCGGCGGCCGCGGCGACCGATCTCCCCGTGCAGGCCGCGGGCCCCCGGCCCGACGCGGCCCTCGACCGGGCGCAGGCGGCGCTGCGGCGCGGGCGGGTGGCCGAGGCGCGCCGCTGGCTGGAGGACGGGCTCCGGGGCGCCGGGGCGCGGGGCCGGCTCCTCGCGG
>CAZWGT010000028.1:0-19285 GCA_964633345.1 uncultured Planctomycetota bacterium
CCCCCCCCCCCCCCACCCCCGGGGGCGGTTCCCCCCCAGGGGGGGGCATACCCGCGGCGGGCCGGGCCGCCATGCGAGCCTCCCGACCCCCGCCGCGGAGCGGCGGAACGATGCCACGAGGGTGACGATTCCCCGGGCCCCCCGCCTAGCGTTCTGGTCCGCCGGGGAGGGGGAGAGGTACCCTAGCGTGCGAGGAAGGAGGGGACCATGGCCGCCTGCCCGAAGTGCAGCAAGCCGGTGCCCGCGGGAGCGTCGCGGTGCACCCACTGCTCCACCCTCCTGCCCTCCGACGTCCACGACATGGGGCCCCGTCCGAAGGTCTCCCAGCGGTTCGACGTGAAGGCCCTCGTCGGCGTCTGGGCCGGCCACAAGGTCTACCTCGCCCGCAACCGCTCCAACGACGACGAGGTCTGCCTCCGGCTCCTCCCCGCCGTCCTCGCCGGCGAGGACTCCGCCCGGGAGCGGATGACCGCGCTGCTGGCGAAGGAGGCGGGGCTCAAGGAGACCGCGGGCATCGTCGCGGTGAAGGCCTTCGAGGTCGAGGACGGCCAGCCCTACTTCGTCCAGGAGGTCGCCGGGGGGACCACCCTCGCCGACCGCCTGAAGACGGAGAAGCAGCTCCCTCCCGACGAGGTGCGGCGCATCGGCGCCGCCGTGGCCGACGCCCTCGGCGCCGCCCAGGCCAAGGGGGTCTCCCACGGGGACCTCCGGCCCTCCGCGGTCCTCCTCGCCGACGACGGCGCCGTCCGCGTCACCGACTTCGGCGTCGGCAAGGTCGTCAGCGACTACACCGCCAAGGCCATGGCCGGAGGGGGAGGTTCGAAGCCGAAGGTCGCGATGTACCGCTCGCCCGAGCTCCTCCGGACGGAACTGCCCGACTCCCGGTCCGACCTCTTCGCCCTCGGCTGCCTGATGTTCGAGGCCGCCACCGGCGATCGCCACTTCCCCGACGGCTACCGCGCCTCCTGCGGGGAGGCCCACAAGGGGTACCCCTACCGGGACCCCCTCGAGGCCCACCGCGACCTCGATCCGGCGCTGGCGGCGGTGCTCCGCCGTCTCCTCGCGCCCCACCCCGCGGACCGCTTCCCCGATCCCGCCGCCGCCGCCGCCGCCGTCCGCGGGGGGGCCTTCCCGCCGGCCCTGATCCTGAAGCCCGGCGAGGAGCCTCCGCCGCCGCCGAAGGAGGAGGTCCACCGGGTCCCGGACTTCGCCTCGGCCCCGGTCCAGCGCCCCACGAAGCGGAGCAACGCCGGGCCCGTCGCGCTGGCGGTGGTCGCGGTCCTGGCCGTCGCCGGGGGGATCCTCTGGATGCGGATGCGCCCGGAGAGGGAGGCCGTCGAGTCCGCCCCCGTCGAGATCGAACTCCCCTTCGTCGCCGCGCCGCCCCTCTTCACCGACCTTCCGGGGCCCCCGGGCGCGGAGACCCGGGGGATCGCGTTCCCCGAGAGGATCGTCTCCACGGGGGGGCGCATCTGGTCCCTCTACGACGGCGCCGAGCTGGTCCTCGTCCCCGGGGGGCCCGTGATGCTCGGGCGGCCCGACGGGCCGGAGGACGAGAGGCCCGCGCGGAGCGTCGTCCTGTCCCCCTTCCTCATCGACCGCCACGAGGTCACCGTGGCCCAGTACCGGCGCTTCTGCGAGTTCACGAAGAGGTCCCTCCCGGTCCAGCCGGCCGGCTCCACCGATCTCCATCCCATGGTGAAGGTCACCCACGGGGAGGCCGAGGCCTACGCGAAGTGGGCCCGACGCCGCCTCCCCACCGAGGCGGAGTGGGAGAAGGCGGCCCGGGGCTCGACGGGCTCCCCCTATCCGTGGGGCGGGGAGGACGACGAGACCCTGCGCAACGGGCCGGGCGGCAAGGACGGCTTCGAGGGGCTGGCCCCCGCCGCCTCGTTCCTGAAGGGCCAGAGCGCCTGCGGGGCGCTCGATCTCGCGGGCAACGCCTGGGAGTGGTGCTCCGACTGGTACGCGGCGGGGGCCTACGCCGCCGCCGCGGGGAAGGACCCGCGGGGGCCGGCCAGCGGGACCGAACGCTCCGTCCGCGGCTGGTCGTTCCTCCTCGGGGGACCGCCGATGCACGTGGCCTTCCGCAACCGCGCGGCGCCGGGGACCCGGTTCGAGGACCTGGGCTTCCGGTGCGCCGTCACGGTGACCGTCGAGGGGAGATAGCGGTCGCGGACCGCGTTCCCATGGCCGAACCGGTCCCCCCGGGATTCGAGGTGGCGGCCGAGGGGAGGACCACCCTCGTGCTGCGCTCCGACGCGGCGGCCGCGCTCCGCGCGGCGGGGATCGCCGATCCCGACGCCGCCGCCGCGGCCGCGGGGGCGGAGGCGCGGACCTTCCGCGGGCGCGGGGCCCCCGTCTCCTTCCCCGTCCCGGGCCTCGGCCTGCGCGTGGTGGCCCGGCGCTACCTCCGCGGCGGCGTGCTCCGCGGGCTCGCCGGGGACCTCTTCCCCGGGTCGGGCCGGTTCCTCCACGAACTGCGCCTGTCGGCCGAACTCCTCGCCCGGGGGGCGCCGGTCCCGGAGCCCCTCGGCGTCGTCGTCCAGTCCGTCGGGGGGGGCGCGGCCCGGGGCTGGTTCCTCACCCGCGAGGTCGAGGACGTCGAGGACCTCGGCGAGGCCCTCCGCCGCCTCCCCCCCGGGGACCCCGCCCGGCGCGCCGCGCTGGAGTCCGCCGGGCGCGCGGTGCGCCTCCTCCACGACGCGGGGGTCCTCCATGCCGACCTCCACCAGAAGAACCTCCTCGTCGGCCGCGGCGGCGGAAAGGCCCTCGTCCTCGACCTCGACGGCGCGCGGTTCCTCCCCGGGGGGCTCACGCGGGAGCAGAGGGCCATGCAGGTCCGGCGCCTCGACCGGTCCCTCGTCAAGCTGACCGTCCGGACGGGGGTCCCCGTCTCGCGGTGCGAACGCCGGCGCCTGGTGCGCGCCTACCTCGGGGCGGACCGCCCGACGGACGAGGAGAGCGCCCGCTGGCGGCGGAAGCACCGCGCCCACCTCGCCCGCCACCGGCTGGGGTGGAGGCTCGGCGGTGCGTGAGATTACGATGGGCCCTCCATGAGCCGCCGCCCCGTCACCGCCTGCATCATCACGAGGAACGAGGAGGGGAACCTCCCCGACTGCCTGGCATCCGTGGCCTGGGCGGAGGAGATCGTGGTCGTGGACAGCCGCTCCACCGACCGCACCCGGGAGATCGC
Source organism: uncultured Planctomycetota bacterium (assembly GCA_964633345.1). Classification (GTDB taxonomy): domain Bacteria; phylum Planctomycetota; class JAJSAM01; order JAJSAM01; family JAKLKS01; genus CAZWGT01. Next base: position 3,197 of record CAZWGT010000028.1, read on the forward strand.
CGCGGCCGCCGGCGCGCGGGTGATCGAGAGGGACTTCCCCGGGCACATCGAGCAGAAGAACTTCGCCGTGGACCAGGCGAAGCACGACTGGGTGCTGTGCATCGACGCCGACGAGCGGCTCTCGCCCGAGCTGGCCGCCTCCGTCCGGGGGGCCCTCGAGGACCCCGCCCCCGCGGACGCCTACGAGTTCGCCCGGCTGACCTTCCACGTCGGCCGACCCATCCGCCACGGCGGCTGGTACCCCGACCGCAAGACCCGCCTCTTCGACCGGCGCAGGGCGCGGTGGGGGGGGCGCAACCCCCACGACCACGTCGAGGTGCAGGGCCGCACCGCCCGCCTCCCCGGCGACCTCCACCACTACTCCTACCGCTCCATCTCCGACCACCTCCGGCAGATCGACTTCTTCACCGACATCGCGGCGAAGGAGAAGCGGGCGCGGGGGGAGCGGGCCTCCTTCGCAAGGATGGCGCTCCGGCCGGCGTGGAAGTTCCTGCGGATGTACGTGCTGAAGGCGGGGTTCCTCGACGGCCTGCCGGGCCTCGTCGTCGCGACCACGGGCGCCTACTACGTGTTCCTCAAGTACGCCAAGCTCCGGGAGATCGAGAACCGCGATGGATGAGCCCTGGGTCCGGGGCCTCCTCGACGCCGATCCCTCCTCCGTCGGCGGCCGGCCCGGCGCGCGCGTGGTCAAGGAGAACGCCGTCCGCACCGTCTGGCGCGTCCCCGCGCCCGGGGGGGAGGCCGCCTACCTCAAGCTCTTCCGGGTCTCCCCCCTCGCCGCGGCGACCAAGTACCTGTTCGTCCCGAGCCGCGCGAAGGCGGAGTGGGAGGCGTCCCGCGGGCTGCGCGAGGCGGGGATCCCGGCCGCCGAGGTCCTCGGGTTCACGGAGGTCCGGACCTCGGGCCTGCTGGCCCGCGCCGCCTGCGTCGTGCGGGAGTTCCCCGACGCGATGGAGCTCGTCCCGTGGATGCACCGGCGGTGGGGGAGGGAGGGGCCGTGGACCCCGGGGCAGGCGGCCGCGCGGCGCGACCTGCTCGAGCGCCTCGGGCGGGTGCTCCGGAAACTCCACGACGCCGGCTTCCGCCACCCCGACCTCCACGGGGGGAACCTCCTCCTCGCGAGGGAGGGGGAGCCGCCCGACATGCGCCTCATCGACCTCCACACGGTGAGCCGGGGGACCCCGGACCGGGAGGGAGACCTCGCCACGCTGCTGCACTCCCTCCTCACCGCCACGACGGCGGAGGAGCGGGGGATCGTCCGCGCGGCCTACGGCGGGGGGGCGGAGGCCCCGGAGCCCCGGCTGGCGGCGATGGAGGCGCGGCGGCTGGCGAGCCGCTGCAGCGCCTCGAAGCTGTTCGGCCCCACGGGCCGGTTCGGCGTGGCGCGGCGGGGGGACCTCCGCCTCGTCCACCTCCGCGCGTGGGGGGCGGAGCCGTTCCTCGCCGCCCTCGACGCCCACCGCTCCCCGAAGGACGTGCTGAAGCGCGGCGGCCGGTCCACGGTGACCCGTGTCGAGGTGGACGGCCCCGGGGGCCGCGTCCGGCTGATCGTGAAGGAGACGAAGGTCCGCGGCGCCGCGGACCTCCTGAAGAACGCGCTCCGCCGTCCGCGCGGGATGCAGGCCTGGGCCTCGGGCAACGGCCTCTGGCACCGGGACGTCGACTGCGCCGAGCCGCGCGCCTGCGCCGTGCGCGGGGGGTGGCCGCTGCGCCGCGAGTCGTTCCTCGTGATGGAGGACGTCTCCGCGGGCGGGGAGCGGTTCGACCTCCGGTCCCTGCGCCTGTGGGGCGGGGGGGGGCCGCTCCGCGGGAAGAAGGAGGAGGCGGCGCGCTTCGGCCGCTTCGTCGGCGCCCTCCACGCCCGCGGGGTCTACCACGGGGATCTCAAGGCGGTGAACGTCTTCGTCCGGCCGAAGCACGGGCGGGACTCCTTCTGCCTCGTGGACTACGACCGGGTGGACTTCGGCCCGGGGCCGGTGCCGGCGCGCCGTCGCCGGAAGAACCTCGCCCAGCTCGCCGCGAGCGTCGGGACGTACTTCACCCGGGCCGATCGCCTGCGCTTCTACCGCGCCTACGCCGCCGAGGTGGCCGGCGCCTGGGAGGAGCGGAAGGAGGCCGCCCGCGAGGTCGCCGCGGCCTGCGCGCGGAAGATCGTGGTCGTCCGCGCGCCCATCGAATGAGAATGTCCCCGTGAGAGTGTTCCACGTCTTCGCCAACTGGAAGTGGACCGGTCCCGCGGAGCCGGCGGTGAACCTCGCGGCCTCGCTCCGCGACCGCGGCCACGCCGTCTCCTTCGCCTGCGGGCAGGCCGTCGGCGGCCTGGAGAACGAGATCGAGGGGGCGCTGGCGGTCCGGGACATGAAGACGCTCCTCGGGCTGCGCCTCGGGAAGCACCGCAACCCGTTCTTCGATCCCCTCGACCGCAAGCCGCTGCGCGCGATGCTCGAGAAGGCGAAGCCGGAGATCCTCCACTGCCACCTCGCCAACGACCACCGCATCGCCTTCGCCGCCTCCCGCGGCCTGAAGGAGAGGCCGAAGGTCGTGCGGTCGCTCTACGACGGGGAGGTGCCGAAGATCGACAAGGACATGAAGTACCTCCTCGGCCCCGCCTGCGACGCGGTGCTCTGCGTGTCGCGCGCGGTGGCGGCCGCCCTTCCGGAGAAGGCGGGCATCCCGCCGGAGAAGGTGTTCTTCGTCGAGGGGGCGGTGGACCTCGAGCGGTTCTCGGCGAAGTCGGGGCTCCCCCGCATCGCCTCGGAGTACGGCCTGTCGAAGGACGACTTCGTCGTGGGGGTGGTGGCGCGGATGCAGCGCCACCGCAAGTTCGAGGTGTTCTTCGAGGCGATCACGCGGGTCGCGGCGGAGGTGCCGGAGCTGAAGATCCTCCTCGTCGGCCGCGGGACCTGGATGGAGGAGGTCGCCGTCAAGCCCGCCGCCCGCAAGGAGCTCGCGGGGAAGGTCATCTTCACGGGGTACCGCCGCGGGGCGGAGTACGTGGACACGCTGCGGTGCATGAACGCCAAGGTCTTCCTCGTGCCCGGCAGCGACGGATCCTGCCGCGCGGTGCGCGAGGTGCTGGCGGTGGGCGTGCCCGTGGTCGCCACGAAGCGCGGCATGCTCCCGGAGATCGTGATCGACGGCGAGACCGGCTTCATCGTCGAGGAGACGCCCGAGGGCTTCGCCGAGGCTCTCATCGGCATGGCCAAGGACGAGGGCCTCCGGAAGAACCTCTCGAGGGCCGCGCGGGACTCGGCGAAGTCCCGTTTCGCCCTCCCCGCCCAGGCGGAGCGCGTCGAGGCGATCTACGCGTGGCTCCTCGGCAAGGGCGAGCGGCCGGCGACGGCGTAGCGTCTACGAGAACGGCCAGAACCGCCGCCACGACTCGAGGCGCTCCAGTCTCGTCCGCTCCTCGTCGGTGAGCGAATCCGGCAGGAACCGCCGCTGGTACTTGAGGACGCCGCTGCGGTCGATGGGCGCCAGGCGCCGGAGCAGCCAACCGCCGGGGCGGAGCGTGAACCCCGAGGAGAAGTCGATCACCCGCGGGACGCCCGCGTCGTCCACCAGCACGTTGCGCCTCTGCCGGAGGTCGAGATGGACGACGCCGCGCGCGTGCATCGCCTCGACGGTGGCCGCGAGGCGACGGAAGGTCTCGATGCCGAGCGATCCCTTGGGACACTTGCCGAGGTCCCTCCCCGGCACCCACTCGATCGCGAAGGCCCAGCGGTCCACGCGCCCGAGGTACCGCGGGATCCCCTCGACCCCTTCGAGCCGCCCGTACGCCGCGCACTCCCGCCAGAGGAGGTAGCGCCCGTAGGTGGCCCGCCAGATCCACGGGCAGGGGAGGAAATCCTTCACCACCGCCTTCCCGCCGGGGACGTCGAGGAGGAGGACGACGGGCCGGTACCAGCGGCGCTTGGCGAGGTTGCCCGTCGATCGCGCCAGGTCCTCCCGCCGGAGCGCGGATCCCGGCACGGGCCTCAGCCCGCGAGACCGAAGTAGGGGGGGATGACGCCGAGGTAGCGCGCCACGAGCACGCCGAGGCCGCCGAGGATCAGGCAGAACGTCTCCCACTCGCTGTTCTCGGCCACGAGCGGCCACGACATCCCGTCCTTCTTCGCCCCCGACCACGGCGTGAGCCGCGGCAGGTAGCCCGGCACCGCCGCGTGGTACGCGTCGAACTCCGCCCCGAAGCGCTTGCGCATCCGCTCCGACTCGACCTTCTCCTTCTTCGGCACGTAGTAGGCCGCGAACACGATCAGCGCGAAGGGCAGCAGGCCGTAGACGACGATCGGATGGCCCGCCGCGAGCAGGAACCCGAAAAGGTTCAGCAGCGTGCCGAGGTAGAGCGGGTTGCGGACGTGGGCGTAGGGGCCGGAGGAGATGACCGCCTGGTTCTTCCGCAGGTGTCCGCAGCCCCAGATCCGCCAGAAGGCGCCGAAGAGGCAGAGGAACGCCCCGCCGACGAGGTTCCAGGGCTGCCACGAGAGCGCCTTCGGGTCCGCGAGCGCGAGCACCGCCGCGGCGAAGGCGTAGGCGAACAGCCTCCGCCAGGTCGGCTTCTTGGATGCGCCCAGGGGGAATCCTCCGGTGGGGAGCGTCGCGGCCCCGCGGAGTATATCGGTCGCTCGGCGGGGCGGCCCGTTGTCCCGGGCGGCCCCCGTCAGCGGACCAGCGTCTCCCCGCGCCGGACGGTTCGGGAGCGCACGGAGCAGGTCGCCGGCCCCTCGCCCGCGAGGAGGAGCGCGTGGGGGCCGGTCCCGTCGAGGACGAGAGGGCCGAGGCGCGCGCGATCTCCGCGGACGGTGATCGGCGTGGCGAAGTCCGGCCCCGCCGGCGGGCGGCACGACAACGGGGGAACCGGGGCGGAGCCCCGCGCCTCGAGGATCGCCGCGCCCCCCTCGTAGCCGGGGAACGGGAGCGCGCCCGGCGCCTCCACCTCGACGGCGCGGGCCGACCAGCTCCCCGAGGTGGCGATCCGCACGCGGCCCACCGCGTCGCCGGTGTTCGCGACTTCGACCCGGTAGGTCCCGTCCGCGGGGGCGGTCCAGCGGAGGGAGGCCGACGCGCCTCCCTCGTCCCCGGCGAGGACCTCCTCCGAACCCGGGGCGAGGAGGCGCAGCGCCGGGCGGACGCCGCGGATCCCGCGCCCCCGGAGGACGACCCGCGTGCCCGCGCCGATCCAGACGTCCACGCCGTCCGTCCCGAAGGCGCCGAGGGGGGCGTCCACGGGCCGCCCGAGGACGATGGACCCCGGGGCGCGCACGACCTCGAAGGGATCGCCCGCGACGACGTTGTTGCCGGGCGCCGCGTCCCCGAGGGAGTTCGCCGGGTCGGCCAGCAGGCCGAGGCGCCAGGTCCCCGGCGGCAGGTCCGCCGGGAGCTGCACGGAGACGTCCATCGACCGGGACTCCCCCCCGAAGAGGACGGCGACCTCCACGGTCTTCAGGACCTCGTCGCGCCCCGACACCGGCCGCGTCGTCGAGAGCGTCACGGCGGCGGGAAAGGACCCGCAGGGGAAGTCGCTGCGGTTGGCGAACCGCGCGCGGAGGACCACCTGCGCCCCGGGGCCCGGCGTACCCGAGAGGACGGCCAGGGACTCCGCCTCCACGTCGGGGTGGTCCTCGCCCCCGGGCCCGCCGCCGGGCGAGGGGTAGAGGTAGCGGACCCCGGCCTCGTCGTCGGGGGAGAGGGAGCGCCGCGGGACGGAGGCGTCGCCGGAGGATCGCATGACCGAGGGGAGGACGTCCTCGTGGCCGAGGCCCAGCACGTGGCCCAGCTCGTGCAGCGCCACGGACTCCACGTCGGCGCCGTCCGCGGGGAGCCCGGTCGTGCTCCAGTCGAGGGTCGAGTTGAAGACGACGTCCTGCTCCCGGATGTCGGACCCGCCCGCCAGGGTCACCGTCACCGCGTAGACGAAGGGGTTGAGCGGGGCGAAGTAGACGTCGCTGTTCCCGTTGTCGAGATCGGTCAGGTCGGCCGAGGGGGAATCCCCGCCGTAGACGAACCGGAACGACGCCCCGTCCACCGAGGTCCAGGTGGCCGCCGCCTTCTTGATCGCGAGCGCCCGGTTCGCGGGCATGTCCGGATCGGTGTGGATCGTCGCGGTCCAGGACGGCCACCGCCACGGCTTGCCGTTGACGGAGGTGATCGAGAATGCCGCCGCCGCCGCGCCGAGCGCGGCGATCCCTCCCCCGGCCAGCAGCGCGCCTCGCATGACGGGCCATCGTAACCGTGCCTGCCGGAGCCGCCCGTTCTGGGACAATCCGGCGATCCCCATGGCCGGACACCCCCTCCGCGTCGGCATCGACGCCTCGGCGCTCGCGAAGAAGGAGCGCACGGGCATCTCGCGGTACGTGCTCTCCCTCGTGGAGGCCCTCGGCCGGACCGCCCCCGACGACCGGTTCACCCTCTGCTACCGGCTCTCCCGCCTGCGCCGCCTGAAGTGGTTCCACCGCGTCCGCAAGCCCAACTTCTCCACGCGTCTCTTCCAGGACGGCCTCGCGCCGTTCCTCGCCCGCTCCGTGGACGTCTTCCACGGGCCCGACGCCCGCGTCCCGCGCCTGGGGAAGGTCCCCCTCGTCGCCACGGTCCACGACGTCTTCAGCCTCGACTCCGCGGAGTACGCCGAGGAGGGGTTCCGCGAGAAGAAGCGGAAGGTCTACGCCGACCTCGCCGCCCGGGCGCGGTTCCTGCTCTTCGTCTCCTCCTACAGCCGCGACCGGTTTCTCTCCCACATCCCGGTGGAGAAGGACCGCGTGCGCGTCGTGCCCGAGGGGGTCGAGCCGGGCTTCGGGGACGTGGACCCGGAGGCGGCCGCCGAATCCCGCCGCCGCCTCGGCGTGCCCGGCGAGTACCTCCTCTTCCTCGGCCAGGTCTCCGCGCGGAAGAACGCCGTGCGCATCCTCGAGGCCGTGGCGAAGCTGCCCGCCTCCACCCCGCCGCTCGTGCTGGCCGGCCCGCGCAAGCACGGGTCGGAGGAGGTCCTCGACGCCTACCACCGCCTCGGCCTCGGACCGCGGGCCCAGTTCCTCGGCCACGTCGCGGACGGGGACCTCGCGGCGCTGTACGCGGGCGCCTCGGCGCTCGTCTTCCCGAGCCTCGACGAGGGGTTCGGCCTGCCCGTCCTCGAGGCCTTCGCCTGCGGCACGCCCGTGCTCGCCTCCACCGCCGGGGCGCTGCCGGAGACCGCCGGAGGCGCGGCGCTCCTGGTCGACCCCCTCTCCGCCGACGCCGTCGCGGAGGGGATCGCCCGCCTGCTCGGGGACGCGGCGCTCCGCCGCTCCCTCGCCGCGAAGGGCCGCGCCCGGGCCGCCGAACTCACGTGGGACGCGACGGCGCGGGCCACCCGGGCCGTCTACGCCGAGGCCGTCGCTTGAGGGCCGTCGTCGTCCTGCCGACCTACAACGAGAGGGACAACCTCGAGGAGATCGTGAACGCGGTGCTGGCCCAGCCGGGGGAGTTCTCCGTGCTCGTCGTGGACGACGCCTCGCCGGACGGGACCGGCGCGGCGGCGGACGCGCTCGCCTCCGCCCGGCCGGGCCGGGTCGCCGTCCTCCACCGGGAGCGGAAGGAGGGCCTCGGGCGCGCCTACGCCGAGGGGTTCGCCCGCGCGCTGGCCGACGGGGCCGACCTCGTCTTCCAGATGGACGCCGACCTCTCGCACGACCCCGCCGACCTGCCGCGCCTGCGCGCCCCGCTGGAGGCCGGGACCGCCGACCTCGCCCTCGGCTCCCGGTACGCGCCGGGGGGCGGCACCGCCGGGTGGGGATTCGGACGGCGGATGCTGTCGCGGTGGGGCTCCTTCTACGCGCGGGTCCTGCTGCGCCTTCCCCAGCGGGACCTCACCGGGGGGTTCAAGGGGTGGACGCGGCGGGCTCTGGAATCCGCCGGCGCCGCGACCGCCGCGTCCCGCGGCTACTCGTTCCAGGTGGAGATGACGCTCCGCGCCGTCCGGGCCGGGATGCGCGTGGCCGAGGTGCCCATCGTGTTCACCGAGCGGCGCGCCGGGAGGTCGAAGATGAGCCCGGGGATCGCGCTGGAGGCGGCGTGGCGGGTGCCGCTGCTGGCGCTTCGGGGGACGCGGTGAAGATCCTCCACGTCAACACCGAGCGGACCTGGCGGGGCGGGGAGCAGCAGACCCTCTGGCTGGCGACGGGCCTGCGCGACCTCGGCGAGGAGTCGGAGGTCGTCGCCCAGCCCGGCTCGCCGCTGGCGGAACGGGCGCGGGCGGCGGGCCTCGTCGTCCACGAGGTCCGCATGGGCGGGGAGTGGGACCTCGGCGCGGTGCTCCGGATCCGCCGGCTCTACCGGGAGCGGAGGCCCGACGTGTGCCACATGCACACGAGCCACGCCCACGCGCTGGGCTGCCTCGCCCGCGTCGGCCGCGGCGCGCCGCTCACGGCGGTGTCGCGCCGCGTGGACTTCTCCATCTACAGGAACTTCCTCCGCACCTCGTGGTTCAAGTACCGCCTGCTGGGGGACCGCTACGTCGCCATCAGCCGCGCCGTCCGCGACGTCCTCGTGAAGGACGGGATCCCCGCGGATCGCATCGAGGTCGTGCCGAGCGGCGTGGACACCGCGCGCCTCGACGCGGCGAAGCGGAAGGACCTGCGCGACGTCCTCGGCCTGCCCCCCGGCACCCCGCTGGTGGGGGACGTCGCCGCCTTCGGGTGGCACAAGGCCCAGGAGGTCCTCGTCGCGTCGGTGCCCCAGATCCTCGAATCGGTCCCGGACGCCCACGTGGTCTTCATCGGGGACGGGGAGCACCGGGCGAGGGTCGAGGGGGCGGCCCGGGACCTCGGCGAGGCCGGGAAGCGCGTTCACTTCACCGGCTTCCGGGACGATGTACCTGAGGTGCTGGCCTCCCTGGACGTGTTCGTGATGTGTTCGATCCTCGAGGGGCTCTGCACGAGCGCGCTGGACGCCCAGGCCGTCGGGGTCCCGGTCGTGGCCAGCGCCGTGGGAGGGCTCGTGGAGGCGGTGGCGGACGGGGAGACGGGCCTGCTCGTCCCCCCCCGGGATCCCCCCGCCCTGGCCACGGCCGTGGCACGGGTTCTGCGGGACGGCTCCCTGAGGCGGCGCCTCGGGGACGCGGGACGGGTCCGCGTCCGTGAAGGATTCAGCGTGAAGGCCATGGTCGAGGGTTCACGGTCCGTCTACGGGCGCATGCTGCGCGGGGAGCCGGTCGCGGCCCCCGCCCGGCCCGGGGTCCGCCCGTGAGCGGGGAGAAGCGGCGGGACTTCCGTATCTGGGCGACGATGGCGATGGCGGTCACCACCTTCGCCCTCATCTACCTGCAGCACAGGGGCCGCGTGGACGCGATGGCGGAGGCCCGGCGCACGACCGGCATGGTCCACAAGGCGGCGGTCAACGCGGTCAGGAAGAAGGTCCTCGACCTCAAGAAGGCCCTGGAGGCCTGGAGCCCGGGCCTTCCCCCCCCTCCCGGCTTCGACCAGGTCCTGACCGGCGAGGGCCGGACCGACCCCGCCCTCCAGGAGGTGGTCGAGAGGGAGGAGGTCAACCGGAAGGAGGTCGTCCACCGCTTCTGGGTCCACACCTTCTCCTCCGAGACCAGCCAGACCCGCGAGGGGCCGGAGTCCCTGCTGCGCGGGGACCAGGAGTACCGCAGGGAGCTCTCCTTCACCGGCCAGGGGAAGGCCACCCTGGAGGTCAAGGCGCGCCTCCTCGACCCGCCCGCCGAGGGCTCCCTCCCCGTGGACCTGCAGGTCCTCGTGGACCGCCGGACGGGCATGGCCCTCGAACCCCTCGCCGCGAAGGCCCTGCGCGTCTCCGACGCGGTGGAGTACACGACGATGCCGTACACCGTGGAGGTGGGGGGGGAGGGGCGGTGCGACCTCGTCCTCCGCATCCCCCCCGACGCCCCGCCCGTGATGGTGTCGTGGACCTCCTCCCTCGGCAAGGCCAGCGGGCCCCAGCTCGTCGTCGGCATCCTCAAGGACGTCCCGGAGCGGGTGGTGGACCTCTTCGTCCCCGAGGAGGGCCGGCCCCGCCCCGTGCGGCTGGATGCCGAGAAGATTCTCGTGCGCGGCTACGTCCCCATGGCCGCCATCTCCGCCGCCCTGGCCCAGGTCGGCCTCGAGACGGATCGCTGGGGGGACCGGCTGTACGTGACCGACGCCTCCGGCACCGTGGTGGCCGCGATCCCCGGGTACCCGGAGAAGATCCGCCGCCGCGCCATGGACGCCCGGCGCTCCCTCTCCTCCGCGGCCACCCAGCGCATCAAGGTCCAGAACGGCGGGGCCCAGGTGTACGAGGGCTTCGCCAAGGACCAGGTGGTGGGCTCCTTCTCCCCCGTGGACGCCATCAACGGCGGGATCATCGTCGAGCGGGAGGAGAAGAGGATCCTGGAGTCCTTCCGCGGCCTGCAGTGGTGGCACCTCTCCGCGGGCCTGTTCGCCGTCCTCCTCCTCATCCCCCTCGGCAAGCCCGTCATCCGCAAGATCCGCGAGGACACGGAGCTCCCGCGGCTCCTGGCCCATGCGCGGCCCTTCCTGCCCCACGTCGTGGCGATCTTCGTCACCGCGTCCCTCTACGCGGCCGGGGCCGGGATCATGGGCTACCAGGCCAAGGTGGTGACCGACGAGGTCCTCGTCAGCGAGGAGGGGGACGCCTACGTCCGGCTCCAGGGGATCTGCTGGACGCTGGGTTTCGTGTCCATCGGGATGTTCGCCGCGAACTGGATCAAGGAGTACCTGGGCAAGCTGATCCAGAACCGCCTCATCGTCGAGATCCGCTGCGCGCTGTGCGAGAAGCTCGCCCACCTGCCCATGTCGTTCCACTCGCGCCAGAGGGTCGGTGACCTCCTCTCCCGCATCGGGAACGACGTGTCCGAGACCAACCGCGGCCTCGAGATGCTGTTCGGGGACATCATCTCCGACCCGATCATCATCCTCTCCTGCATCACCACGGCGTTCATCATCAACTGGCGCCTGGCGCTCGTGATCTTCGTCGGGATGCCGGTCATCCTCGTCCCCATCTCCTACTTCGGGCGGTCGATCAAGAAGTACGCCCGGCGGCGCCAGGTGAAGAAGGCCGACGTCACCCACACCATCAACCAGATGCTGGCCGGGATCCGCGTGGTCAAGGCCTTCCGCATGGAGGACCACGAGGCCCGCCGCATCCGCACCGTCTCGGAGAACTTCCTCGTCGAGGCGATGAAGGTGGCCCGCGCCCAGGTGACGGGGAAGGAGTTCCTGGAGTTCTTCAGCAACCTCTCGACCATCGCCATCACCGGCCTCGGGGGGTACCTCGTCCTCGAGCGCCAGGTGAGCCTCGGCGACGTCGTCGCCTTCGGCGCCGTCATCGCGAGGATGTACCGCTCCTCCAAGAGCCTCACGGGGAACTACAACAAGATGCAGGAGTCCCTCGCCGGGACGGAGCGCATCTTCGAGATCATGGACACCCCGGACGCGATGGCGGACCGTCCGTCGGCGAGGGCCCTGGTCCGGCCGCGCCAGGAGATCGCCTTCGAGAACGTCAGCTTCCGCTACCTCGACGACGGTCCGTGGGTGGTCCGCGACATCTCCTTCCGCGTCCCCGTGGGCTCGTCCGTGGCCCTCGTCGGCGCGACGGGGGCGGGGAAGTCCACGATCCTCGACCTCGCGGCCCGCTTCTACGATCCCCAGAAGGGCCGGATCACCATCGACGGCATGGATCTGCGGGACTTCAGCAGGGACTCGCTGCTCGCCCAGATCGCCGTCGTCACCCAGGAGCCCTTCCTCTTCAACGCGACCATCGCCGAGAACCTCCTCTACGGGAAGCCCGGCGCCGCCCGGACCGAGGTCGAGGCGGCCGCGCGCGCGGCCTCCGTCCACGAGGAGATCCTCCGGCAGGAGCACGGGTACGACACCGTGGTGGGGGAGCGGGGCGGGCGCCTGTCCGGGGGCCAGAGGCAGCGCGTCACCATCGCCCGGGCCATCCTCAAGGACCCGCCCATCCTGCTCCTCGACGAGGCGACGTCGGCCCTCGACTCCCGCTCGGAGCAGCGCGTGCAGGAGGCCCTCTACAACCTCATGAAGGACCGCACCACCTTCGTCATCGCCCACCGCCTCTCCACGATCCAGGGGGTGGACCGGATCCTCGTCCTCGACGGGGGCACCATTGTCGAGCAGGGGACCCACCAGGAGCTGCTGCAGATCCCCCACGGCCACTACCGGCGCCTCTACGACATCCAGTTCGCCTCGGCGCTGCGGCAGGAGGGGCCGGAGTCCCGCGCGGACGCCGGCTAGGACGGCAGGTCGATCCCCCGGACCGGCTTCTGCGCGGTCACCTTCTCCATCCGGGGATCCGCCCGGCGGTCGGGGTGGCGCTCGGCGTGGGGGGGGATCATGAACCGCCGCGTGTCCCCGCGCACCTCGCCGTCCACGTAGGCGGCCAGCTCCGCGAGCGGCGCCCCCGGGTCCCCCGCGCCCGCCGGCCCCATGAGCGCGTCGATCTCGTCCTCGGGGATCCGGCCCGTGCAGAACAGCTCGTCGGCGAGGTAGCAGCGGATCTCCAGGGCGAACCGGTCCACCTGGAGCTCGAAGGGCCAGCGGCCGAGGCGGGTCTTCCAGGAGAGCAGGCCGGAGCCGGGCGCCTCCTCCTCGAGGCGCAGCCCCCCCGCGGCGCGGATGCGGGCGGCGAGGGGTCGGATCGTCTCGGCGCGGGCCATGGCGGGATTGTAGGAGGCCGGCTTTCCTCAGACCCACTTCTTCGCGCGGAACCAGAAGAACATGACCCCGCCGAGGACGGCCATCGTGGCGCAGGTGACCCAGAACCCCGTCTCCTCGTGGACGAGCGGCATGTGGGTGAAGTTCATCCCGTAGATCCCGGTCACGAAGGTGAGGGGGAGGATGAGGGTGGCCACGAGGGAGAGGCCTTTCATCACGGAGTTGGTCCGGTTGGAGACGATGGCCAGGTAGGCGTCCCGCGCCCCGGCCACCTCGTCCCGGAGGCCTTCGACCGTGTCGTGGACCCTCACCACGTGGTCGTAGACGTCGCGCAGGAAGGTGCGCGCCTTCTTGGCGATGTTCGGGTGGCCCTCCCGGCAGAGGCTGCTCATCACGTCCCGCTGGTGGCGGATCATGCGGAACAGGTCCTGGAGGTCCTTCTTGAGGTTCAGGATCTTCCGGAGCGTGTCGTCCGTGGCGTTCTCGAGGATCTCCATCTCCAGCTCGTCCACCCGCTCGTCCAGGGAGTCCACGACGATGGTGTACTTGTCCACCATGAGGTCGAGGATCTGGTGCAGCAGCATGTCCGCCCCGTGCCCGAGGACGAGCTTCGGGTCCTTCTCCACCTTGTCGGCCAGGGCGCTTCGGCTCGCCCGCGGCTCCATGTGGTGGGAGACGACGTAGTTCTTCCCGAGGAAGAAGTCCACCTCCTCGGTGCAGACCCGGTCCCCGTCCTTCTTCCACGCGTGGAACACCATGTAGAAGTAGTCGTCGTAGTCGTCCACCTTGGGCCGGGACAGGGCGTGGAGGCAGTCCTCGATGGCCAGGGGGTGGAAGTCGAAGACCAGGGGGCCGAGGTAGGCGGTCTCCTCGGGGGAGGGGGCCTCGAGGTCCACCCACAGGACCCCCTTCTTGCTCTCCAGCGCCTGCTTCATGGCGAGGGGATCGAGGTTCTTGAGCAGGGTCCCGTCGGCCGCGAGGAAGTAGGAGCGGATCACGGGGAGACTCTACGGCCCCGCGGGGACGGGGATCAGTACCCCAGGGCGCTCCCGACCTGGAAGACGGCGAAGGAGGCCGTCCACGCCAGCCCCGTCATCCACGCGAGCATGAGGAGGGGCCACTTCCACGAGCCCGTCTCGCGGCGGACCACGGCGAGCGTGGACATGCACTGCATGGCCAGCACGAAGAAGACGAGGAGGGAGAGGCCGACGAGGGGGCGGAAGACCGGCTTCCCGGTGGCGGGGTCGCGGTCGGCCTTCATCGCGTCGCGGACGCCGGTGTTCTCCTCGTCGCTCCCGGCGGCGTAGACGATGCCCATGGTCGAGACGAAGACCTCCCGCGCGGCGAAGGAGGCGACGAGTCCGATGCCGATCTTCCAGTCGAAGCCGAGGGGGCGGATGACGGGCTCCATGAGGTGGCCGAGGCGCCCGGCCCAGGACTTCTCGATGCGCTCGCCCTTCCGGAGGCGGTCCACGGCTGCCTTCTCCGCGGGGGTGGCGGCGGCCGCCTCCATCGCGTCGTAGTCGCGGCTCCAGGCGACCTCCCGGGGGAAGGCCGCCAGCCCCCACAGGACGACGGCCAGCACGACGATGACGGGGCCGGCGCGGGAGACGAAGAGCCAGGTGCGCCGGCCCACCTCGAGGGCGACGGATCGGGGCGCCGGCCAGCGGTAGCCGGGCAGCTCGAGCAGGAGGGGGGATCGCCCCCCCCGGAAGATCGTGCGGCGGAGGATGCCCGCGGTCATGAGGCCGGCGGCGATGCCGATCAGGTACATCGCGATCATGACCGCTGCCCCGGTCGGGAGGAAGCCGAGCACCGCCCCCGCCGGGAAGAGGGCCCCGATGACGACGGCGTACACGGGAAGCCGCGCCGAACAGGACATGAAGGGGGCCGCGAACATGGTGGCCATGCGGTCCCGGGGGTCCTTGATGGTCCGCGTCGCCATGATCCCGGGGATGGCGCAGGCGAAGGAGGAGACGAGGGGGAGGAAGGCGCGGCCCGGCAGCCCCGCCTTCCCCATGAGCCGGTCGAGGAGGAAGGCGGCCCGGGCGAGGTATCCGGAGTCGTCGAGGATCTCGATGAGGAGGAACATCACCGCGATCTGGGGGACGAAGAGCAGGACGCCCGCGAAGCCGGTCACGAGCCCGTCCGCGAGGAATTCGCCGAGGAGCCCCGGTCCCGCGGCGGAGGCGAGCACCCCCCCGAACCAGGCGAAGGCGGCGTCCACCCCGTCCATCAGGGGCGCGGCCCAGGAGAACACCGCGACGAACAGGAGGGTGAAGACGGCCGCCAGGATGATGGTCCCCGAGACGCGGTGGGTGAAGACGCGGTCGAGGCGCTCGCGCCAGGAGAGGAGCGCGAGGGGGGCCTTCACGCACTCGGCCACGATGCCGTCCACGAGCGCGTAGCGCGCCTCGGCGGTGGCGGTGGCGGCGTCGGTCCCGCGGGCGGGGATGGAGGCGCGCTCCTTCCGGGCCCGCTCCGCGAGGTCGGGCGGGAGGGCGGCCGCCATCTCCTCGAACAGCGCCTCGGAGCCGAGGACGGCGGGCAGGCGGGCGCGCGCCGTCTCCCGGTCGCCGAAGTGGGCGGCGAGGGGGGAGGCGAGCATCGCCGCGGCGGCCTCCACCTCGGGGCGCCAGGTGGGGGAGGGGGCCGTGCCGACGCGACCCCCCTCCGCGATGGCGGCCCGGAGGTCCTCGATCCCCTCGCCCGTGCGTCCCACGGTCGGGACGACGGGGACGCCGAGGAGGCGGGAGAGGGCCCGGTGGTCCACGGTGATCCCCTCGGCGGCGGCCGCGTCCACGCAGTTCAGCGCCACGATCGCGGGGATGCCGGTCTCGAGGAGCTGCAGCGCGAGGAAGAGGTTGCGCGCGGGGTTGGAGGCGTCGAGCACGATGACGAGGAGGTCGGGCGCGGGGGCCCCGGCGCGGCCGCGGATCTCGTCCCGCACGACGACCTCGTCGAGGGTGTGGGGGGCGAGGCTGTAGGAGCCCGGGAGGTCCACGATCTCGACCGGCCCCGCCGGGGTCTCGCAGCGCCCGATCTTCCGCTCGACGGTGACGCCGGGGTAGTTGGTGACCTTCTGGTGGAGGCCCGTCAGCCGGTTGAAGAGGGAGGACTTCCCCACGTTGGGGTTGCCCGCCAGGGCGACGCGCCGCAGCCCGGGGGCGACCGGCTTCCCGTCCTCGTGGCAGTCCGTCACCCGGCCGTCTCCACCTCGATGGCGGCGGCCTCGTCCTTCCGCACGGCCAGCCGGTAGCCGCGGACGAGCACCTCGAGGGGGTCCCCGAGGGGGGCGCGGCGGAGCAGGCGAACGGTCTGCCCCGGCGTGAGGCCGAGCTCGGCCAGCCGCTCGCGGATGGACGGGTCGCCCGAGAGGCGGCGGATGCGGGAGGAGGAGCCGGGCTCGGCGGTCTGGAGG
>CAZWGT010000029.1:0-6330 GCA_964633345.1 uncultured Planctomycetota bacterium
CCCGGGAGTTGATCGAGCCTCCCGCCCCTCCACACTCCGGGTGTAGGCCAACCCGGAGGTTCACCATGGCGGTCCTGACGGTGCAGGCCATCGCGCGGACGGGGCTCAATCCCGCGCTGTCGGCGGCGGCCGCGGGCGGCGACGCCTTCGCCAACGCGGGCCGGGAGTTCCTCGTGGTGAAGAACGCCCATGCCACGCTCGCGAGGACGGTGACTGTGGCCTCGCAGATCCCCGCAGGGGCCATCCCCCAGGGGGCGGCCAAGACCGACCTCGCGGTCCAGGTCCCGGCCCTCGGCGAGCGTTGGATCGGGCCGCTCGACCCCGCGTCCTTCAACGACGCCAGCGGGCGCGCGGTCGCCACCTACTCCAGCGAGGCCGACCTCACGGTCGGGGCGTTCCGGCTCGCGTAGCCGAAGGAGACCCTCATGGCAGCCACCGGCGCGAAGATCGGGAAGAAGACCACCTTCGAGAAGGAGGACCCGGTCGGCTCCGGCACCTACGTGCCCGTGGCCGAGGTCAAGTCCCTGGGCGGCCCCTCGATGTCCCGGGACGCCGTGGACGCCACGAACTTCGATTCCCCCGACGACTACGAGGAGCCCATCCCGGGCCTGAAGAAGGGCGGCGAGGTCTCCCTCGTCCTCAACTTCCGCCCCGACCACGCGAGCCAGGGAACGAACACCGGACTCCTCAAGGACTTCGAGGACGGTACGACCCGGAAGTGGCGGGTCTCCTGGCCGCAGTTCAGCAACAGCCCTTCGCTCACCTTCCCGGGATGGATCTCGGGGTGGGAGCCGACCTCGGCGACCAAGGACCTCCTCACGGTGGCCGTGAAGGTCATGGTCACGGGGAAGCCGGTCCCGGCGCAGTTCGCGTAGGAGGGATGACCCGTGGGGAACCCGCACCGTGGTGAGGCGAGCTTCGAGGTCGCCGGCCGGGCCTACCGGCTCAAGTTCGACTGGAACGCCGCGGCGGAGTTCGAGGAGGCGGCGGGACGCCCCCTCTCGGACGCGCTCCTCGACGTCGCCCGCGAGAAGCTCTCCGCGAAGAGCCTCCGCGCCATGCTGTGGGCGGGCCTCCAGCCCCACCACCCCGAGGTCACCCTCAAGGACGCGGGGCGGCTCATCGACGAGATGGGCCGACGCGAGGCACAGCGCCTCATGGGCGCGGCGCTCCGCTACTACTTCCCCGAGCTCGTCGAGTCCGAGAAGGAGGCCGGCGCCGCCGGCCAGGGGGCCGGTCTCACCGGAGGAAACCCTCCCGGGCCCGCCGCGACGGTGGTACCCCCCGCGGCGTAGAGGACTACCTCCGCGAAGCCGCCGCCGCGGGCATCCCCCCCGCCGAGTTCTGGCGCATGACCCCTCGGGAGTTCCACCTCACCCTGACCGCGATTTCCGTCCGGGAGACGCGGGCGGCCTGGTGGGTCGCAGCGCTGGCCGGGGCCGCGTTCGTGGGGAAGCTCCCGGAACTCGCCACGGTGGTCGCGCAGGCCGCCGGGGAGACGCCTCCCGAGCAGAGCCCCGAGGACCAGATGGACGCCGCCCTGGCCATCGCAGCGGCCTTCGCGCACCTGCCCGGAGAGGGGTAGGCCATGGCAGGTAGCGCCACCGTCGGGGTCCTGAAGGTCCTGATGGCTGCGGATTCCGCGCAGATCACATCCGACCTCAACAAGGCGCGGAAGGCGGTCAAGGAGACACAGGCCGACTTCGCGCTGTTCGGCCGGGCCGGGAAGGACGCCAAGACCGTCCTCGTGGACATCGGGACCGCCTCCACCCGTGAGCTCGGGAAGGCGCGCCAAGCCACGGTCCTCCTCACGCGGGAGTTCGGGTGGCTGGGCGGCCACGTCTCCAAGGTCGGCTCCCTCATCGGGGACCTCGCCGCGGGGAACCTCACGGGCTTCGCCGCCGCCACGGTCGCCGCCGCCACGGCCGTCACCATCGCCATCTCCCGCATCTCCGATGCCTGGGATGCGGTGAAGAAGGCCCAGGAGGATGCCCTCAAGGGCGCCTCGGACCGCTTCAAGGCGGCGAAGGTGGCGGGAGCTGAACGGTTCGACACGCTCCAGGGGACGCACCTCTCCCCCCTGACGGCTGCGGACGCCACCCTCGACCAGGCCCTCAAGGCCCGCGCCCGGGCGCAGCAGGCGCTCAAGGACGCCGTCCTCTTCACTTCCGAGGAGCACATCGCGCTCTTCCGGGCCAACGAGGCCGTCGAGCAGGCGATGTTCGACAGGACGGCGGCTTACGGGAAGGCCGCGCTCGCCCAGGAGGTGGTCACCCGGAAGTTCAAGGAGGCGCTCCGTGATGTCACCGAGAGCCGGGGAAACGAGAAGGCCTTCGCGGGTCTCTCGGGGAACGCCCGCCAGGCCGAACTGGCCATCCTCGCCCTCGGGAAGACTCTCCGGGGCGAGCTCCAGGGGATCGGGCTCACCGAGGAGGCGGCCGCCAAGGCGCTCCAGCAGAACGGTGCGGACGCCGGGGTCATCGCGGAGCAGGTGCGCCTTCGGAAGGACCTCGAGGAGGCCCTGGCCCGGGTTCTCGGCGAGCAGGCGGAGCACCTTCGCCACCAGGCGCGGCTCGAGGACGCGAAGCCCTTCCGGGAACGTCTGGAGGCAGCCCGCGAGGGACTCCGGCTCCTCCAGCAGGGCATCGACCCGAAGAGCAAGGAGGCGAAGCTCGCTCGGGAGATCTCGGAATACGAGGAGAAGCGGAAGACCGCGCAGGGCATGGAGCGTGTGCGCCTCGGTTTTCGCCTCTTCAACGCCTCGGAGACCCTCCGGCTCGAACGCGCCATCGCGGGCGAGGTCGAGCGCCAGGCCCGGGCCCGGAAGGCCGCCGAGGCGACCGTGGCCCTCCGGCAGGAGAACGACCTCGCGGCCATCGGCGCCGGCCCGGGTACGGACCGGGAAAAGGAGCTCGCCCGCCTCGCTGAGGAGCGGAAGGAAGCCCTCGAGGGGCTGAAGGAGGGCTCTAAGGAGTACCTCGACCTCGTCCGGGAGTTCCGGCGGAAGGAAGCCGAGGTGAACCGCCAGGCCGACGAGGCGGCACTTGCGGCCCGCATGGAGTTCCTCGACCGCGTGACCGAGGTCCGCCGGCAGGCCGCCGCTGCCACCCTCGCCGACGACCGTAGCCGCACCCGCCTCGAACTCGACGCCGAGGACGCCCGCCACGACGCGCTGCTGCGGTCCATCAACGAGGCCCAGGTGAAGGGCCTCCTCTCCGAGGAGGTCGCAGGGCAGCGTCGGGCGGCGTTCGCGGTGGCCCACATCGACTTCCGCCTCTCCATCCAGCGCGAAGGCCGGGAGCGGGAGCTCGCCTGGGACGCCGGGTACCGCCAGCGCCTCCTCTCGCTCGAGATGGAGGGCCAGACCGACGAGGCGATGCTCGCCCGCCTCGGGACCGAGCAGCGGGTCACCGCCCTTCAGGAAGAGACCCGACGCCTCGTCGATGAACTGCGCCGCCGGGGCGAACTCACCCGAGCGCAGGAGGTCGAAAACGCCTCGTCCGCCGCTCGGGCCCGAATCGTTCGCGAGGGGCAGCTTCGGGAGGCGGTGGCCGGCGGGGACTTCGGAGCCGGATTCCAGGCCCGGGTCTCCCAGCTCCGTGAGGAGACCGCAGCCTGGGGTCGCCTCGGGGCCCAGATGGCGGACCTCGCCACGCAGGGACTGTCCGGGGGCGTGGCCCAGGCTCTGGAGGAGATCGCCCGCGGGACCAAGAGCGCCAAGGACGCCTTCCGGGACTGGGCGCGGGAGTTCGCGTTCGAAGTCGCCCGGATGATCCAGCAGGCCCTCATCCTGAGGGCCATCCTCGCCCTCTTCCCGGGGCTCTCCGGCGGAGGCGGAGGTGCGGGTGCCGGGGCCGGTGGAGCCGGAGCGTCCGCGCCCGCGGCGGCCCATGGCGGCACCTACCGCGTGGCGGGATACGGGGGCCTGGACAGCAAGCTCGTCGCGCTGCGCGTCTCTCCGGGCGAACTCGTGAAGGTCAGCAACGGTGCCAACTCCCGAGGCGGCTCCGGGGACCTCTACGCCTCCGTGGTCGTCCGCAACCACATCCTCGCCGACGACATGGCGCGGAAGACCAGCCGCGAGGCCAAGGCCGAGGTCGTGGGGACCGCGCTCCACCGAGGGTCCCGGCGCGGGATGAGGGCTCAGGAGTAGCCCATGTCGAGCGCCATCTATCCGTTCCGGTTCCTGAAGCGTGGGTTTCGCGAGTACCTCTCCTTCCGCAACGAGGTCCACGAGCAGGGCGGGGGCCGCCGGACGCTCCAGAAGATCCACGCGGCAGGCGAGTTCGTCGTCCGGGGCCGGCTCCTCTTCCCCCAGGCGGGCAAGGTCTGGCGGGACTTCGAGGTCTTCTGGGCGGCGATGTTCGGGAGCTTCGACTCCTTCCTCTACAGGCCCCAGAGCCCCGGCGCCGCTGCCGTCCACGAGGACCCCGAGATCGACTCCGGGAGCCAGGTGGACTTCACTCTCGTGCGGCGTTTCGTGAACACGGCCACGCTCGTCGTGAAGAAGAACGGCGCGACGCAGGTCATCAGCACCCACTACACGCTGCGGAATGAGTCCGGGGGCGCCTACGTGCTCGGGACCTCGACCAAGTGCGTGGTGCACTTCCTCTCCGCGCCCGGGCTCGGGGCCAACCTCGACTTCGACTACGAGTTCTACTACCCCGTCCGATTCGAGGAGGACGACCTCCCCGACGAGCAGGACATCGAGACGGGCGGCGGGGGGAGCGCCAACGCCGCGGACCGCACGGTGACGGTCCGCATGAGGGAGACGGGCCCGGGCTACTCCTACGCCTCGGCCCCGACCGGGCTGTGAGGCAGAAGGCCCCCGCCCTGGTCGCCCTCCTCCAGGGGGACCAGTTCGACCTCGTGGCGCTCATCGAGGTCGACACCACAGCAGGTCCGCTCCGGTACGTCATCGACACCCACCCCCGCACCTGGAACGGGCTCACATTCGAGCCCACAGCGGGAGCGTTCACGGAGATCGAGGAGTCCGCCGAGCGCGGCGTTCCCCACCTCCGCCTCGTCCTCCAGAACGCCGACGGTGTCCTGGGACCGAAGCTGCATCCGGACTCCGGCGGCGAGGACATCCGGGGCCGCCGGGTCACCATTCGCCAGGCCTCCCGGGACCTCCTCTCCGGGACCAACCCCGACGAACTCGTCATCGAGTGGACCTTCTTCGTCGAGGGCTACTCCTGGATCGGACGCGAGGCCGTGGCCCTGGGACTCGGCGTCTTCCCGGCCGAAGCCATCATGGTCCCGGACCGCACCTGCCAGGGGCTCCGGTGCCGCTGGATCTACAAGGGCGAGCACTGCGGCTACATCGGGGACCTCGCGACCTGCGACAAGACGCTTCAGGACTGCCGGAAGCACTTCGAGGACGAGCCGCTGCGGTTCGGCGGGTTCCCGACGAGCGCGGACGCCCGCGCGCTGAGGACATAGGGCATGGGGTCCAAGTCCTTCGGCTACATCCTGGGTGGCATTGAGATCGTCGCCGGCGTCGTCATCAGCATCCTGGGAGCGCCCCAATTCGGAGTGCCCCTTGCGATCTCCGGCGCGGCGACCATCGCCGGAACCGCACTCACCCCGACGCCTCCCCGGCCCAAGAACCTCCGCGACTCGCCCACCTATGGGATCGACCAGTTCGAGAACCCCCGGGGGCCGGACGCCGTCGTGGCCATCCTCTTCGGCGAGCACCGGGTCAAGCCCGTCGTCATCGCGGAGTCCGCCTCCTCGGTCGCCGAGAACAACGCCCCCGGCGTGGACGCGCAGAAGCGCCAGGGCGTGAAGTGGCTGGGCGCGGTCTGCGAGGGTGTGGTCGAGGACATCCACGACATCGAGATCAACGATCGGGCCGTCCTCTCCGACATCCTCGAGGGCCAAGACCTCGGGAAGGGAAACGGGACGAAGAAGACGTTCGACTTCCCCAACCGCTGGGTCTACCTCGGAGGCGATGAGACGCCGGCCGTGGACGTCTTCGTGGACGGGGTGAGGAAGTCCTACTCGCAGAAGACGGCAAACCCCGTGGAGTTCACGGTCCCCACCCCTCCTCCGAAGCCGACCCCGACCCTGACGAACCCCTTCCCCAAGGTGCCGCTGCTCACGTTCGACCTCAAGCGCGACGACAAACGGGAGCGCATCCTCGAGGGCACCATCCGGGTCTACATCCGCGGGACCGGCCACCCCGAGGCCGAACAGCCCAAGCGCACCGGGGCCTACAAGTGGGGCGCGGCGAAGCTCGCCCCCTACAAGGTGCGCCTCCGGTTCCCGCAGCGGGTCAGGCACGAGCGAGCGTAGGGAGACCAGGCCATGGAACAACTCCTCCTCGAG
>CAZWGT010000029.1:6340-15417 GCA_964633345.1 uncultured Planctomycetota bacterium
GGCCGAGCAGCCGAGGCGGACGGGGGCCTACAAGTGGGGCGCGGTGAAGCTCGCGGCGTGGAAGGTGAAGCTCAAGTTCCTGACCCGCCCGCCCACGGGCTTCATCGTGAAGGTCACCTACGACTACCTCGGGACCGAGGGCCTGGCCCTCACGCAGGACGGGAAGGGGAACACGAAGGCGGTCTTTGGCACCGCTCCGGCCAACGGGAAGAAGGTCACCGCCACCTACCGGACCACACCCTTCCCGGGGCTCAAGATCCGCTGGCGGGCGGGGACCCTCGACCAGTCCGTCATCGAGGGGTTCACGGACCTCGCGCAGGGACGAAACCCCAAGGAGACCCTGCTGGCCAAGGACGCCCCCCTCACCTACTCCACGGACGGGCGGGAGGTAGACGACCTCCGGATCACCATCGCCGCCCCGAGGGGGTTCATCCAGTACAAGAGCGACGGGGGGACGGGGCCCATCTCCGGGAAGGTCCGCATCGAGTACCGGAAGACGGGCGCCACGTCCTGGATCACCCTTCGAAACGACTCCGGGACCGAGTTCAAGCTCGTGGCCGAGCGCCCCTCAACCGTGCGCTGGGAGGTCGGGCTCCGGGCCGAGTGGCAGAAGCTCTTCGACGCGGGCGACACGGACGCCGGGGACAAGCTCGCCGACTTCGACCGCGCGGCCTACGAGGTGCGGGTCACGCGTCTCGACGCCTCCTCGACGGACCCCCTCGTGGCAGACGAGCTCGACTTCAGCGTGGTGACGGAGGTCCTCCGCGAGGGGTACTCCTACCCGGGCACGTGTCTCCTCGCGCTCGAGGCAATGCCGTCGGAGTTCCTCTCGGGCGGTTCGCTCCGCGTCTCCTGCATCGCGCGGCGGGGCAGGCTCTACGACCCCCGGAACGACTCCCACTACGGCCGCCGCGACCTCGGCTCCTCCCAGAACGCCGCGCTCGCCATTCGGGACCTCGTGACCTCGTCCGAGGGGAAGGCCAAGGAACGCTACGGCGGCGGGTTCTTCTTCACAGGCGCGGACCTCTTCCTCGGCACGGACGGCCGGACCACGGGGTCCCCGCCCAACGAGGCCCCGCTGACCGACGGGAACGGGTTCGTGGCGCTGGCCGACTTCTGCGACGAGTGGATTCATCGCCCGGGTGACGACGCCACGAAGCCCCCCTACACGTCCACCTACGGGTCCGCCCCTCCCTACACCTCGACGAACGGGGAACGGCGCTGCCGCCTCAACGTCGTCCTGGACACTCCCCAGAGCCTCATGGAGACGGTCGGCGACCTCTCCTTCCTGGGGTACTGCTTCGCTTCGCTCCAGGGGGCGAGGTGGAGGTTCCCTCTGGACCAGGACGGGGACCCGGTGTTCACCTTCGCCGACGAGACGGATCCCCCGAACCAGAACGCCTCGAAGATCGTCCTCAACATGGAGGCCTGGGGGCGGACCCCGACCGGGATCCAGGGGTCCTTCTGGAACGAGGTCCTCGACTTCGAGAAGGACGAGCTCCTCTACCCCGTGGACGACCTTCCCGAGGGGGCGCCCACCAACGTCAAGCAGGTGGACCTCCGGGGCGTCACGCGGGAGACCGAGGCGGCCCGGATGCTCCGGCACCTCGCCGAACAGGCGAAGGCCCTTCCCCTTCCCGTCACCTGGGAGGCTCACCCCGGCGTCCAGCACGTCGAGGCCGGGGACATCGTGGCCCTCAAGACCAGGCTCCCGTACTCCACCGGGACCAACGCGACCGAATTGAAGGTCCGTGTCCTGGCCGGGATGGTCGGCCGGGATGAGGAGGGGAGGCTGACCGTCCGGTACGCGGGCCGCGTGATGAAGAGCAGCGTCTACGCACTGAAGTCCGTGACCGTGCCCGTGAGTGCGCCAGTCTCCAGCACGGGGGGCGCGTCCTTCGGATCACCCACGACCGGAACCATCAACACGGGGATGGGGAACTCAGGCTTCTCGGTCGGGGTGCGGGTGGTCACGAACCTCCGAGCACGAGTCGTCTGACCCAGGCCTCGCCCTCATTAGCCAAGCTGCAGTCACCGCTTGGCCCTGCCGGCCACGCCTCTGTTCCAGTATCTTCTCGAAGGCGACATGTCCCTGACGCGTGGGTCTCTCCCGACGGAAGACCGGGAGCGAGGAGGGCGAGATGGCTGTCCCGCGAGCGACGCTGAAGCAACTGAGGAGATTCTCGGAGGCGTTTCAGGAGGCGCGGACGCACGGGGCGAACGAGTCCAACACGGTCATGTACCTCGTCAAGTTCTTCGAGGAGGTTCTCGGCTACGACAGCCTCAAGGGACAGATCAGCAAGGAACTCGCAATCCGGGATCGATTCTGCGACATCGCCCTCAAGCCTGACGGGATCGTTCGAGTCCTCGTGGAGGCGAAGGCCGCCACCGCTATCGCCCTGAGGGAGAAGCACATCGAGCAGGCGGAGAACTACGCCTCTCGGGCGGGAATCCAGTGGGCCCTCTTGACCAACGGGATCGAGTGGAGGCTCTACCACCTGACGTTTGCGGAGTCGGAGGGCATCGCGCACGAGGCAGCCTTCACCTTGAACCTGATCGAGGACCTCGCGACGGATCCCAACGGCGTGTGGACCAAGCTCTCGCTGCTCTGCCCGGACTCGGTCACGAAAGGCACCCTGGACTCGTTCTGGGCTCAGAAGAAGGCACTCCGGCCCGCATCCGTTGTCCGGGTCCTCTTCGCACCGGAGGTTCTGCGCCGTGTCCGCCGCGAACTCAACCGCACCGCACCGGCGCGATTGGACCTCCAGGACGTCTTCAACGCACTTCGGGATGTGCTCTCCAAGGAGGCCCTTCTCGAGGCAGGTGAGCTCAGGTTGGCCGGACGTCGGCGCCGCCAAGGAAGGAAGGAAACGAGCGAGAGTGGCCGCGGGGTGAACGTCTCGGAGAGGGTGTCGTTCCTCGTGGAGAAGACTGACGGCGGAGTCCGTGTGGCAATCAAGGGGAGACCGGACACGGAGGAAGTCATCCCCCTGCTCGTCCTCCAGGAGTCCCTCAACAGAGCGGCCTACGCCTACACGGAGAAGCACCTCGGGCCGAGGGAGACCGTCGGGAACAAGGGCGGGAGCCTGTCCAACCGGCTGCGATCCGTGCTCGGGTAGGAGCGGCGGGGATGAGCCTCCTGCCCCCTTCGCGTTTAGGAGGCCGGCCCGTCTAGATCGGACCGGCCCCCAGTTGGCGGGTCTGGGAGAGGGCGGAGGTGTTGCCCTTTACGCTGAGCTCCGGTTGGAGAATAGGGATGTTTGGCCGGGCCGGCGACCCATTCACCGTCGCGGAAATCCTACCGCCCATGGGGCCGGAGATCCACCGGGGGCGTTCCTGCTCGCCCCCGGGGACCTTTCGGCCGCCGAGGGATGAACTCCGGGGCGGCCCGGTGGAGAGAGTAGAGGGCGGGGCCACACCGGTCAACGATGTCCTCGTCCGGGCGTCGGACTGGAGTCCCGTGCGGAGGGAAGATGCCGCGACGGCAGAAGGCCAGATTTCGCCTGCGACGACGGCCGTGGCAACCGGCCATAGACTGGGATCGCCTCGCGATACGGGCAGTCGACCGGGTCAGGACCTTGGAGGGCCTTCCGCATGCGGATCTCCTTCCTCAGCGCTCTGTTGATCCTCCTCGGGGGGGCGCCGTCCCTCGCCGCACCTCCTCCCTCCCCGGTCGTGAAGTTCACGCTCTCCAACGGGCTGACCGTTCGTCTGCACCGGGTGGGCGGCGCGAAGGATGTCGCGATGGCGGTGGTCTACAAGGTCGGGAACCGCCACGACCCCGAGGGCCGCTCGGGGATGGCCTCGGTCATCGCGGCGCTGTACCACTCGGCCGCCACTGACCGGACGAAGGCCCGGCCGCCGGAGAGCCTCTGGCTGAAGTGGCCGAAGGGTTCCACGCGCCCGCAGGGCTGGAGGGGAGTCGCGGCCGATGACCACACGCTGCTCGCGCGGACGCTCCCGCCCGAGGCTCTCGCGGCGGAGTTGGAGGACGCGGCCGATCGGATGGCAGGGCTAACCGTGACCGAGGAGGATCTCCGGACCGCGGTGTCGGGGCTCCAGGAGTCCCTGGGCAACCTCGAACGGGGCCTCGTGCCATTCGAGACGGCGCGGCTTCGGGCGCGGGAGAAGGTCGTGACCCTGCCGCACGGCGGGCGCAGGCCCGGGCGCCACGCGGAGATCGCGAAGGTGACTCTCGAAGAGGTGCGCACGCGGCTGAAGGAGGCCTACGTCCCCTCGAACGCCATCCTCTCTATCGCGGGGGACATCCCCGCCACCGGGCTTCGGCCCGCGATCGAGAAGCGGTTCGGCGCGCTCCCGCGCGTCGAGCCTCCCGCCGTGCTGCCGCCCCCGGAGGAGAAACCCGCTCCGGATGCCATGGCCGACGCGGAGGTGGTCGAGTTGCCCGCCGGTGCCAAGGGGAGCGGCGCTGCCCTCGCCCTCCGGGCTCCGGAGCCCGGTGCCACTCCGGCCTACGCCGCCTTCCTCGTCCTCCTCGCCCGCCTCTACGACGCGTCCTTCGCGGCGAACATGAAGACCCCCGCCGACGCCGTCACGGCACAGGTCGACGTCCTCCAGGACGCCGAAGCGGTCTACCTCCTCTGGAAGTCCCCGGGCGCCTCAGACCCGGTCGCCGCCGACGCCCGTCTGAGGGCCGCGCTCGCGGAGGCTCTCGCGAAGCCGCCGGGTCCCATGGACCCCCAGCGCACGCACATCCTCTTCAACGTGGTGTTCGGCGTCGCGTCCCTGGAGGGAACCTGGTTCTACGACACGCTGATCGTGGCCCACGGGGAGGCTCGCTGCGCCATGCTCGGACTCGACGTCGAGGCCCTCATGCAGCTCATAGACAAGGTGACGGCGAAGGACCTCGCGGCCGCGGGGGAGAGAGCTCGCGCGGTCGTGGTGGCACGACCAGGGAAGTAGTCCCGCGCGTAGGGATGGAACGAGCCTCCCGCCGCCGGATCCTTTGGGTATGCCCTCCGAGTCCCTCACGTTCGTGGACGTCGTCCTCTCGTGGTCCCGGGCAGTCCCCGGGAAGACAGCGGTGCTCCAGAAGGAGGAGGACGGCAGCTGGGACGAACTCGCCCGAGTCGAGGGGACGGAGTACACGGTCACGGGCCTCCACCCTGAGAGGACCCACTCCTTCGCGGCGGCTCCGGTCCTTGCCGACGGGGGACTTGCGCCCGAGGCGGACTGGGAGACCGTCCAGGTCACTCCGCTGGCGGACGCCGGCACGCCGGACCTTCCCGCGGCTCCCACCGGCTTCGCGGTGGCCCAGGACGGCGCCACCCTCAACCTCCGGTGGGATGCCGATGCGGACGGCTTGGCAGCCTCCTACGAGGTCCGGGAGGGCGACTCCTGGGAGGACGGGACCCTCGTAGCCGAAGGAGTGACGGGGTCCCCCTACACCTGGTCTTGGTGGGCCTCGGGGGCGCGGACCCTCCACCTCAAGGCCGTGGACCACCTCGGGCGCTACTCGCTGGAGGCGGCTTCTCTGTCGGTCACCATCGAGCCCCTCGGGGACCACGCGACCGCGGGGACCGATGACCAGGGGGGGCAGAACTGGCCCGGGACACAGACCCGCCTTGAGGACGATGGGGCTGGAGGCCTCCGCCAGGAGGCCATCCCCGCGCACTTCGGGGCCGCCACGGTTCCCTTCGGGTCCTTCGTGGGCGTCCCGGCCTTCGCGCAGTACTGGCCGGAGGGTGTCTACGAGACACCGGTCCATGACCCCGGCCAGGTCGAACACCAGCGCATCGAGGTGGACCTCGGGTCCGCGCAGCCCATCGACCTGAACCTCCCCTTCGGCGCCTGCCACCGCATGGCCCTCGGCGCCCGCCGCTGCCGCGATGGGACCCACGTCCCCCTCGGCACCCGGGGCTTCGCCTCGAAGAACTCCTGGAGGGCGACTCCGCTCCTGCCCGTAGCGGCAACCGTCGAGGTGGACACGTCCCAGACTCCGGCTGGCGCCTGGGACGGCTGGCGGCCCTTCACGCCGGGCACCCACACCTTCCGGAGGGTCCGGATGCGGCTCACCGTGCGGGGGGACGGGCTTCGGTTCGTGCGGATCCCGCGCCTCGTCATCGTCCGGCGGAAGCTCAACCGCAAGCAGGAGGGCGAGGTCGTCGTCAACTGCCAGCCGGTGGCGGTGACCTTCGCGTCGCCCTTCCAGAATGCCCCCAAGGTCACGGCCCACCTCATCGGCTACCCCGGGACGGTGGAGATCGTCTCCGTCTCGCCGACGGGGTTCGTCGTGAAGGGAGGGGCAGCTGTGTTCTCCGGGGACCCCGGGACGTTCGCACCCGCCGTCCATTGGCAGGCGATGGGGACATGAGACCGCGTGGTTCCTCCCGGTCAGTACGGAGCGGCTGCCTCGATCTCCCTCGCGAGTTCGGTAAGGGAGTCGCTGATGTCAGCGAATCGGTTTCCACGCTTCACCCATGCGCCAGCTGAACTGATTCGCTCGAGACCGATCGCCTTGAGGGCCGCCCGCTTGGACTGGGGGCTCAAGTGTGCTGCGAAGTTCCGCAACGCGCACAGTTGCTCGATTGCCTCCTTGTACTTGGCCTTCTTGACTGCCTCGACCAGGTAGTGCTTCTCGGGGACGAATTGCTTGAGGACCTTGATCAGCCCGTCGCGTCCCTTGAAATCGAAGTACCCGCCGTGCGTGATCAGGTACCCACACACCTCGTCGGTGAGGTGCGTCGGGAACGCCACTCCGGTTGTCGAAGAGATCGTGGTCGTGTCGTTGTTGATCGCGCCAATCAGGGCCTGGAGCATCAGCGACTCGAACGCCCGATAGAGGACGATTACAGCGTGGTCATGAAGCTCGGACTGATGCTCGTCGCTCTGACCCTTGCATACCGTACTCAGGAATCGGGCAGTGCTCGTCCCTGCCGAAACGAAGTCCTGAGCGGCCCTCTTGACGCTCTTCTTTCTTGGCATCTTGCCAAGGTACCCGACCGTCGTGGCGGCCTCCAGCAGTTCGGGAGTCACTTGAACGAGCCTCCCGCCCTCCTACTCTCGGGGTGACCAGGAGGGCCAGCCATGGCTTGGAAGCGGCTCGTGACGGAGGACGATTTCGGAGGGTTCTCCAACCCCTCCGCGACCATCGGAGGCGCGGCGGTCAACGGGTCGGCAACGACCGCCCTGCGGTCGGACGCGGCGCCAGCGCTGGGCCCCCTGACGAGGGACATGGACCACGGGGGATTCAGGGGAACGAACGCCGGCGACCCCACGAACGCCCAGGACCTCGCGACCAAGGCCTACGTGGACGCGCTGGCCCAGGGGCTCTCGCCGAAGGAGGCGGTCCGGGTCCGGTGCTCCTCCAACGTGAACACCGCCACTCCGGGTGCCACGCTCGATGGGGTCTCCATGGTGGCCGGGGACCGCGTGCTCCTCAGCAACCAGAGCACCGGCTCGCAGAACGGGCTCTGGGTCTGGAACGGGGCGGCCGTGGCCATGACCCGGGCGCTGGATGCCGACTCCGAGGCCGACCTTCTCGGGGCCTCGGTATTCGTCATGGAGGGGACGAGTGCCGACACCCTCTGGACCCTCACCACGGACGCGCCCATCACGGTCGGCACCACGACCCTCACCTGGACCCAGTTCAGCGGCGCCGGGGACATCGTCGGCGGGAACGGTCTCACGAAGACCGGCAACACCCTCGACGTGAACGTGGATGGGTCCACGCTGGAGATCAGCGCCGACGCGGTCCGGGTGAAGGCGCTGGGCATCACCGACTCCCACGTCGCCGCCGCGAACAAGGATGGCGCCGCGGGGACCGTCTCCATGCGCACCCTGGGGACGGGCTCCGCGCAGGCATGCGCCGGGAACGACGGGCGGCTCTCCGACACCCGGGTCCCCGCGGCCTCCCAGGCGGGCACCGCGTGGGACTTCAACGACAACGAGATCGTGGCGCTGCGGCCCAAGGGCTACACGACGGGTGCGCGCCCGGGCTCCGCGGCGGTGGGGCGCGTCATCTTCGACACGACCATCGCGCGCCCCATGGTCTGGTACTAGCCTCGTGGCGGGGAAGAAGGCGTCTCCGCTCGGCCGGAGGAGTGGGAGAGCAGGACGCACAGGCACTGCGCCGCCCGCCTCCACGGTCCCTGGCGACCAGAGCCCCAGCGTCGGCTCCGGGTCGAGCGTCGGCCCCGGGCCCCCGGTCCCGGGACCGGACCTTCCCCCCGGCCCGCCCGTCCCTCCCGGAGGCCACGCGCCACTGGACCGGTCCAGCCCCCTTCTCGACGCATCCCTCATCCCCGGCCCCGCGGCTCCCGAGCGCATCCGCGTGCGCCTCCTCTACGAGGGGCTCGCCGAAGTGGTCAATCAGCACCGACCCTCCTCCGGGGTCCTCCTCGCGGCGATCGAGCTCCTCCGGCACCAGGCCGTGACCCCCCTCCTCCGCCGCATGGAGATTGAGGACTGACCCGTGGCCTGGAAGATGGTCGTTACCGAGGACGACGTGAATGCCCCGAACGGGGTGGCGCCGCTCGACGGGACCGGCAGGCTCCCCGCGGCCAACGCCCCTCCGGGGACTCTCCTCGGAATCACGGTCCACACGGCGGGTGGCGCACACACGACTGCGACGGGCTGCAACACCCTGGTCGTGGATGTCCTCGGAGCCGGCGGTGGCGGCGGCGGGGCGGCCTCCATGCCCGTCCCTCCGGGAGCGGCGGGTGGCGGTGGCGGCGCGGCCGGTGCGTTCGTCCGGAAGACCATCACGAGTCCGGCACCCAGCTACCCGGTCACCGTGGGAGCGGGCGGAGTCGGCGGTGGGCCAGGCCTGGCCGGCGGAAACGGGGGTTTCTCCAGGTTCGGGGGCGGGGGTGGGGCCATCACCGCTCCTGGAGGCGGCGGCGGCCAGGGCGTCCCGAACCAGGTGGCGGACGGCGCCTTCCCGGGGGCCGTCTGCGCTGTGGGGACGGGGGGGGACATCAACGGCCAGGGGGCGCCTGGTCACGCAGGACTTGTCATCGGCGGGGCCACGGTCGGCATCGGGGCTGCCGGCGGATCCAGCATCTATGGGGGCGGCGGGGACGTCGTGGTGAACGGTCCCGGAATGAACGCTGGGG
>CAZWGT010000029.1:15427-17694 GCA_964633345.1 uncultured Planctomycetota bacterium
GGCCCCCCCCCCTCGGGGGCCGGCGCGGCCGGGGGGGGCCCCGGCCCCCCACGCCCCCCGGGGGGCCCGGGGGCCGGGGGGGGGGGGGGGGGAGCCCAGGCCGGGATGAACTCCGCAGGCGGCAACGGGTCGGGCGGCCTCGTGGTCGTCTCCGAGTACTCCTGAGGATCGACCGCGACCCCGGAGTTGATCGAGCCTCCCGCAAGGCGACTCTTAAGGCATGCCGCCCCTGGACCTGAAGGGAGCCCGATCCCGATGAGCATCGCCAACTACGCCGAGAACAAGATCCTCGACGCCCTCTTCAACAACGTCTCCCTTGCGGTCGCCACCCCCTACGTCTCCCTCCACACCGCGGACCCCGGGGAGACGGGCGCCAGCGAGGTGGCCGGGGGATCCTACGCGCGCCAGGCCGCCTCATTCGGGGCCGCCTCGGGCGGGCAGGTTCAGACCGACGCCATTCTCGACTTTGCGGGGATGCCCGCCACGACCGTCGTCGGGTTCGGCATCTGGGACGCCCTCACCTCCGGGAACTGCCTCTGGACGGGCTGGCTCTCCACCGTGGTCCGGGCCTTCGTCGCCGACGACCTCGCCGGCGACACCATCCGGTCCCCGGGGCACGGGTTCTCGAACGACGACCGCGTTGCCTTCGAGGCCGAGGATGTCGGCACTCTCCCGACCGGCCTCTCCGCGGGGACCCTCTACTGGGTCGTGAACTCTGCCACCGACACCTTCAAGGTCTCCACCACCCAGGGTGGGGGCGCGGTGGACATCACCGCGGTCGGGTCCGGAAAGGTCCGGAAGGTGGTCCCGAAGACCCTCAACTCGGGCGACACCTTCCGCTTCGCCACCGGGAACCTGACGCTGCCTCTCTTCTAGGCGCCCCGGGAGTAGCCCGTGGCGACCTTCGGGAAGACCAGCCCGGGCGGGACCAGCGAGGCCATCGCGGCCGTCACGAAGCGGGCCTGCAAGTTCACCGCCCCCTCGGACCTCGGCACCGTCCAGAAGATCGCCGCCTACTGCAACCGGACGGCGACCGGCTCCGGGTACGCGGTGGACGCGGCGATCTACGCCGACTCCTCCGGATCGCCCGGGGCGCTGGTCGCCAACTCCGTCCTCAACCTCTCCAGCAACATCGTCCGCAACAGCCCCGCGTGGTACGAGGCCACCTACGGCACCGCGCCAACCCTGACCCCGGGGGCAACCTACTGGCTCTGCGTCCTCTTCACCAAGGCGGGGCTCACCTACCACGACACGGGCTCGACGAACCAGCAGGCGAGCCGCGCCGACACGCTCCCCTTCGACGACCCCTTCGGCGGCTCCCCGACCTTCGCGGCCTTCGACACCTCGATCTATGTCACCTACGCCCCCATCGTCCAGGGCTCCGCCACGGCGGGCGGGAGCGGGGGCGGATCGAGTGCCGGGACTCGGGCCGTCGAGGGTGGGGCCACGGGCCCGGCGGTGGGAGGGGTCCTCTCCGCGGCCCTCGCGGTGGCCCTGGCACTCGCTACGGCATCCGGAATCGGGGCCGGGGCGGCTGAGGCCCTTACCGAGGTCCCGGCCTTCGCCAGCGCGGAGGGCTCTGGATCCTCCTCCGCCGTCGGCGAACTCGGCACGGCCCTCATCGAGGGGACCGCAACGGCCGAGGGGGCGGGCGGGACAGCGGCCGATGGAACGGGAATCGTCCCCGGCGCGGCAACCGCGGAGGGCGCGGGGGAGGTCTTCTCGTCAGGGATCGCCGTCGCCGAGGCGACGGCCTCCGCCGATGGAGCCGGAGACACAAGCGTTGCCTGCACCGGGATCGCGCTCGGGCTCGCGGCGGGATCGGGCACCGGGGGCTACCAGTCTTCGGGCATGGCCCTTGTCGAGGGGCAGGCGACCACCGACGGGTCGGGCGGCTTCGAGGTGTCTGAGGGCATCCTGGCCATCGGGGCGGCCTCGGCCGAAGGGGTTGGGGTAGGGGTCTTCTCCCCCCTCGCGCTTGCCCTTGGTGCGGCCCGCGCTGGGGGACAGGGAGGCTCCTCCGCGAGCGGCGAGGTGGTCTCCGGGACGCCCACGGTCGATGGAGCTGCCCGGATCCCTGGGACCGGCGAAGCGTCCGCCAGCGCCCTCCTCCTCGTGCCGGGGATCGCTGTGGCACCGGGGGCGGGAACGGCCTCCGCCTCGGCGTTCCAGGTGGCCCTCGGTAGCGGGGCGTCCCCGGGGACGGGCCGGGCCTCTGCGGTCGGACTTCGGATCGTCCCGGCCGACGCCGCCTCCCCGGGCGCGGG
>CAZWGT010000029.1:17704-18913 GCA_964633345.1 uncultured Planctomycetota bacterium
CCGAGGCTGCCGGGGCCTCCTTCTTCCCCCAGGCCATCCTTGGCGAGGCCGTCGCGGAGGGGATCGGCGGGACCGGCGCCTCCCCCCTGGTCCTCGCTCTGGGGGAGGCCGGGTCCGAAGCGACGGGCGGCTCCAGGGCAGTCGGGGTCCGCCCCCTCTCCCTCGTGGTCACCGTCCGTCGCGTGGTCCGGGTCCTCGGGCCCGTGGCCCGCACCGTCAAGGAGGTCGTCCATGCCGATCCAGGTGAATGACGCGGGGACCCAGATCGTGCTGAAGGTCCGGGAGGGCGGGCGGCGCCTGGACCTCTCCGGGGCCAACCTCAAGCGCATCGTCCTCACGAAGCCCGACGGCAACGAGGTCGTCCGGGACGCCGTGTTCCTCACCGACGGCACCGACGGCGGCCTCGTCTACACGACCGTCCCGGGTGAGGTGGACCAGCCCGGGCTCTGGACTCTCCAGGCGGAACTCGCTCTCGGCAACTGGAGTGGTCGCAGCGGACGTGCGCCACTCCGCGTCGAGGCGTAGCCCTGTGGGGGCGCAGGCCCTCGATGGCCGTGGAGTTGATCGAGCCTCCCACGCGGTGACGCTGTGCCCATGC
This sequence comes from uncultured Planctomycetota bacterium, assembly GCA_964633345.1. Taxonomy (GTDB): domain Bacteria; phylum Planctomycetota; class JAJSAM01; order JAJSAM01; family JAKLKS01; genus CAZWGT01. The sequence continues at coordinate 18,303 of CAZWGT010000029.1, forward strand.
CGCCGACCTGGGACCCCCTGAACGATGACCCCGTCACCGGGGACACCATCCCCGTGGCCTTCCTCGAGATCGAGGGGCGCACGGTCGAACTCCAAAAGGGCTTCGCCGGCGCCACGGCACCGGCCACTCCCCAGGAGGGCCAGGTCTGGGTGGACACGTCACAGATCCCCCACCGGATCTTCCGCTACCTCCGGATCGACGGAGGGAACGCCGCCTGGCAGCCCGTGGGCCCCCTCTCCCGTCTGCCCGGATCCATCAACGGGGACCCGTCCCTCGTGGACGACCGCCTGGCCCCCTTCGAGTACAAGGCCTTCCGCCTGGAGAACCGAAACGGCCTCCCTGGACCCTCGCCGACGAACGCCGGGATGGTCGTCTACCGGATGGCCGACGGGGAGGTCTGGTACGCCGACCAACCCGTCTCGGGCGGCTGGAAGGGCCTCCTCAGCGTCACGGCGGGGGCTTCTCTCGACTCGGTCGAGGTCGACCTGACCAGCGCCGTGCTCGGGGCGACGCCTCCCACGACGGCCAGCAAGGGCACCACGCCCGCGGTCCGAGGGTACCTCTTCGACGCGGCCGGCGAGTCCCTGACCCTCCACGTGGTCGTCCCGCAG
>CAZWGT010000030.1:0-6898 GCA_964633345.1 uncultured Planctomycetota bacterium
CCCCGCCGTACCCCGCCCCCCTCCGGGCGCCGGGCCGGCCCGCCCGGGCCCCCCCCGCCCCGGGCCCCCCGCGCCGCGGGTGGCGGCGCGGAACGGTTCCCCCCCATGGGCCCGCCAGGCCGTCCCGTCACGCCGCCCCGCCTCCTTTCGGTGCCGCCCTCCGGGCGAGCGGGATACGCTTCCCCCCTTCGGGCGAACCGGGAGGGCGCATGGGCTACCGTCTGCGCGGGCTGACCTACGAGCAGTGGGACGCGGCCGCCGAGTACGTCACCGCCGCACGGACCGTGACCGAGGCCGACGTCTCCTCGTTCGCCGGGCTCTCGGGGGACTTCAACCCCCTCCACACCGACCAGGTCTTCGCCGAGACCACCCCGTTCCGCACGCGCATCGCCCACGGGATGCTCACCGCCGCCATGGCCACGGGGCTGGTGAACGCGCAGGGGTGGTTCGAGGGCACGACCATCGCCCTCATGGAGCAGGTCTTCAAGTACAAGGGCCCCGTGAAGTTCGGCGACACCGTCCACTGCGTCGTGAAGGTGGGGGAGAAGAAGGAGACGAGCAAGCCCGACCGCGGGGTGATCGCCTACGACGTGAACGTCGTGAACCAGGAGGGCAAGGTCGTCCTGGAGAGCCGCTGGACGTGCATGATGAAGAGGGGCTAGCCGCATCCACGGGGAGGTCGCCATGAGGTTCAAGGACAGGGTCGCCATCGTGACGGGCGCGGGCGGAGGCATCGGGGCCGCCACGGCGAAGAGGCTCGCCTCCGAGGGGGCGGCCGTCGTCGTCGCCGACTGGAACGAGGAGGGGGCCGCGAAGGTCGCCGCCGAGATCGAGGCCGCGGGCGGGAAGGCCGTCGCCGTCAGGTGCGACGTCTCGAAGAAGGCCGACTGCGACGCGACGGTGAAGAAGGCCCTCGCCTCCTTCGGCGGGCTCCACGTCCTCGTGAACAACGCCGGCATCACCCGGGACGGCTTCGCCAAGAAGCTCGGCGAGGACAAGTGGGACGAGGTCCTCAACGTCAACCTCAAGGGCACCTTCCTCATGTGCCAGGCCGCCATGCTCCCGATGATGGAGAAGAACTACGGGCGGATCGTGAACACCGCCTCCATCGCGGTCCTCGGCAACCCGGGCCAGGCGAACTACTCCGCCTCGAAGGCCGGCGTCATCGGCCTCACGCGGACGCTCGCGCTGGAGCTCTCCCGCAACTCCATCACGGTCAACTGCGTCGCCCCCGGCGCCACGGAGACCGCGATGTTCAACGGCGTGCCCGAGGACATCAAGGCGAGGATCATCGGGTCCATCCCGCTGAAGAGGATGGCCAAGCCCGAGGAGACCGCCGCGCTGCACGCCTTCCTCGCCAGCGACGACGCCGCCTACATCACGGGGCAGGTCGTGTTCTGCGACGGCGGCTCGAGCGTCGGCGCCTGATCGACCCCGTCCCCGGGCTCCACTGGCTCGGCCACGCGGGGGTCCTCCTCGAGGGCCCGCCGGCGGTCTACGTCGACCCCTGGCGCCTCGAGGGGCGCAAGGGGTTGCCCCGGGCCGCGCTGGTCCTCGTCACCCACGCGCACTTCGACCACTGCTCCCCCGAGGCGGTCGCCCTCGTGGCGGGGGACTCCACCCTCGTCGCGGGCCCCGCCGGCGCCCTCGACCTCCTGCCGGGGAACTTCCGGCGGCGCGTCGTCCGTCCCGGGGACGTCCTCGAGGAGTCCGGCGCCCGGGTCCTCGTCCTGCCGGCGGGGGATCGGGAGGACGGCTTCCACCCCCCCTCCCGGTGCGTGGCGTACCTCGTCGAGGGAGCGGGGCCGTCCCTCCTCCACGCCGGCGACCCCGGGATCCCGGTCCCGGTCCCGCCCCGCCGGCCCGACGTGATCGCGCTGCCGGTCTGCGGGGGGACCACGGCGGACGCCGCCGGCGCGGCCGCCGCGGCCGCCGCGTCGGGCGCCGCGTTCGCCCTTCCCCTGCACTGGGGGGATCTCCAGGGCGGGTACGCCGACGCCGCGCTGTTCCGCGACGAGGCCCGCCGCCTCGCGCCGGCGATGGGGGTGATCCTCCGGGAGATCGGGCCGCGGGATCGCTAGGATCCGGGCGCCGCGCAGGAGGGAAGACCATGCTGGTCGGCGCCGTGATGAGCCGCAACCCCGTGACGGTGGACCGGGACCACACCGTCCTCCACGTCGCCCGCCTGATGCGGGAGAGGAACGTCGGGGCCGTCGTGATCGTGGACGGGGGCGGGCGGGCCGTGGGCATCTGCACCGACAGGGACATCGTGACGCGGGGCTTCGGCCTGCCGGGCAACCCGGCGGTACTCCCCGTGGACCGGATCATGACCAAGCCCGTCCTGACCGTGGACGAGGACACCCTGCTCTTCGATCTCTTCCGCATGACGGCCGAGAAGCGGGTCCGCCGCGTCCCCGTCGTCCACCCCTCGACCAAGAAGGTGATCGGGATGGTCTCCCTCGACGACGCGATGCTCGTGCTCACGACGGAGCTGTCCAACGTCGCCGAGGTCCTCGGCCACTCCTCGAAGGTCCTCGGGGTCCGGGCGACCGAGGAGGAGTAGGGGCGGGGCCCGCCCCTCCCGCCTTCACACGATCCGCACCCGCCCGCCCTCGACGCGGAGCCTCCCCTCGGCGAAGAGCCGCACCGCCTCGGGGTAGGCCCGCTTCTCCTCCTCGAACACGCGCGCGGCCACGGCGTCCGGGGTGTCCTCGAACAGCACCGGGCAGGTCCTCTGCAGGATGATGGGGCCGCGGTCGTACTCGAGGTCGGCGAAGTGGACGGTGCAGCCGGTGACCTTCACGCCCGACTTCACGACCGCCTCGTGGACGTGGCGGCCCCACATCCCCTTGCCGCCGAAGGCGGGGAGCAGGGCCGGGTGGATGTTGATGACCCGACCGGCGAACTCCGGCGGGAAGAGGTAGAGGCGCAGGAACCCGGCCGTCAGCACCAGGTCGACCCTCTCGCGGAGCAGGGCCTTCGTCACGCTCGCGGAAGCCTCGGCCTCGGAGCCCTTCGTCCACCGGACGACCTCGAGAGGCTTGCCCGCCATCCGGGCCCGCTCGCAGGCGCCGGCCGTCGGGCTGGAGGAGACCACCAGCGCGACCTCGCCCGCCAGTTCGCCGCGGGCCTCGAGGTCGAGGAAGTTCTGGAGCGTGGTGCCGCCCCCGGAGACGAGGACGCCGAGGCGGGGCTTCACGCGGCCCCCACGACCCCGGCGCAGCGGGCGCAGAGGTCGGCGAACCGGGCGTCCTTCCCGACCGTGGGCCGGAGGTTCCAGCAGCGGGCGCACTTGCCGTGGGGGGAGGGCTCCGCCTCGACGCCGGCCTTCCCGCCGCCCGCGGGCAGGATCTCCGCCTCGGAGACCATGAGGAGTTCGGCGAGGGCCGCCTCCCCGAACCCGCGGAGCACCCCCTCGGCCTCCCCGTCGGCCGGGCGGACGCGGACGCGGGCCTCGGGGTTGCCGCCGATGGTCTTGGCCGCCCGGAGCGCCTCGCAGGCCACCGCCGCGTCGGCGCGGACGGCGCGCAGGACCTCCCAGCGGCGCAGCAGGTCGCCCTCGTCGCGGCCGGCCCGGGCCTCCGGCCACCGCGCGAGGTGGACGCTCTCCTCGCGCTTGCCGGGAAGCGCCTGCCAGACCTCGTCCATGGTGTGGACGAGGACGGGCGCCAGGAGGCGGCAGAGGGCGTCGGCGACGCGGAAGGCGGCGGTCTGGCCGGAGAGGCGGTCCCGTCCGCCCGCCGCGGCGCAGTAGAAGCGGTCCTTGTTGCAGTCGAACCAGAAGGCGGAGAGGTCGCGGTCGCAGAAGTCGTGGACGGCGCGGACGCCGCGGGAGAACTCGTAGGACTCGAAGGCCGCCGTCGCCTCGGCCACGACGCCGTCGAGGCGCGCCAGCACCCAGCGGTCGGCCTCGAGGAGGTCCCCGTCCGCGACGGCGTGGGCGGCGGGGTCGAAGCCGTCGAGGTTCCCGAGGATCCAGCGGAAGGTGTTGCGGATGCGGCGGTAGGACTCGCCGATCTTCTTCAGGAGGTCGCGGGAGACGGCGACGTCCTCGTGGTAGTCGGTCGTCGCGACCCACAGGCGCCCGACGTCGGCGCCGAACTCCTTCGCGACCTCGTCGACGTCGAGGAGGCCGCCCTTGGACTTGGAGACCTTCTCGCCGGCGGGGTCGGTGATGAACCCGTGGGTGACGACGGCGGCCCACGGCGCTCGGCCCTCGGCGGCGACGGCGGTGAGGAGGCTCGACTGGAACCAGCCGCGGTGCTGGTCGGTCCCCTCGAGCACGGCGTCGGAGGGGAAGCGGTGGCCGGGGCGCGCCTGCACGACGGACCGCCACGACGATCCGGATTCGAACCACACGTCGAAGATGTCCCTGGCCAGCGTCCCCCCGGACTTTCCGCACGAGGGGCACTTCTCGGAGCCGAGGAACGCGGCCGCGGGCCGCCCGTCGAACCAGGCGTTGGCCCCCTCCTTCGCGACGACGGCGCGGGTGTTCCTCACGAGGCCGGGGCTCGTCCACGACACGCCGCAGCCGCAGGCGACGGCGGGAATCGGGATCCCCCAGTGCCGCTGGCGGGAGATGCACCAGTCGGGGCGGCTCGAGACCATGCCCTCGATGCGCCGCTGCCCCCAGCCGGGGACCCATCGCGTCTTCGCGACTTCGGCCAGGGCCCGGGCGCGGAGTCCCTCGTGGTCCACCTTGATGAACCACTGGTCCGTCGCGCGGAAGAGGATCGGCCCCTTGCACCGCCAGCAGTGGGCGTAGGAGTGGCGGATCGTCCCGCGGGACAGCAGGGAGGATCCCAGGAGGGCGAGGACCGCCTCGTTGGCGTCCCCGTTCGCCTTCTTCCCCTTCAGCGCGGGACCGGCCTCGTCGGTGTACCGGCCGTGGTCGTCCAGCGGGGAGAACGGCGGCAGCCCGTGGGCCTTCCCCGTCCGGAAGTCGTCGGCGCCGTGGCCGGGGGCCGTGTGCACGCAACCGGTCCCGTCCTCGGCGGAGACGTAGTCGGCGGCGACGACGGGCTGGGCGTCCAGGGGCGCGCCCCCCGTGACCGGAGGATCCGCGGTGCCCGCGAGGGGATGGCGGTAGGTGGTCCCGACGAGGTCGGATCCCCTGACGGCCAGGGACGGCGAGCAGTCGACGAATCCGCAGGCCCTGGCGACGGCCTCCAGCCGCCGGACGGCCACGATGTTGAAGGTCTCGCGCCCGTCCCCGTCCCTGCACCGCGCCGCCGTGTACTCGAGGTCGGGATGGACGGCGATCGCCATGTTGGCCGGGAGGGTCCACGGGGTGGTCGTCCAGATGAGGAAGGCGATGTCCTTGTCCCGGCCGCGGCGGAATCGGTCCGCGACGGCCGGATCGCCCACTCTCATCCGCACGTACACCGACGGGCTCTCCCGGTCCCGGTACTCCAGCTCCGCCTCCGCCAGCGCCGTGGCGCAGTTCGGGCACCACGCGGTGGAACGCTTGTCGCGGGTGACGTAGCCCTTCTCGACGAGGGACTGGAACACCGAGAGCACGCCGTCCTCGTACGCCGGGTCCATGGTGGCGTAGCGGTTCTCGTAGTCGCCGGCGCAGCCGAGGCGCTTCAACTGGGCGCGGTGGAGATCGAGGAAGTGGGAGGCGTACGTCCGGCAGCGGTCGCGGATCTCTGTGGGGGAGAGGTTCCGCGCCTCGTTCCCCGCCTCCTTCATCACCCGGTGCTCGATGGGAAGGCCGTGGCAGTCCCACCCCGGCACCATGGGCGCGTCCATCCCGAGCATCGTCCGGTGGCGCACCACGAAGTCCTTCAGCGACTTGTTCAGCACGTGGCCGATGTGGAGGTTCCCGTTGGCGTACGGGGGGCCGTCGTGGAAGACGAAGGAGGGCGACCCCTTCCGCTCCGCCCGGAGGCGCGCGTACACCCCGAGGGAATCCCAGCGAGCCGCGATGGCCGGCTCCCGGTTCGGGAGGTCGGCCTTCATCGGGAAGTCCGTCTTCGGCAGGCGGAGGGTCGGCTTGTAGTCCATGGGAATCGTCGGCTCCGGGGCGGCGGGGAAGCGAAGCGGAAATCCTAACCCGCGGCGGGCAGGCGGCCGATGACCCCGAGGAGGATCCTCGCGAGCTTCGGCCCCGCCTTCGCCGCCGTGGCGAGGATGCGCGGCAGGTCCACCGGCTCGAGGTGATCGGGCAGGCACATGTCCGTGACCACGGAGAAGCCCACGACCCGCATCCCCCCGTGGACGCCGACGAGCGCCTCCGGCACGGTGGACATCCCCACCGCGTGGGCCCCGAGGGTGCGGAGCATGCGGTACTCGGCCCGCGTCTCGAGCTGGGGGCCGGGCAGCGCGGCGTACACGCCCTTCCTCAGCGGGATCCGCTCCTCCCGCGCCACGGCCTCCGCCAGCGCGATGAGGTCCGGGTCGTAGACGCGGCCGACGTCGGGGAAGCGGGGCCCCAGCGTGTCGTCGTTCGGGCCGCGGAGCGGGGAGTCGCCCATGAGGTTGATGTGGTCGTCCATCACCATCACGTCGCCGCCCTCGAAGAGCGGGTCGAGCCCGCCGCAGGCGTTGGTGAGCACGAGGACCGGGGTCCCCAGCGCCCGGAACACGCGCACGGGGAAGGTGACCTCCTTCAGCGAGTAGCCCTCGTAGAAGTGGAAGCGCCCCTCCATGGCGAGGACCCGCTTCCCGCGGATCGTGCCGGCGAGCAGCGACCCCCTGTGCCCCTCGACGGTGGAGAGGGGGAAGCCGGGGATGGCGTCGTAGGGGATCGTCTTCGCCCGCTCCATCGCCTCCGCGACCCCGCCGAGGCCCGTGCCGAGGACGACGGCGGCGTCGGGGCGGAAGGAGGCGCCGAGGCGGCGGCGCAGGAAGCGGGCGGCGCCCTCGATGCGGGCCCTCTCGGCGCGGACGACGG
>CAZWGT010000030.1:6998-18747 GCA_964633345.1 uncultured Planctomycetota bacterium
GCGCCGGAGGCGATGGTGATGGAGCGGCGGGTGAGGTTCAGGACCTCGGCCAGGAGCAGTTCGAGGGCGCGGTTCGCGCCGCCCTTCTCGGCGGGGACGGCCAGCGCGATCTTCACGCGGTCCCCGAGGCCTCCGACGACCTCCGACCGGCTGGCGCCGGGGACGACCTTCACCCTGAGGACGGCGCCGCCGGAAGGCGCGGGCCGCACGGCCGATTCGGGAACACCGCTCATGTCGCTGTCTCCGTGTCCTGCGTCACTTCGGCGGGGGCGGGGGAGGAGTCTCCTCCCTCTTCCCCTGGTCCTCCCCGCCCGGGGGCGGGGGGGGCGCCGGGTTCCCGCCGTTGCCGTTGGCCGGCGGGGGTGGGGCCGTCGTCGCGGGGGGAAGGCGCTTGCCGCCCGGGACGCCGAGAGTCTGGATGAACTCCTCGACCACGGCCGAGGGGAGGACCTTCTCGGGGTGCGGCCCCTCGGGGCCGCCCTGGGAGAGGTTGAGGATCGCGTAGTCGGTGATCCAGTAGGACTCCTTCGACTGGATCTCCCGGATCTTCTCCTCGATCTCCTGGCGGGCCTTCTCGTTGGCCTCGTTGCTCGCGCCCCCCGCCTTGGCGGCGCGGTAGCGGTCGAACAGGGCGACGGGCCCGCCGGCGCCGTTGATGTCGAAGTAGGTGATGTACTCCCACCGGAACCAATCCGCGAGGACCGGGTCCCGAGGAACCGGGTTCGTCCCCACGGTGGCGACGTTCCACTCCAGGTTGGCGTGGTCCCCGCAGCCGGCCTCGAGGAGGAAGCAGGCCAGGTCGAGGTGGTCCTCCGCGGAGAAGGGGACGTTGTCCCCCTTCTTGAGGAAGAGCTCGAAGAGCTCCCGGGGCGTGAAGGCGCGGAACTCCACGAACAGCAGCTCCCGGCCCTGGCCGCGGACGACGTGGACGCCCTCGGCGGTGGCCTTGTCCCGCTTGTTGGCGTCGAGGTCCACGTTCGCGCGCTTGCGGACCGACTCGGGGAAGTCGGGGTCCCTGATCTCCCTGCTGCGGACCTTGGCGGCGATGGTCTCGAAGAGCCGCCTGCACCGCTTGTAGACCGCGATCTTCAGGTCCGCCTTGTCCTGGTAGGGCTTCGTGCGCAGGACCTTGCGGAGCGCCTCCCACCGGGCGAGGGCGTCGTCCCACCGGTAGGCGAAGAAGGGGGTCTCGGGCGCGTCCGCCGCGGCGTCCTCGGGGGTCCAGCGGCGGATGGCGCGGTAGCCGTCCACCCACGCCTCCCGGTCGGCGTCGAGGGCGTCCGCGGCGGCCTCCTCGGCGGTCTTCCGCGTGGCGGCCAGGGTGTCGTCGATCCGCCGGGCGAGGCGGGCGAGTCCTTCCGTGAAGGGGTCGTCCTTGGGCTGCCCCGCGGGGGCGATCCCGGCGCGCAGGGAGCCCAGGGCTTCGCGGGCCGCCATGTACGCCGCCCCGGGGATCTTCCCGGCTTCCGCCTCGGCGCCGGCGAGGACCGGAGCGACCTTTGCCTTCGCGGCCTCCACGATCTCGCCGAGGAGCGTGAGCAGGTCCCTGGAGGCGGTCGGCGGGAGGAACTCGAGGTTCTCCTTCCTGAGGATCCGGTCGGCGGCGGACTGCCCCGCCACGGCGGCGTTGAACCGTCCGGCGTCGGCGTCGGCCCGCATCGCGTCGAGGGCGGCCTTCCACTCGCCGTTGAGGGCCTCCTTCCTCTTTTCCCACGCGGTCCGGGCCTTCTCGAGCTCGTCGCGGATTCCCTTCGCGTCCTCGAGGGCCTGGGAGCCCTTGGCGGTGTTCGGGTGCTTCTCGGCGACCTTCTGGAACTCGCCGGCGATCTCCTCCCAGGCCGTCTCGTTCCCGCGCCAGGTCTCGGCGACCCCGCCCTTGAGGCGCAGGGTGGTGTCGGCGAACTTCGTCTTGACCTGGGAGTAGGCGTAGTCGGCCTCCTTCTCCAGGTCCGGCGGAGGCGGAGGCGGGGGAGGAGGAGTGACGATGACCGGCGGCTTCGGGGCGTCCGGGGGGAGGATGACCCTCGTGGCGAGGTAGTAGACGGCGTACCCCAGCCCGCAGACGGCCAGCGCGAGGAACACCGCGATCGCCTTCGTCCGCTTCGCGCTCTTCGTCGCGGCGTGGGCCTCGAGGTGGTAGCGGACGCGGATGAGCTCGAGGTCCTCGAAGAGACCCTGCGCCGAGCGGTAGCGGTCGTCGGGCCTCTTCTTCATCATCTTCCCGATGACCGTGCCGAGTTCGACGGGCATGTCGGGGACGAGCTTCGCGATGGGCTCCGGCTCCTGCTGGATCTGCTTGAGCAGGATCTCCTTCACGTTCTCGCCCGAGAAGGGGGTCTTCCCCGCCAGCACGCGGTAGAAGGTCGCGCCGAGGGCGTAGATGTCGGCCCGGTTGTCCACGGGCTTCCCCTGGGCCTGCTCGGGGGCGATGAAGTGGGGCGTGCCGAAGATCTGCCCGCCCTCGCCGCCGAGGTCCTCGGCCTTCTTGGCCAGGCCGAGATCCCCGATCTTCACCGCTCCCTCGGAGGTGAGCATCAGGTTGTCGGGCTTGATGTCGCGGTGGACGATGCCGCGCTTCTCGGCGAAGATGAGCCCGCGCGCGGCGTCCGTCATCATCTCGAGGGCCCGCTCCCAGGGGATCCGGCCCTCCTTCGTCGCCACGTCCCCGACGGAGCCGTTGTCCAGGTACTCCATCGAGAAGAAGTAGATCCCGCGGTCGGAGCCGACGTCGATGACCTGCACGATGTTGGGGTGCGTGAGGCCGCCGGCGGCCTTGGCCTCCTGCACGAACTTCTCCACGAACAGGGGGTCGCTCAGGAGCTTGGCCGAGAGGACCTTCAGCGCGACCACGCGGTTGAGGGACATCTGCTCGGCCTTGTAGACCGTCCCCATCCCGCCGCGGCCGACGCGCTCGAGGATCCGGTAGCCGCCGATGGTCTTCCCGATGAGACCGCCGCCGGCGGACTCCTCCTTCTCGTCGGAGAGGAACGAGAAGATCGTCTCGCCCACCTGGATCTTGTCGCCGATCTTCACCTCGGCGTCTCCCTCGGGGGGGAGCTTCTCGTCGTTGAGCTTGGTGCCGTTGCGGGACTTCATGTCCCGGATGCGGAAGGCCCCGTTGACGGAGGAGATCTGGAAGTGGGCCCGGGAGGCCATGGGGTCGTTCAGCTGGAAGGCGGCCTTGTCGTTCTCCCGGCCCACGACGTAGGTCTTCGCCGGCTCCACCTTCAGCGTGAGCCCCTTGTCGTTGCCGCGCTCGACGAGGAGGACGGGCATGCTAGGCGGCCCCCCCGGCGGCGGAGCGGCCGAAGGCGGAGGCGGGGAGGCCGGAGAACAGCGCGGTCCCGACGCGGACGAGGGTCGCCCCCTCCTCGACGGCCACGCCGAAGTCCCCGCTCATCCCCATGCTGAGATCGGGGAGGTCCCCGGGCCCGCGGCGGAGGCGGTCCCGGAGTTCCCGGAGCGCGCGGAAGGCGGGACGGCTCCCCTCGGGCGTCGGGGCGGGGGCGGGGACGGCCATGAGCCCCGTCACGGAGAGGGAGGGCAGGGAGCGGGCCCGGCGGAGGGCGTCCTCCACCTCGGCCATGCCGTAGCCCCCCTTCGTCGGCTCGTTGCTCAAGTTCACCTGGACGAGACAGTCCACGACCCGGCCGCGGCGGGCCCCTTCCTCCGCGAGGGCGTCCATCACGGAGTCCCGGTCCATCGAGTGTACCCGGTGGAACAGTTCGAGGGCGCGGCGGACCTTGTTGGTCTGCAGGCGTCCGATCATATGCCATCGGAGGCCAAGGTCCGAGAGAGCGCGGACCTTCGGTTCCGCCTCCTGGACCCGGTTCTCCCCCGCGTCCCGGATGCCGGCTTCGGGGAGGAGGGCCACGACCCCGGCCGCCACGGTCTTGGTGGCGGCGACGAGCGCCACCTCCCCCGGATCCCGGCCGGCCCTCCGGGCGGCCGCGGCGACGGCCGAGCGCACCCCGTCGGCGTTCCGCCTCAGGAGGGGGACGAGGGAGGCGCGGGAGTGGTGGGGAGGCGTCATGGGGGGGCCCGCCGGGCGGAAACCCCCAGTCTAGCACCGCTTCGGCGCGTTCCCCCCCCTGCCGCCGGGGGCCCGGAGGCGGTGTTCGAAATGCATTGACTCGAATCCGGAGGCCACCTAGGATAGCCCCCTTCCGCAGGCGGGGCAGCCTGCGCTCGCCATGCCGCACTGGTCCGAATCCGAACCCGACCCGGGAGGGCAGATGAAGACGGGATCCCTGCGCACCATCGCCGCGGTCTTCGGTCTCACGGTGGCCGTCTCCGCCGTCCTCGGTTGCGCCTCCCGCTCGAAGATGGGCCGGGACGAGGCCCTGCAGAAGGACATCGCTGCCAGCTTCGGGTTCTCCGGCCGCCGGCTCGCCGTGGACCTCGGCCAGGCGGCGCCCGTGCGGCTCGACGCCGCCAAGACCCTCCTCCAGGGCGATCTCCTCATCCTCGTCAACGAGCCCAACCGCGTCGAGGTCCTCCACCGCGACACCCTGATGGCCGAGTGGGCCTACCACTCCCTGCCCGGGGACCTCCGCTACGCCCCGACCCAGAACGGCCTCTCCATGCTGGTCATGAGCGACGGCGAACTCCACCAGATCGACCTGGCCTACGGCCACGGCTCCGCGGCCATCCACTACGACATGTCCCCCTCCTCCTCCTTCGGCGCCTCCGCGGGCACGGCCTACGTTCCGGCCTGGGGCGGCTCCAGGGGCGAGAAGACCCTCCGGACCGTGAATCTCGTGACCGGCCTCGAGGGCTGGGGCTACACGACCCCGGGCGACATCCGCGGCGGCGTCATCGTGGGCGGCCAGCCCCCGCGCCAGACGGTCTACTTCGCCACGGACGCCGGGCAGGTCTACGCCATGCCCGCCGCCGAGGCCTCCGCCCGCGGGCCCGAGGTCTCCTGGTCCTGCGACACCCACGGCCCCGTGACCGCCCCCCTCTGCCTCGAGGGGGAGGAGCTCTTCGCGGCCTCCCACAGCGGGTTCCTCTACTGCATGGACCGGGTCACCGGCTACGTCAAGTGGGCGGCCCCCCACGAGATGCCCCTCGAGAGCGCCCCCGTGGCTACCAAGGGCTTCGTCTACCAGGCCCGCGGCGGGGAGCTGTGGTGCCACGAGCGCGCCACGGGCAAGGTCCTGTGGAAGGTGCAGGGGGCCGAGCGCCTCGTCGTGGAGCGGGACGGAAAGGCCCTCGTCGCCGCCGGCGGGGAGCTGTGGTCGATCGGCGCCTCGGGGAAGGTGACGGGCCGGTTGTCGATGGGAGGCATGTACTTCCCGACCAACCTCCGCGACGAGTCGGTCTACGCCGTCTCCGCCGACGGCCTGGTCGTCAAGATGGAGAAGGGCGGGGAGTAGCCTTCCGGCGACCTGCGTCACCGGAGACGGGGAAACTTCCCCCCTCCTGCCCGATCGGGGGGATACTCTTTGGCGGCCGGTTCCGGCCCGCGGAGCGCGGCCCGGTTCGCGGCACCCTGAGGTGAACATGACCGTCTCCCCCGTCCTCGCCATCGGCCTCGGGACTCCGGAACTGATCGTCATCCTCTGCCTGGCCCTGCTCTTCTTCGGGGCGTCCAAGATGCCCGGGATCGCCCGATCCCTGGGGCGCTCCGTGAACGAGTTCAAGGCCGGCATGAAGGACGAGCCGGAGCCCCAGAAGAAGCCCGGACCGCCCGCCGCGACTCCCGCGGACTCCGGCGCCCAGAAGAACTAGCGCCGCCGCACTTCCACCGTCCGGGGTCCCACCGTCGCCTCGACGCCTCCCCGGATCGGCACCCGGCGGGTTCTCCCGTCCCGCTCCCCGAGCGCCGCGAGGAACCGCTCCATGGCCGCACCCGGGGGGTCGAGCCTCTCGCACCCGACGGCCCGGAGGGCCTCTCCCAGGAGCCGTCGGGTTCCCGCCGCCGTGAGACCCTCGAAGTCGGGGCGAGGAGCGGACACGGCCTGGCCCTTCACCGTCCATCCCGCGGCCGTCCTGGATGCCCCGGCGTCGAGAATCCGCGCCGCCTCCCGGGCCGTCTCCCCCAGGCGGACGATGGCCCGGCGGGCGCCGGGGTACTCGGCCAGGATGGCCGGCAGCACCCGCAGGCGCAGGCGCGATCGGGCGTTGCTCCCGTCCCCGTTCGTGGGGTCCTCCCGGGCGGCCACCCCCTTCGCCCGCAGGTAGTCCTCGACGGCCTCCCGGTCGAGGTCGAAGCGGGGGCGGACGACGGCGCAGCCCGGGGCCCCGGGAAGGGGGCGGCGGGGGGGGATCCCCCCGAGGCCCGGGAGGGCCCCCCCCTGCAGGAGGCGGTGGAGCACCGTCTCCGCGCGGTCGTCGAGGTGGTGGGCGACGGCCACCGCCGCGGCCCGTTCCCGGCGGGCGACCCGGGCCAGGAAGGCGTAACGGGCGGAGCGGGCCGCCCCCTCGAGGGATCCCCGGGCCTTCCGCCGCAGGCCCCGCAGGCGGGCGGAGCGGAAGGGGATCCCGAGGGCCCGGGCCAGCCGCCGGGCGGCGGCGGCGTCCGCGGCCGACCCGCGGCGGAGGCCGTGGTCGAGGTGGGCCGCGATCACGCCGTACCGCAGGGCGCGGAGGGCCAGGAGGAGGGCGGTGGAATCCGGCCCCCCCGAGAAGGCCACCACGACCCGGTCCCCGGGGCCGAGGAGGCGGCGGCGCCGCACCGCGGCGGCGACGGCGGTCTCGAAGGGGTGGAGCATCGGGGGATTGTACGGTTCCCGATGGTGAAACTTGTCCCCGCCCCCCGCCCCCGCGACAATCCACGGCCCGGCGACTGCCCGGGGTCCCGCCACAGGAGGCTCCCATGGCCATTCGCGTCGCCATCAACGGGTTCGGCCGCATCGGCCGCCTCGTCTTCCGCGCCCTCGCCGCGCGCCCGGAGTTCGAGGTGGTGGCCGTGAACGACCTCTCCGACCCGAAGTCCCTGGCCCTGCTCCTGCGCTACGACTCCGTCCACGGCCGCTTTCCCGGCACCGTCGAGGCGGGCGAGGGGGAGCTGCGGGTGAACGGGAGGTCCGTCAAGGTCCTCGCGGTGAAGGACCCCGCGGCGCTGCCGTGGAAGGACCTCGAGGTCCCGTTCGTGGTCGAGTCCACGGGGGTCTTCACGAAGCGGGCGGACATCGAGAAGCACCTCTCCGCCGGGGCCCGCAAGGTCGTCCTGACCGTCCCTCCCAAGGACGACATCGACGCCATGGTCGTGCTCGGGGTGAACGACGGGGTCCTGCGCCCGGAGCACCGCATCGTGTCCAACGCCTCCTGCACCACGAACTGCCTCGCGCCGCTCGCCAAGGTGATCCACGACGCCTTCGGCATCGAGCACGGGCTCATGACCACGGTCCACGCCTACACCAACGACCAGCGCATCCTCGACCTCGTCCACAAGGACCCGCGCCGGGCCCGCGCCGCGGCCATGAACATCATCCCGACGACCACGGGCGCGGCCCGGGCGGTGGGGAAGATCATCCCGGAACTGAAGGGGAAGCTGGACGGCTACGCGCTGCGCGTCCCCGTGCCCGACGGATCGGTCGTGGACCTGACCGCGGTGCTGCGCAAGGACGTCTCCGCGGCCGAAGTGAACGCCGCCGTGCGCGAGGCGGCCGCGGGCCCGATGAAGGGGATCCTCGAGTACACCGAGGACCCCATCGTCTCCTCCGACGTGGTGGGGACCTCGGTGTCCTGCCTCTTCGACGCGGGCTCCACGATGGTGATGGCCGGGCGCATGGTGAAGGTCGTCGCCTGGTACGACAACGAGTGGGGCTACTCCTGCCGCGTCGCGGACCTCCTGGCCCGCCTGGCGGCCATCGGTTAGCCCCGTGGCCTTCGACCGCCGGACGCTGGACGACCTCCCGCTGGCGGGAAAGCGGGTCCTCGTGCGGGTGGACTACAACGTCCCCCTCGCCGCCGACGGCTCCGTGGCCGACGATCGGCGGATCGCGGCGAGCCTGCCCACGGTGCGGAAGGTCCTCGGCGCCCCGGCGGCGGCGATCCTCTGCTCCCACCTCGGGCGCCCGAAGGGGAAGCCGGAGGGGAAGTACTCCCTCGCCGCGGTCGCGAAGCGGCTCGGGGAGATCCTCGGCCGCCCCGTCACCTTCGTGCCCGACTGCGTCGGCCCCGCCGCCGAGGCGGCCGCGGCGAAGGCGAGGCCGGGGGACTGCCTCCTCCTCGAGAACCTCCGCTTCCACCCGGGCGAGGAGGCGAACGACCCCGCCTTCGCGGCCGCCCTGGCGAAACTCGCCGATCTCTACGTGGACGACGCCTTCGGCGCCGCCCACCGGGCCCACGCGTCGGTCTCGGGAGTGGCCGGCCTCCTGCCGTCGGGGGCGGGGTTCCTGCTGGCCCGCGAGGTCGAGGTCCTCTCGGGGATCCTCGACGATCCCCGGCGGCCCTTCGTCGTCGTGGCCGGGGGGGCCAAGGTCTCCGACAAGGTGCCCGTCCTGAAGAACCTCCTCCCGCGGACCGACGCGCTCCTCGTCGGCGGGGCCATGGCGTACACATTCATGAAGGCCCAGGGCGTCGGGACCGGCTCCTCCCTCGTCGAGGCCACGGCCATCCAGGCGGCGCGGGACATCCTGCGCGACGCGGACGTCGCGGGGGCGCGGGTGCTCCTCCCCTCGGACCACGCCTGCGCGCCGAGGCTCGAGAAGGGGGCCGGGCCCCGGGTGATCACGGGGGCCATCCCCGACGGGCTCATGGGCCTCGACATCGGGCCGGCGACCATCGCCGCGTACCGCTCCGAGATCCTGAAGGCCGGCACGGTGCTCTGGAACGGGCCCATGGGGGCCTTCGAGGTCGAGCCGTTCCACCTCGGCTCCCGCGCGGTCGCGGAAGCCATGGCGGAATCGAAGGCGGTCACCGTGGTCGGCGGGGGGGACTCGGCCGCGGCCGTCGAGGCCGCCGGCTTCGCGGGGAGGATGACCCACGTCTCCACCGGCGGCGGGGCGGCCCTCGAACTGCTCGAGGGGCGCGTCCTCCCCGGGGTCGCCGCCCTGGGGGCGCGCCGGTGAAGTCCTCCATCGCCCCCAGTCTTCTGTCCTGCGACTTCGACCGCATGGGCGCCCACCTCCGCGAGGCCGAGGAGGCCGGTGCCGACCTCCACCACGTGGACGTCATGGACGGCCACTTCGTCCCGAACCTGACCATCGGCCCGCCGGTGGTGAAGGCGATCCGGAAGGCGACCCGGATCCCCCTCGACTGCCACCTGATGATCGAGAGGCCGCTGGCCTACGCGAAGGCCTTCGCCGAGGCGGGGGCGGATTCGATCACCTTCCACGTCGAGGCGAAGGACCCCCCGGCCGAGGTCGCGGCCGCCATCCGGGCCCTCGGGAAGCGGGTCGGCATCGCGCTGAACCCCGACACCCCCGTGGACCGCGTCGTCCCCTACCTCGACCTCGTGGACATGGTGCTCGTGATGAGCGTCTTCCCCGGCTTCGGCGGGCAGAGGTTCATGGGGGAGGTCCTCCCGAAGGTCGAGGCGCTCCGCGGGCCCCACCGCTTCGGCAAGGACGTCGAGATGGACGGGGGGATCAACCTCGAGACCGTCGCGTCGTGCGCCTCGGCGGGGGCCAACGTGCTCGTGGCGGGGACGGCGGTCTACGGCGAGAAGGACATGGCCGGGGCGGTCCGGGCGCTGCGGGGGAGGGCCGACGCGGCCTTCCGGGTGCGGTGATGGGCCTCTCCCGGGCCCGGCAGCGGAAGGACTCCTCCACGGGCCTGTGGCTCAAGTGCTCCGGCTGCTCGGCCATGCTCTACAAGAGCAAGGTCGAGGAGAAGCTGGACACCTGCCCGGAGTGCGGGGAGCACTTCCGGATCGGGGGCTGGCGGCGGGTGGAGATCACGGCCGACCCCGACTCCTTCGACGAGTTCGGCCACGGCCTGCTCCCGACGGACCCGCTCGACTTCGTGGTGGACGGGAAGGGCTACGGGGAGCGCCTCGCCGCCGAGCGCCGGAAGAAGGGCACCGACGAGGCCTGCATCATCGGCCTGTGCACGATCCACGGCTACCGGGTGGTGCTCGGGACGCTCGACTTCAACTTCTTCGGCGGCTCCATGGGGCAGGTCGTGGGGGAGAAGGTCGCGCTGGCCCTCGAGACGGCCCGGGACCGCGAGCTCCCCTGCGTGATCTTCTCCGCCTCCGGCGGGGCGCGGATGCACGAGGGGGCCCTCTCCCTGATGCAGCTGGCGAAGACCTCGGCGGCCGTCGCCTACCACCGCACGGGGAAGGCGCCCTACGTCTCGGTCCTCACCGACCCGACGACGGGGGGGGTGACCGCCTCCTACGCGGCGCTGGGGGACATCGTCCTCGCCGAACCCCGGGCGCTCATCGGGTTCGCCGGCCCGCGGGTCATCCAGGAGACCATCCGCTCGGAGCTGCCGCCGGGGTTCCAGCGCAGCGAGTTCCTCCTCCAGCACGGCTTCGTGGACCGCATCGTCCACCGGCTCGAGATGCGCGCGGAGATCGCCAAGATCCTCGAGTACTGCCTCTAGGGATCGAGGAGGTTCCGGAGCGCCTCGGCGGTGGCGACGGGAGCGGTGCAGGTCCCGCCGCGGCAGAGGGCGGCCGAGGGGCTGCCGTCCGCGCTGCCGAAGCCCGCGAGCCAGGGAAGGGTCTTCGCGATCCGATCCCCGTCGGGTCCCGACGGGCGCAGCGCCAGGGACAGGCGCGGCCGGAACTTCCGGGAGATCTCCCGCTCCATGGCGCGGTACCCCTCGGAGGATGGATCCCCGGCGATCACGACCTCCGTCGTCGGCCCGAGGTCGAAGTCGAGCGCCCGCAGCATCGCCGGGGCGCCCAGCGGCATCCCGTCGAGGGATCCGGAGAAGGCGCGGAGGATCTCCCGGCCGCGGGCCTCCAGCGCGCCGTCCCCCGTCAGCCGGCCTAGACGCAGAAGGAGCAGCGCCGCCCCGGAGTTCCCCGACGGCACCGCCCAGTCGTCCCCCTCCCGCGTCCGGGCGAGGAGGTCGGGGGCGTCCTTCCCGGCGTCGTAGAGCGCCCCCTCGCCCTCCTCGGAGAACAGCGCGAGCATCGTCCGGGCGAGATCGAGGGACTGCTCCAGGCGGCGCGGGTCTCCCGTCGCCTCGTAGAGGTCGAGCAGGGCCGCCGCCATGAAGGCGTGGTCGTCGAGGAACCCCGGCCCGCCCCCCTTTCCGTCCCGCCACGTGCGCAGGAGGCGCCCGTCGGGCCGGCGCATCCGGGCCAGCACGAAGTCGGCGGCGCGGCCGGCCGCCTCGAGGTACCGCGGCTCCCCCAGCGCCCGGCCGGCGCGGGCGAAGGCGGAGATCCCGAGCCCGTTCCAGGCCGCCAGCACCTTGTCGTCGAGGTGGGGACGGACCCGCTTCGAGCGCGCGGAGAGGAGCGCGGCCTTCCACGCGTCGGGCACGATCCCCGGCCCCGGCCGGTGGAGGATGTTCGCGCCCTCGGGGGCCTCCTCCGCCTCCCCGTGGAAGTTCCCCGAGGAGCGGGCCCCGAACGCCTCCATCGCCGCGCCGGCCTCCTCCCCCAGGACCGCGCGGATCTCCCCCTCCGTCCAGAGGTAGAACTTCCCCTCCACGCCCTCGCTGTCGGCGTCCTCGGCGCAGAAGAAGCCGCCGTCGGCGTGGCGGAGGTCGCGCAGGCAGTACTCCAGGGTCTCCCGGGCCGTGCGCGCGAACTCCTCCTCCCCCGTGAGGAGGAAGGCGTCCACGTACGCCGGGACGAGCAGCGCCTGGTCGTAGAGCATCTTCTCGAAATGGGGGA
>CAZWGT010000031.1:0-18514 GCA_964633345.1 uncultured Planctomycetota bacterium
AGTGGCGGATATCAGTATCTTTCCAGCGCCGAACTGTACGACCCGACCACCGGGCTCCCGATCCGGTCCTCCTCGGTCAGGAGGGCGTCCACGTCGTAGAAGTCCATCGCTGTGTAGGCCATGCGGTCCTCCGGGTCAGGCGCCGATCTTCTCCGCCGGGGAGGGCTCCTCCCCCCCCAATTCGGGCGACCCGGGGTGACGGGCCGCGCGCTCCTGCGCCGCGAACTGGAGCTGGTAGAGACGGGCGTAGAGGCCGCCCTTCGCCAGGAGCTCGCGGTGGGTCCCCTCCTCGCGCAGCTCCCCGTGGTGCATCACGAGGATCCGGTCGCAGGAGCGGATGGTCGACAGGCGGTGGGCGACGACGATGGCGGTGCGCCCGCGGAGCATCCTCTCCACGGCGTCCTGCACGAGGGCCTCCGTCGTCGAGTCCACGCTCGAGGTCGCCTCGTCGAGGACGAGGACGGCCGGGTCCCGGGCCAGCGCCCGGGCGAAGGAGAGGAGCTGCTTCTGCCCGACGGAGAGCGTGGCGCCGCGCTCCTCGACCTTCGTCGCGTAGCCGTCGGGGAGGCGGTCGATGAAGGTGTCGGCGTGGACCGCCTTCGCGGCGGAGACGACGCGCTCGTGCGTGACCGAGGGGTCGCCGAGGGTGATGTTCCCCTCGATGTCCCCCGCGAAGAGGAAGACGTCCTGCAGGACGACGGCCACGCGCCTGCGAAGCGCCGTCGGGTCCGCCTGCCGCACGTCCACGCCGTCCACGCGGACCGCGCCGGCGCCGACGTCGTACATCCGCGTGAGCAGCGAGATGATCGTCGTCTTCCCGCCCCCCGTCGCGCCGACGACGGCGACCTTCTCCCCCGGCTTCACGCGGAAGGAGACCCCCTTCAGCACGGGCCGCGCCGGGTCGTAGCCGAACGTGACCCCGTCGAACTCCACCTCGCCGCGGGCCGGCTCGGGGAGCGGGGTCGGGACGGCCGGCATCGGCATGTCCGCCTTCGTGTCGAGGACCTTGAAGATGCGCTCGCAGGACGCCATGGCCGACTGGAGGAGGTTGTACTTCTCCGAGACGTCGCGGATCGGCTCGAAGAAGTAGTCGAGGAGCAGGAAGAACTGGATGAACTGGCCCTGGGTGAGGGATCCCTCGAGGATGCAGCCTCCTCCGTACCAGAGGAGGAGGGCCTTGGCGCAGGAGCCGAGGAAGTCCACCGCGGGGAAGAAGTAGGAGTAGTTGAAGACCGTCTTCAGGTGGGCGTCCCGGAGGGCGCCCGCGTGGACGCCGAACCCCTTCGCGGCCCGCGGCTCCTGCACGAAGAGCTGGACGACGCGCGCCCCGGTGACCGCCTCCTGCAGGTAGGCGTTGAGGGCCGAGACCCTGCCCCGGACCTCGCGGAAGGAGGACATGTTCCCGCGGCGGAAGCGATTGGCGACCCAGAACATCGGGGGCAGGACCGCGAAGGTGACGAGCGCCAGCCGCCAGTTGATGGAGAGGAGCACGACCACGATGAACGTGAGCTTCAGCAGGTCGTGGAAGATGGCGTCCACGCCGCTCGTGAGGACCTCGGTCAGCGATTCGACGTCGTGGACCACCCTGGTGACGAGCCGGCCCACGGGGTTCCGGTCGTAGAACGACAGCGGCTGCGACTGGACGTGGCGGAAGATCGATGTCCTGAGGTCGAGCATCGTGCGCAGCCCCGCCACGTTGAGGGCCCACATCTGGATCGAGCGCAGGACGAAGGCCGCCACGAGGAAGGCCGCGAAGAGGGCCGCTCCCCACGCCATGCCCCGGGCGAATCCCGCGTCGTCGAGCCGGCCGGCCAGGCGATCGGCGACGGGGCCGTCCACGACCCATTTCATGATGAAGGTGGGGAGGAGGTCGAGGGCGGAGACCGCGGCCAGGGCCAGGGTGGAGAAGAGGAGCCATCCGGCGTGGGGCCGGACGTAGGTCCACAGGCGCCGGAGCAGGCGCGCGTCGAGGGCCCTGCCGACGACCTCGTCGTCCTGGAGGTAGGAGCCGCTCACAGCCCGGCCTCGATCTCGCCCTGGATCCGCTGGAGGCGGGCGAGGGCGGCGTAGCGGCCCTCCAGCGCCAGCAGGGCCTGGTGGGTGCCCCGCTCGGCGACGCGGCCCGCCTCGAGGAAGAGGATCTCGTCCGCGTGCTGGACCGCGGAGACGCGGTGGCTCACCATGATGGTGGTGCGGCCGCGGATCGCCTCGCGGAGGTTGCGGAGGATCTCCTCCTCGGTGTGGGCGTCCACGGACGAGAGGCAGTCGTCGAGGAGGAGGACCCTCGGGTCCAGGGCGAGGGCCCGGGCGATGGCGGTCCGCTGCTTCTGCCCGCCGGAGAGGTTCACGCCCCGCTCGCCGAGGAGGGTCTCGTACTTCCCGGGGAAGCCCTCCACGTCGGGGGCGATCCGCGATGCCTCGGCGGCCCGCTCCACGACGCCCGCGGGGGCCCCGTCCTCGAAGCCCCACCCGATGTTGTCGCGGATGCTCGTCGAGAAGAGGAAGGTCTCCTGGGGGACGACGCCGAGGGCGCGGCGGAGATCGGCCAGGCGGATCCGGTTCACGTCCGTCCCGTCGAGGAAGACGGTCCCGTCGGGGGTCCGGTAGAGGCGGGGGAGGAGGGACAGCAGCGTGCTCTTCCCGCTCCCCGTGGGGCCGATGACCGCGAGGCACTTCCCCGCGGGGACCCGGAAAGACACCCCGTGCAGGACCGGGGGATTCCCCCCGTAGGCGAAGGTCAGGTCCCGGACCTCGATCTCGCCGCGGGGGGAGGGAAGCGCCTCCGCGCCCGGCCGGTCCGCGACCTCCGACTCCGCGTCCAGGACCTCGTTGATCCGGTCCATGGCGGCCGCCCCGCGCTGGAAGAGGGAGACCACCCAGCCGAGCGCGATCATCGGCCAGAGGAGCTGGAGGTTGTAGAGGTTGAAGGCGACGAACTGGCCCAGCGTCAGTTCCCCCCGCCCGACCATGAGGCCGCCGACCCAGAGGATGAGGAGCATGCCGGCTCCCTCGAGCAGGAAGAAGGCGGGCCCCATGAGCATGCGGGCCTTGACGTGGGCCATGACCCGCCGCGAGTACTCCTCGCCCTGGGCGCGGAAGGCGGCGACCTCCGATTCCTCCCGGGCGTAGGACTTGACGACGCGGACGCCGGCGAAGGATTCCTGCGCGCGGCTCGCGAGGTCGGCCTGTCCCTCCTGCATGCGGAGGCTGGCCCGGTGGACGAAGGGGGAGAAGACCTTCGTCGCGATCGCGGTGGCGACCATGGGGACGAGGACCAGGAGGGTGAGCCGCGGGCTGTAGCCCCACATGAAGTACAGCGAAACGGGAACGGCGACGAGGGTATTGGCCAGGTACATCGCCCCCGGGCCCATGGGCATGCGCACCGCCTCGATGTCGGCGGTCAGCCGCGACAGGACGTCCCCGGTGCGCGCGGTGTCGAACCAGCCGAAGTGCAGGCGCGAGAGGTGCTCGAAGACCCGCTGCCGGAGGTCCGTCTCCATGCGGCGGCTGACGCCCACGAGGATCCACCGCATCCAGAACTGGCTGACGGCCCGGACGACGGCGAGGAGGATGATGAAGAGCGCCATCCGGTTCACGACGGAGCGGTCCACGGCCCCGGGGTCCGTGATCGCCTCCACGCCGACCTGGACGAGGCGGGGCAGGACCATGTGGGCCGCCTGGGTCACGAGCACGCAGGCGAACCCGATGTAGAGCAGGAGCCTGTACTTCGCGAGGATCTGCAGGACGGGCCGGAAACGGCGCATCGGGAGAGGTTAACCGCGGGGGCCGCGGGTCGTGCGGAACACGACTACAAGGGACGTGGTAGGGGCCGGGCGCAGCCCGGCCCGCCGTCGCCGTCGCCGTCGCCGTCGCCGTCGGGGATTCCAACGGCGGGCCGGGCTTCGCCCGGCCCCTACACGGGGATGCCGACCTCGACGGCGGGGACCGCGGCGCGCCGCGACGGGAGGTTCTTGAACACCCGGATCGCCGGGCCGCACTCCTTCACGTCGATGCCGCAGCGGTTGCACTTCTCGGTCATGCAGTAGCCGGTGGTCTCGCCGCGGAGCGACTTCTCGAGCTCCGTCACGTGGTAGGCGCGCTTCACGCCCCCCTTGATGTGGTCCCACGGCAGCCACTCGTCGGTGGTGCGCTCGCGGTGGTTGTAGAAGGCCGGGTCGACGCCGGAGGCCTTGAACGCCTCCTCCCAGATCGCCGGGCGGTACCGCTCGTCCCAGGCGTCGAAGCGCGCGCCGAGGCGCCACGCCTCGAGGATCGCCGCACCCACGCGGCGGTCCCCGCGGGAGAGGAGCCCCTCCAGCAGGCTCCGCTCGACGTCGTGGACGCGGACCTTCAGCTTCCCGTGGGGCCGCGCCGCCGCGCGCACGAGGTCGCCGCGGCGCCGCAGTTCCTCCGCGACGGGCATCGGGTGCCACTGGAACGGCGTGTGGGGCTTCGGCACGAAGTTGCTGACCGAGACCGTCACGTCCTTCGCGCCGCCGCCGGCCTTCTTCCCGAGGAGGCTGCAGGTGCGCCCCATCTCGACGATGGCCAGGACGTCCTCGTCGGTCTCCGTCGGCAGGCCGACCATCGTGTAGAGCTTCACCCCGCGCCAGCCGCGCCTGTACGCCTCCTCGATGCCGGCGTAGAGGTGCTCGTTCCGGATGTCCTTGTTGATGACCTTGCGCAGGCGGTCCGTGGCGACCTCGGGCGCGATGGTGAGGGAGGTCCGCCGCACCGCCTCGACGAGGCCGGGGACGAGCTTGAGCGTCTCGTTCACGCGGAGGCTGGGGATCGCCACGCCCACCTTGAGCCGGGAGAACTCCTCGTGCAGGCGCGCCGACAGCTCGACGAGGCGGGGGTAGTCCGCCGTGGAGAGGGAGACGAGGGAGATCTCGTCGTAGCCGGTGTTGGCGTAGGTCTCCATCGCCAGGCGCAGCAGGGTGTCCACGCTCCGCAGGCGCTGGCTCCGCTTGATCATCCCCGCCTGGCAGAAACGGCAGCCCTGGGTGCAGCCGCGCATCACCTCGAGGGAGATGCGGTCGTGCACGCACTCGGCGTAGGGGATGACGGGGCGCGTGGGGTAGTAGGCGTCCTCGAGGGTCGGGACGTGGACCTCGAGCACCTTCTCCGGCGCGCGGGGCTCGAGGACCTCCATCCCGGCCATGGTCCCGTCGCGGTGGTAGACGGGGCGGTAGAACTCCGGGGCGTACCAGCCGGGGACCTTCGAGACGATCTCGAGGAGGATCTCCCGGCGGGGGAGCCCGGCGCGGCGGGCCTCGCGGTAGACGTCCACCAGGGCGGGGAGGGCCGCCTCGCCGTCCCCGACGAGGAAGAGGTCCACGAAGTCGGCCATGGGCTCGGGCGAGGCGGCCCCGTCCCCGCCGGCCAGCACCAGCGGGTCGTCCCCGGTGCGATCGGCCCGGAGGAGGGGGATCCCCCCGAGGTCGAGCATGTTGAGGAGGTTCGTGTTGCTCAGTTCGTACGAGAGGGAGAAGCCCACGAGGTCGAAGGCGCGGAGCGGGGTGTGGGTCTCCAGTGTGGACAGGGGGACGCCCGCCGCCCGCATCTCCGCCTCGAGGTCCCCCCACGGCGCGAAGGCCCGCGCGGCGTAGCAGTCGGGCCGCTCGTTGAGGAGCCCGTAGAGGATGCGCAGGCCGAGGTGGCTCATCCCGATGGCGTAGGTGTCGGGGAAGGCCAGGGCCACCCGCACGTCCACAGAGGCCGGGTCCTTGCGGACCTCGTTCACCTCGCCGCCCACGTACTGGGCCGGCTTCTCGACGCGGTCGAGGAGGGGCTCCAGTCGGGACCAGACGGAGGGGGGGGTTCTCGGCACGGGCCCGTTATAGCACCCCCCCTGAAAACGAAGAGAGCCCCGTGCGGGGCGGGGCCCTCTCTTGAAGCACAGAACCCAGGTGCAATCGGGTTCTACCGTGGCTTGCAGATCTTCGATATCGCTATCTCGGGTCCACCAGCCTCCCGGGTCCTGTTGGTGCGCCAGGAACACCCCGGCGTATTCACCGGGAGACCGAAGTCACAAAGTCCGTGCCCGAACCGTGTTTCCCACAGAGATGCGTTAACCACTGTTCATATCGTTGGTTACGCCACTTCTCCGGGGCGTGGGAAGGGGCCGATCCGGGGCCCGAGCGTTCCTGATACGGGGCGCCGTGCGGATCCGCTACGGAGCGGCTACTTGGGAGGCTGCGCCGCCTTCGGAGGCAGGGTCACCCACGGGCCGCCGTTCCACTGGGAGTCGAAGTTGATGGAGAGTTTCAGGGTCACCTCGAACCAGGAGGAGGTGTCCTTCCCCTCCACGGGGAGGTAGAAGACCAGTTTCACCTCGCCGCTCGTCGCCTCGAGCGTGGAGACCGGGGCGCCCGGCTTGCTCACCTTCTTGAAGTCGATGGAGTCCTTGGGCAGGATGACCAGCGGCTCTTCCAGCATCACCGTGCCGCCGGGGGCCGTCGAGCCCACCGACCCGATGCGGGGCTCCCACAGGACGGCCCGCGAGTCCTCCCCGACCTTGATGAAGCCGAGCAGGAAGCCCCCGGGGTACCTGTCCCCGCTGGCGAACCCCTGCTCGTGGACGGTGACCTGTTCGTCGCGGTGCGTGGGGATCTTCGGTTCGTCCGGATCATCTTCCGGCTTGTCCCCCTCCGGTGCGTCCCCCTCCCCTTCCGGGGGCGGATCCCCGTCGGCGGGCTTGCCTCCGCCCTTGCCGCCCTTGGGGGCCGGCTTCCCCTCCATCTTGTCCTTGGGAGCGGGGTCCCCGCCGTCCTTCGGCGGATCCTCCTTCGGCTTCTCCTCGGTGGGTTCCGGCTTCTTCTTCCGGGCCTCCTTCCACCGGTCGAGCATCTCCTTCCGCTCCTTGGCGGGGATGGCGACCTGCACCGTCTTCGTCGTCCGCACGAACCCCTTCACCTCGATCCCCTCGGAGAGGTGGAGGAGCCCGAAGAAGGGGATGTCCCGGGGCTGGCGCTTGTCGGCCTTGGCGGTCTTCCCGTCCCCCTTGGCGGGGACGGCGTTCTTCGAGGCCGCCTCCTTGACGGCGGACGGATCGCGGTGGGGGATCCCCGTCGCGGGCAGGACGCAGAGGCCCTGGGACGGACCGAGGAGGAAGACCTTCCCCGGGGGGTCGTTCTTCGCGGCCTGGGTGCCCGACCACGGGACCTCCCGGTACCGCTCGATGCCGGTGGCCCGGTAGGGGTCGAGTCCGGGGCCGACGGGGTTGCGGGTCCCCTTCTCCTCCTCCCGGGGGAGGATGGGGGGGGCGGACTGCCGGAGGATCTCCACGATGTGGGAGGCGGAACTCGCCCCGGGGGTCTCGTAGCGGGCCACGCGGAACCCCGCCGTGGTGAACTTCATGTGCTTCATGAGGGGGAGGTCCCCGAAGAGGATCGCCCGATAGGTCGCCGTGAGCAGGGAGTCGCGGTAGATGGTGTTCCCGCCCCGGAGGATGTGGGCGTCGGCGTCGGCCCATTTCGACTTCGTGTCGGTGCCGGGGTAGCGGACGTTGGTCGTGGAGACCCACTCCTCCACGTTGCCGATCATGTCCATGGCGCCGCAGGGGCTGCGCCCGAAGGGGAACGCGCCGACGATGGTGAAGGGGGGGTCCTCGGCGATCTCGCGCATGGCCAGGATCTTGTCGAGCCGGTCCTTCACGGCCAGCGCCTCGGCCATGGCCGGCGTCCCGGAGACCGCCTCGGCGACGCGCTTGTCGGCGGCCGGGAGGAGCTTCTTCGCCTCCTCCTGGGCCTTGAGGAGCTCGTTGTTGAAGCCCTTCCACGCGTGGGCGAGGGGGTCCATCGCGTCGCCCCCCTCGGGCCAGATCTCCCCCTTCGGGCCCCGGCAGGCGGCCTCCCACTCCTGCTCCGTGGGGAGGTGGCAGCCGTAGTACTCCGCGAAGGCCATGGCGTCCGCCCAGCTCACCGTCGTGACGGGCATCTCCTCCATCCAGGGAGGCGGCGCGGCCAGCAGCGGGCCGCCCGGCCGGGCCCGCCAGGTGAGGGGGACCGACCAGCGGAAGGTGAGGATCTTCGTCCCGGGCGGCAGGACCCGGTCCTTGAAGGTCTCCGGGGCGGGGCGCTTCTTGGGGTCCTCCCCCTCGGCGACGGGGTTGAGCACCTGCTCGTTGAGCTCGTAGATGGCCTTCCAGTCGTTGGCCACGGGGTAGTACTTGCCCCCGCCGGCCTTGTCGAACTCCGGGGCCAGCAGGTGCATCCGGGCGATCTGGTCGAGGGTGGCCGCCCCCGGCTTCCCCTTCTCCGGGACCACGTAGGTGACGCGGACGCCGGGGGCCTGGAGGAACCGGTGCCACTGGGCGTTGGTGACCTCGTACTTGCCGATCCAGAAGGGGGGGAGGACGACCTCGTACTCGGGGGTGGAGATGGAGTAGCAGTCCTCGACGTTCCCCGCCTGGTGGGCCATGCGGCCGATCTCGGTGGCCTTGATGAGGGCGTCGAGGGCCTTGCGGGTCATCCCGAGCTTCACCTTGCCGCCGGGGAACCGGACCATGCCGGCGGGGTCCGAGGGACCGGACTGCGGGGCGGCGTCCCGGGGGGGCAGGGGCTTGGCGGGGAGGGGCTCCTGGGCGGGGGTCTTGGACGCCGGGGGCTTGGCGGCGGGGGCCGGCGTCTCGCCCTCGGCGCACCGGAGGACCGGGGTACCGAGGATCACCGCGAGGACGACGCCCGCGGCGAGGGAAGGGGCGAGGGAACGGTTCATGGGGCTCCTCCGGCGGTTTCCGACTCCATCCTAGCAGGATCGTCACGGGGGCGGGGCCGAAACGGGGTCGGGCCCTCATCGACGGGGCCCGGCCTGCCGATATCCAAGAAGGTGCCAGTATTCCCGATGACCCGCCGATATAGAGCGGTCGGTACGGGCTTGGACAAGGACGAGGAAAAGGTTCCGGGGCTTGGCCCCGTCCCGGCCGGGAGCCGGGAGAGGGAGAGAAGGCGATGAGCACGCTGGAGAAGTTCGGCATCCTGGTCATCCTCATCCTGGTGGTCATCATCGGGGTGGTGGCCGTTTGGGGCGTGGGCGGCGAGAAGGACAACCCCTTCGCGCAGGACCCGGCGGGGGACGGCGTCGCCCTCGTGGACCCGGCCGCGCCGCCGGCGGTGGAGCCCGGCAAGGAGGTCCCCGGCTGGACCAACGGCGTTCCCCCCGTGGCCGGCCCGGGCACCGGGACCGACCCCGTCGCCCCCCCGGCCCTCGGCGTCACCCCGAACGTCCCCGGCCCGGGGACGAACGTCGCCGTCCTCCCGCCGGCCGGCGCGACGACCTACAAGGTCCAGAAGGGCGACACCGGGGCGAGCATCGCGAAGAAGACCCTCGGCGACCCGAACAAGTGGAAGCTGATCGCGGCCGCCAACGGGAACAAGGACGCCCGCCGGCTGAAGGTGGACGAGATCCTGAACATCCCCGCGGTGGGAGGCACCAGCGTCGCCGACACCGGCATGAAGCCGGCCGGCATCCCCGGCAACTCCCTCGTGCCCCCGGTGAACCCCGCCGACGGCCCGACCGAGACGATCCGGGCGGTCCCCGCTCCCGCGCCGGCCCCCGAGGCGGCCGCCCGCGAGGTCGAGGTGCGCAGCGGCGACACCCTCTACGAGATCGCCCGCCGCGAACTGGGCGACCCGAACCTCTACTACAAGATCCTCAAGGTGAACCCGGGGCTCGACCCGAAGAAGATCCGCCCCGGCATGAAGGTGAAGCTGCCGGTCCTCTAGACGGAACCCAACGAGACTCTGAGGCCCGGGCGTCGTCGGCGAAAGCCGACGGCGCCCGGTGTCTTTCCGGCCCCTCCCCTGTGATACACTCCCCGCGTCACCGGATTGGAGGAGGAAGACCATGTCCACGACCACGGGTTCCCGCCGGTTCGCCGTCCCCCTAGCCCTCACAGCCCTCCTCGCCCTCCCCTCGATCGCCCGGGCGCAGGACGGGATCGGCGGCAAGGGGGAGAAGGCCGCCGAGAAGGAGGGGGCCGCCGAGGAGACCGCCGCCCCCCCGACGGCGTCCGCGCCCAAGGGCAAGATCGAGGAGCCGCCTCCCGAGGTGAAGGGCAACCGCTACCGCATCACCCTCAAGTCCGGCGCCAAGATCGAGGGGATCCTCCCCCAGGGACTCTACTGGGAGAAGCGCGACCAGTACGGGGAGTTCGTCGACGCCAAGGAGGGGGAGAAGGGCGCGCTGCTCCGCCTCAACTACGTGCTCAACATGGAAGGGGACATCTGCATCAACGGGGCGGACATCGGCGACATCCGGGACCTCGGGGCCCTCACCCTGGAGCAGAAGCTCGCCATCCAGGAGATGGTGCTGGCGGCCCGCAAGAAGAACATCCAGGAGCGCGACAGGATCCTGCGCGAGGAGATGGCGCGCCAGGCCGCCGCCGCGAGGGAGAGCGGGAAGGAGACGAGGAAGGAGGAGGAGAAGTCCGGCGCGAAGGACGGCTCCGCCGAGAAGGGCGAGAAGGGGACGAAGAAGGAGGACGTGTCCGAGGCCGACCAGAAGAAGGGGGACGACCTCCTCGCGAAGTACCCCCCTCCGGAGTGGGGCCAGAAGCGCCTGTCCGACATCCTGCGCCGCGAGGTCGTCAACGGGATCTTCCGCAACGACCTCGAGGCGGAGTTCATCGTGAACTTCCAGCTCTGGAAGGACGCCCTCGCCCGCCGCGAGAAGGCGGAGGCGGAGGCGGAGGCGAAGGAGAAGGAGGAGGGCGGGGAGACGGAGGGCGAGAAGAAGGACGCGGAGACCGGCGGGAAGGAAGGGAAGTAGCCGCGCCCTCCGTGCGACGCGCCGGCCTGGCAGCCGCGTCCCTCGCGCTCCGGGCCGCCACGCGGGTCCGCCTCGCCCTGCACCGGGCGGGTCTGCTCGCCACCGTTTCCCTCCCCGCGCCCGTCGTCTGCGTCGGCAACCTCGCCGCCGGCGGGACCGGAAAGACCCCCCTCGTCGAGCACGTCGTCCGCGAACTCCGCGCCCTCGGCGCCCGGCCCGCCGTCCTCGCCCGCGGCTACGGAAGGAGCGTGGGAGATACAGGGCTCAACGACGAGGGGGTTGTCCTCGCGGAGAACCTGCCCGGCCTCGTCCAGAGGCAGGACCCCGATCGCGTCGCCGCCGGACGGAGGGTGCTCGCCGCCGGGACGGCGGACGCCTTCGTCCTCGACGACGGTTTCCAGCATTTCCGCCTTGCCCGGGACCTCGACATCGTCACGCTGTCCGCCCTCGACATGTTCGGCGGGCTCCGACGGGAGGGACCGGGCGCTCTCCGCCGGGCGGGGGCGGTGGTCGTGACCGGACTCTACGAGAGGCCGGAGGGGATGGACGCCCCCGCGATCGGGATCGGACAATCCGTCGACGTGAGGGCGGAGGTCGGGCGGTACGCGCCGGGAATCCCGGTGGCGATGACCACCCACGAGCCGGTCGCCCTGGTCCCCCTCGGCGGAGGCCCGGAGATCCCCCTGGAGTCCCTCCGGGGCCGGAGGGTCGTGTCCGCCGCCGGGATCGCCTCGCCCCACGCCCTAGCCTTCACGCTGGACGGCCTCGGCGCCAGCGTCCAGGGATCCCAGCCGCATCCCGACCACGGGCTCACCTCTCTCTCCCAGTTGGCCTGGGCGTTCCGGATGGCCGAGAAGCGCAAGGCGGATCTCGTCGTCGTCACCCAGAAGGACGCGGTCAAGCTCGCCGCGTCGGGCGGGGGATCCCCGCCGGTCCCCGTGGCGTCGCTCCGCATCCGGATCCGGTTCCTCTCGGGCGAGGAGGACCTCCGCGCCGCCCTCCGCGCCGCGCTGGACCGCGGCCGGCGGCGCTCGAAGCCGTAGAATCGCCCGCTCATGGACGAGAGCGCCCCGACCCTGGCGAACCGGATCGAGTACGCCTTCGTCCGGCTCCTCTCCCTCCCGGTCCTCTGCACCGACGTCCGCGGCGCCGCCCGCATCGGGCGCGTGCTCGGGCGGCTCCTGGGCGTGGTGGACCGGCGCCACCGCGCCCTCGCCGAGGACAACCTCCGCCGCGCCTACGCGGGGACGCTCCCCGAGGCCGAGGTGGCGCGGATCATCGACGAGGTCTACGGGAACATCGGCGTCACCATGGCCGAGACCCTCCACGGCCCGCGCCGGATCCGGGGGAAGGCCCCGGGGAGGTGGTTCACCGCGGACGTCCACCCCGAGCTCCGGGCCCGGCTCGCGGAGGGCCCCGTCGTGTTCCTCGGCGCCCACTTCGGCAACTGGGAGCACATCATCCCGGCCGCGCGGGCGGCGGGCATCGACATGCTCACCGTCGCGCGCCCCCTCGACAATCCGCTCCTCGACCGGTGGGTCACCTCCGTGCGCCACGCCGTGGGCCACTTCTCGGTCCCGAAGGAGGGCGCGCTCCGCGGGCTGCTCCGCACCGTGCGGTCGGGGAGGTGCATCGGCATGCTGGCCGACCAGAACGGGGGGAGGCACGGGCGCCTCTCGACCTTCTTCGGGAGGCCCTGCTCCACGCAGGCCGCGGGGGTCGTCCTCGCCCGCCGCCTCGGCATCCCCTTCACCGTCGGGTCGCTGGAGCGGAGGGCCCCCGGATTCCACCGTCTCGTGCTGGGGCCGCCGGTGTATGTCAGGGAGGGCGAGGACGGCGAGCGCGAGGCCGTGGACGCGATGAACCGCCGGCTGGAGGAGTTCATCCGCCGCCGCCCCGCCGACTGGATGTGGCTGCACCGGCGCTGGCGCATCAAGGCCGACTGGGGCTTCCCCGTGGAGCCCACGGAAGGGAAGAGGAAGCCATGAAGCGGGCCTCCCGCGCGGTGAAGCCCTTCGACCTCTCCCGCGTGCGCACCACGCCGGTGCGGCGGCGGCGGAGCCTCGTCTCGACGGAGGGGTTCGGCCGGCCCTCCGCCCCGGGCGCGGGGGTCGCCGCGTTCCTCGACTCAATGCCCCGCTTTCTCGGGATGGAGAGCCTGCGCGCCCTGGCCGCGGCCGTGGCCCGGTCGCGGCGGCGGGGGAAGGGGGTCGCCGTCGCCATGGGCGGCCACGTCGTGAAGACCGGCTGCTCCCCCTACGTGATCGACCTCATGGAGCGCGGCGCCGTCACCTCCGTCGCCCTGGCCGGCTCCACCGCCATCCACGACTTCGAGACCGCGCTCCTCGGATGGACGAGCGAGGACGTGGCCGAGGGCCTCGGCGAGGGGGCCTACGGCATGGGGGAGGAGACCGGCGCCGCCTTCGCGGCGGCGGCGGCGGACGGGGCGGTCCGCGGCAGGGGGCTCGGCCGCGCCCTCGGGGAGGCGATCCGGGGGGGGCGGTTCCCGCACCGGGACCTCTCCCTCCTCGCCACCGCGGCGCGCCTGGGGATCCCCGCGACGGTCCACGTGGCCGTCGGCACCGACGTCGTCCACATGCACCCCGCGGCGCGGGGCGCCGACATCGGCGAGGCGACCTTCACCGACTTCCGCATCGCCTGCTCCGTCGTGGCCGGCCTCTCGGGGGGCGTGTGGCTCAACGTCGGCTCCGCGGTCGTGCTCCCCGAGGTCTTCCTCAAGGCGATCACCGTCGCGCGCAACACCGGGCACCCGGTGCCGGATCTCGTGACGGGCTCCCTCGACATGTTCCGCATGTACCGCCCCGAGACGAACGTGGTCCGCCGCCCTCCGAAGCGGGGGTACTCGGTGATCGGCCACCACGAGATCCTCGTCCCGATCCTCCACGCCCTCGTGCTGAAGGAGATGCGCGCCCGATGAAGGGACCCCGCCCGCTGCCCGCCGTCGTCCGCTCCCTCCGCCGGCCCGTGGTGGCCGTGGTCGGGGACCTCATCCTCGACCGCTACATCTTCGGGACCGTGGGGCGCGTCTCGCCCGAGGCCCCGGTCCACGTCGTCCGGGCCGGGAGCGAGGAGGAGCGCCCCGGCGGCGCCGGCTCCGTCGCCGCCCTCGTCACGGGCCTCGGCGCCCGCTGCCGGGTGGCCGGCATCCGCGGGGAGGACGGGTCCGGCGACCGCCTCGTCGCTCTGCTCCGCGCGGCGGGGGCCGACGTCCGGGGCGTCCTGAAGGTCCGCGGCCGGACCACGACGGTCAAGACCCGCATCGTGGCGCGCAACGCCTCCGGGTTCCAGCAGGTGCTCCGCGTGGACCGCGAGGAGGACGCGCCGCTGCGGCCCTCCGAGGCGAGGGCCCTGGCGGCCGCGGCGCGGAGGGCCGTGCGCGGCGCGGACGCGGTGATCCTCAGCGACTACGCCAAGGGGGCCCTCCCCGACGCCGTCCTCGGGG
Source organism: uncultured Planctomycetota bacterium (assembly GCA_964633345.1). GTDB lineage: Bacteria > Planctomycetota > JAJSAM01 > JAJSAM01 > JAKLKS01 > CAZWGT01. The sequence continues at coordinate 14,237 of CAZWGT010000031.1, forward strand.
CGGTCTTCCGCGAGGCGCGGCGCCGCCGGATCCCCGCCCTCGTGGACCCCAAGCGGGCCGACTTCCGCGGCTACCGCGGGGCGTCGGTGGTGACCCCCAACCGCGCGGAGACGGAGCGGGCCGCCGGGATCCCGGTGCGGACCCTGGCGGACGCCGAGAAGGCGGGCCGGCGCCTGGCGGGGGCGCTCCGCCTCGACGCCGTCCTCGTGACCCTCGACCGGGACGGGATGATGCTGGTCCCCTGGAAGGGGAAGCCGGTCCACGTGCCCACGGAGCCCCGCGAGGTCTTCGACGTGACGGGCGCGGGGGACATGGTGATCGCGGCGCTGGCCGCCGGCCTCGGATCCGGGGCGACCCTCGAGGAGTCCGCCCGCCTGGCGAACGTCGCCGCGGGGATCGAGGTGGCCCGATTCGGCGTCGTCCCCGTCTCCCGGGACGAGATCCTCGAGGCGGTCCACGCCCACGGGGGGGATCCCTCCCGCAAGGTGCTCGGCGCGGCGGCGCTCCGCGACGCGCTGCGCGCCCGCCGCGCCCGCGGGGAGCGCATCGTGCTGACCAACGGCTGCTTCGACCTCCTCCACGCCGGCCACCTGCGCTACCTCGCCGCGGCGCGGGCCGAGGGGGACCTCCTCGTCGTTGGCCTGAACTCCGACGCCTCCGTCCGCCGGCTGAAGGGGAAGGGGAGGCCCGTCGTGCCGTGGAAGGAGCGCGCGGAGATGCTGGCCTCGCTCTCCTGCGTGGACTTCGTGGTCGGCTTCGGCGAGGAGACGCCCGAGCGCCTCGTCCGCTCCGTGGATCCCCACGTCCTCGTCAAGGGGGAGGACTGGCGGACGAAGGGGGTCGTCGGCCGCGCGTGGGTGGAATCCCGGGGAGGCCGGGTCGTCCTCGCCCGGCTCGTCCCGGGGAAGTCCACCACGGGCCTCCTCGAACGGATCCGCCGGGGCCCCCGGTGAGGAGGGCCGTCTTCCTCGACCGGGACGGAACCCTCATCGACTGCGACGGCTACCTCGGGGACCCGGCGGGGGTGCGCCTCCTTCCGGGGATCGCGGAGGCCCTCGGCGCCGTCGGCCGCGCCGGGTGGCTGCGCGTGGTCGTCTCCAACCAGTCCGGCGTGGCGCGCGGGCTCTTCACCGAGGAGCAGTACCGCGCCGTCGAGGCCGCCGTGCTCGCGGCGATCCGGTCCGGGGGCGGGGACATCGACGCGGTGTACGTCTGCCACCACCTCCCCGCCGCGTCGGACCCGCGCTGGGCCGCGGTCTGCGAGTGCCGCAAGCCCCGCCCCGGCCTCCTCCTCCGCGCCGCCGCCGAGCGGGGGATCGACGTGAAGGCTTCGGTGATGGTGGGGGACGCGCTCCGGGACCTGGAGGCGGGCCGCGCCGCCGGCGTCGGCGGCATCGTCCTCGTCCGGACGGGGAAGGGGGCCGACACGGAGCCCGTCGCCCGCAGCCTCGGCCTCCTCGACGGGGCGATCCACTCCGCGGCCGACCTCCCCGCCTGGCTGGCGTCCCGATAGGATCCCCCCCATGTCCACGCCCCCCGAATCCGCGGCCCGCTGCGAGAAGGTGCTCCGGCGGTTCCCGCGGGCGCGCATCGGGGTCCTCGGGGACTTCCTCGCCGACCGCTACATCCTCGGCGCCCCGTCGCGCCTCTCCCGCGAGGCCCCCGTCGTCATCCTGCGCTGGGAGAGGGAGATCCTCGGGCCGGGCGGCGCGGCCAACTCGGCGGCGAACCTGCTCGCCCTCGGGGCGAAGGTCGCCTGCGTCGGCGTCCTGGGGGACGACGCCTCGGGGCGGGAGCTGCGGGAGCGGTTCGCGGCGGGAGGGGCCGACGTCGCGGGCCTCGCGCTCAGCCGTTCGTGGGCCACCATCCTCAAGACCCGCGTCCTGGCCGGCGACCGCCACCGCTCCAAGCAGCAGGTCATCCGCGTGGACCGCGAGCCCGACGGCCCCCCTCCCGCCGCCGCCGGGCGGGCGCTTCTGGCCGCGGTGCGGCGCCTGAACCGCACGGTGGACGCGTGGCTCGTCTCCGACTACGCCTACGGGACCGTGACGCCGGAGCTCTACGCGGAGCTGCGCGCCAAGGTGGTCGTCGTGGACTCCCGCCACCGCGGCGCGGAGTTCCGCGGGGCCACGGCCCTCACCCCGAACGAGGAGGAGGCGGCCGAGGCCTCGGGGCTGCCCGTGCGCACCGCGGCCGAGGCCGAATCGGCGGGCGCGGAGCTGATCCGGAGGACCGGCGCGGCGAACGTCCTCGTGACGCGCGGGAACCAGGGCCTCGTGCTCTGCTCCGCCGGGAGCCCGCCCGTCCGGGTCCCCGCCAGCGGGAGCGGGGACGAGGACGAGGTGACCGACGCCAACGGGGCCGGGGACACGGTGGCGGCGACGCTCACGATCGCGCTGGCCTCCGGGGCCTCCCCCCTCGACGCGGCGCGGCTGGCCAACCACGCCGGCGGCGTCGTGGTGCTCAAGCCCGGCGCGGCCACCCTCTCCCCCGCGGAGCTCCGCGCCCAGGTCCGCCGCTACGGGAACGGGCGCCGGTGAGCGGGCGGTTCGTCGCCGACCACGGGGAGCTCGCGCGGCTGGTCGCGGAGGCGAAGGGGAAGGGACTGCGGGTGGTCTTCACGAACGGGGGCTTCGAGATCCTCCACGTGGGGCACGTGCGGAGCCTCGAGGACGCGCGGAGCCGCGGGGACCTCCTGGTGGTCGCGGTGAACTCCGACGTCTCGGTCCGGCGGAACAAGGGGCCGAAGCGGCCGGTGACCCCGGAGGCCGAGCGGGTGGAGGTGCTCTGCGCGCTCCGCTGCGTGGACCTCGTGACGATCTTCGACGAGCCCACGGTGGACGGGATCCTGCGGAAGGTCCGCCCCACGGTCTTCGCCAAGGGGACCGACTACACGCCGGAGAACGTGCCGGAGCGGGCGACGGCCCTGGAGATCGGCGCCGAGATCGCCATCGTGGGGGATCCGAAGGACCACGCGACGACCGACCTGCTGGAGCGGATCCGGAAGTCGTGACCGGGGCGGCGGCGGCGGCCCGCGCCGTGATCGCCTCCCCCGACGACGCCGATTCCCTCCGCGCCCTCCCGGGCTTCCACCTCGTGCAGTGGAAGGAGGGGCGGGCGGTCCTGCTGGGGCGCCTCGGGGATCGGGCGGTGTTCGTCAAGCGCTTCGGCCGCTCCCGCGCGAAGGAGGGCCGGTCGGAGGCGGAGGCCTACCGGAAACTCGCGGTGGCGGGGGTGCCGGCGGCGGCGCTCCTGGCCGAGGTGGAGGAGCGGGGCGTCCGCGCGCTGGTCCTCGAGGACGCGGGGCCCGGCCTCGACGAGGTCGTGGCGCTGGAGGGGCATCTCCCCGCGAAACTCCGGATGCGCCTCTCGACCGCCGCCCGGACGGTGCGGGCGCTCCACGCGGCGGGCTTCCGGTTCCCCGACCTGCTGGCCCGCCACCTCCGGGTGGGCGCCGACGGGGAGGTGCGGCTCATCGACCTCGCTCGGCTGTCGATGAGGGGGGACCGCGCGGAGGATCTCGGGGCGTTCTTCGGGACGCTGCCGCGGCTGGCGGTGCCGGAGAGGGCGCGGCTGCGGTTCTTCGCGGAGGCGACGGCCGATCTCCCGGATCGGCGGGCGCTGGCGAGGAAGGTCGTCCGGGAGACCGCGAAGACGCGGAACCGGTCCCGGAACCGGCGCCACCTCCACGAGATCGATCCCGCCCACCGCGTGCGCCTCGCGGGCGTCGATCTCGATCGGGGGACTCTGCTCCGCCGCCTGAAGGACCGGGAGAACCGGCGTATCACGGTGGGAGACACCGTGTATTTCCTGAAGAGGCACTTCGGCGGGTCGGACGCTGCGATCGCGGAGCTGGAGGGGGCGCTGGCCTTCCGCCGGGCCGGGGTACCGGCGGCGCTTCCCGCCGCCTACGGGACGGACTTCTGGATGGCCGCCGCGGCGCCGGGGAAGCCGTTGGACGGGTGCCCGCTGCCCGATCGCGCCGCCCTCGCCCGGACCCTCGGGGAACACGCGGGCCGCCTCCGCCGCGCCGGCCTCTTCCACCGGGACTTCTACCTCAACCACTGGATCGGGAGGTGGTCGAAGGAGAGAAGCTGGGAACTCAACCTGATCGACCTCCAGCGGTGGGGGCGGATCGGCCTCCGGAGCGAGCGGTGGTTCGTGAAGGACGCGGCGGCGCTCTGGCACTCCGCGCGCGGGACGGCGTTCACGCGCACCGACGCGGTGCGGTTCCTCCGCGCCTGCTTCCGCATTCCCCGCCTCGACCGCCGCGCGAAG
>CAZWGT010000032.1:0-18457 GCA_964633345.1 uncultured Planctomycetota bacterium
TCGAGGGGGCCCGTGGGGAAGTCGTGGCCGACCTTGTTGCTGGTGACGACGGTGCGGATCGCGACCTCGGCGCCGGGCTCGACGCGCCCCGGCGCCTCGATCTCCAGGGCGACGGAGGGGCCCTCGGCCCACTTGCCGGCGATCTCGGGGATGGCGGTCTCCCCGCGCAGCCACTCCTCGGTGAGGCGCACCTGCTCGTCGGCCCCGGGCAGTTCGTGGAGCTTCGGCATCCACTGGTTGGCCCCGATGAAGCGGTGGTTGCGGTGCTTCCCGTCTCCGGGCGCGCGGTTGTAGTCGGAGGCGTCCCCGGCGGCGGGGTCGCGGGAGTCGGACAGGCGCATGTGGCACTCGCGGCACGTGACGGTCCTGCGCGGGTCGGCGACCCGCTCGTCCTCCTTCGAGGACTGGAACCAGTGGGACTTGCGCCAGTTGTCGTACTGGTTCTGCAGCTGGACCCAGCCGACCCCGTTGACCTCCTTGTCGATGAACTGCTTGTGGCAGGCGCCGCAGAGTTCGGGGGTCTTGAGGAGGGGGCGGTCGTAGGAGTCGCGGTGGACCGCGGGCACGGCGCGGATGAGGAAGCGCGCGAGGAACGGCGTCTCCTTCCCGGCCGCGTACCCCCCCTCGAACAGGTAGGGCCGCGGGGGCTCGACGGTGTAGTCGGCGTTGCCGCGGACGTCGGTGCGCGCGATCGAGTGGCAGGCGGCGCAGGAGACCCCCTCGTCCGCGCCCGGGGAGGAGAGGTCCTGGTCGTAGAGGTTCTTGGCGCCCGAGAACAGCGCGATGGGGTCGTGGCAGCCGGCGCAGTAGCGGGTGGACTCCGGCCCGTTGTTCCCCGCCATGGCGTGCTGGATGGCCTGGAAGAACTTCGACCGCGAGGCCCAGCGGTGGGCGCTCGGGCCCCACTCCTCGACGATCTGCTCGTGGCAGCCGCTGGTGCCGCAGGAGGCGGAGCCGGCCAGAACGTCGGGGGACACGGCACCGCCCGAGGCCGTCTTCGCGAGGCTCGGCGAGAAGGGGGAGTCGCCGAAGGGGCGGCGGTAGCCCTCGGGGAACTCGGCGGCGGCCGAGGGCACGGGAACGGCGGCCCCGGCGCCGGCGGCCAGGCCGACGCCGAGGAGGGCGGCGAGCGATCCCCTCGCCCACGCGACCGCCGAGGTGCGGGTGACGAACCCCCCGCGGGGCTTCAGCGCGGCGACGACGCCGTGGACGAGCACGAGGGCGAAGGAGGTGAGGCCCGCGGCCTGGTGGACCATGTGCCAGCCGGCCCCCATCTTCGTCCCGAAGGCCGCCTGGGCGGTGACCCAGACGCCGGAGACCATCGCCGCGAGCAGGGTCAGGCCCGACGCCCAGCCGAGGACGAGGTGGTGGCTGAGGGGCTTCCTCCAGGTCTTCAGGAAGTGCGGGACCTGGTACCAGGCCCAGGGGAGGAGAGCCGCCAGTCCCGCCGCGGTGTGGACGAGCACCTGCATCTGCCCGGCCTTCGTCCGCGGGTCGAGGAGGATCCAGACCCCGGACACCCCGAGGTAGACGGTGAGGCCGAGGACCGCGGCGAGCAGCGGCGAGCGCCAGGCGGCCTCCTTCTCGCCGGCGAGGGCGGCGTCGTTCATGGCTTGACCTCCGTCAAGACGACGGAGGGTCGCCCGGGGGGCAACCGGGGACCGTGACGGTTGTCACTCGAAAACCGCCGCACCCGGGTAGTACCCTCCCCCCATGTTCGAGAGGCTCCGCCGCCGGATCGTGGCCGCGATGGAGAGGAGCCTCGACCTGCCGCCACCCTCGGGCGCCGGCCCGGAGCTCCGCGCCGCGATCGAGTCCTTCCACCGGGACGCCCCGCGACGCTACGCCGACCTGTTCCTGCGCGGGAAGGCCCCGAAGGCGGAGCGGGCCGAGGCCCCCCTCTTCCGCCTCCTCGACGGCGCCGGGCTCACGATGAAGATCGGCCCCTCGCGCCACGGGCCCTGCGTGCGCCTCTTCCCCCTCGACGGGCGGTTCGTCGCCACCGACCTCCTCTCCCGCGCCCGCCCCGACCAGGTGTTCTCGCTGATGTTCGAGCAGGTCTACCTCGTCCGGAACACGGGGGTCCGCGCCGGGGACGAGGTCCTCGAACTCTGCCTCGGGTCGGGGGTGAACGCGCTCGCCGCCGCCGCGAAAGGGGCCCGCGTCACCGGCGTCGAGCTGAGCCCCCGCGCCGCCGCGTTCGCGCGCTTCAACCGGGCGCTGGCGGGGGCGGAGGTCGAGATCCTCGAGGGGTCGCTGTTCGCCCCCGTCGCCGGCCGCCGCTTCGACCTCGTCCTCGTCAACCCACCGTTCGAACTCGTCCCCCCCGGCGAGGAGTGGTTCCTCCACTCCCACGGCGGCGAGGACGGCCTCTCGGTCGTGCGGGAGATCCTCGCCGCGCTGCCGGCGCATCTGAAGCCCGGCGGCCGCTTGGAGATCATCACGTGGAGCCCGGCGACCGCGGACGGCCCCCTCCTCGTGGATCTCCTCCGCGCGGCGCTGCCCGCCCACCGCCTCGAGGTCCACCTCCTCGACGAGGGTCCGCTCGGCGACCACGTGGAGGGATTCGCGGAATCCCGCCACTACCACCGGTGGCGGAAGGGCCTCGCGGACCGCGGCATCGACCGCGTGCAGTTCCTCTTCGTGCGGGCGGCCCCCGGGGAGCCCGGGGTCGGACTTTCCCGGCCCGAGGGGGAAATCGCCGCCTGCCACGCCATCGCCGACGCGTTCGCCGGATAGCCGCGGAAGGAGCCACCGCTCCACGCCCTTCCCCGTGGTGCCCGGGGACGACCGGGAGTACATTGGGGATCGTCCAGCCGTGGAGGCTGCCCATCCCGTCCACCTGCGTCCGCTGCAAGGCGCCCCTGCTCCCGCGCGCGAAGTTCTGCGGGCGGTGCGGCTGCCCCGCCGCCTCGACCACGCGCACCGCGACCCGCTCCTCCCCGCTCCCCCCGCCGGCGCCGCCGGGCGGGGGCGGCGGCGTCACCGGGCTCCCGCACAGGTACGAGGTCGTCCGCTTCCTCGGGAACGGCGCCATGGGGCGCGTCTACCGCTGCCTCGACACGGAACTCGGCGTGGAGGTCGCGGTGAAGATCCTCATGCCCGAGGTCGCCGCCGATCGCCGCTCGGTGGAGAGGATCCGGAAGGAGGCCCGCGCGGCGGCCCTCCTCCGCGGGTGCCCGGGCATCCTCTCCCACTACGGCTTCGAGCGCAGCGGGGAGTCCTGGTACCTGGTGATGGAGTACGCGCCCGGCGGCTCCCTCCGCGATCGGATCCGGAAACTGGGCCGCCTCGCCGAGGCGGAGTGCTGGAGGATCGGGGGCGCGGTGGCGGTGGCCCTCGCCTTCGCCCACGAGAGGTCGATCCTCCACCGGGACATCAAGCCCGCGAACATCCTGTTCGGCGCCGACGGCCGGCCGATGATCGGGGACTTCGGGGTCGCGAAGGTCCTCGCCGACCACGCCCCGGGGAGCCGCCCCACGACCATCGCCGGCACGCCGGTCTACATGGCCCCGGAGATCATGCTGCGCCAGAAGGCCGACGGGAGGGCGGACCTGTTCTCCCTCGGGTGCACCATGTTCGAGGCCGCCACGGGGGAGATGCCCTACGCGGGGGACTTCCTGGAGCTCGCCGTCGCCAAGGGCGACCCCGGCTGCCCCGCCCCCGACCCCCGGGAGGCATTCCCGGGGATCTCCGCTGCCTTCTCGTCGGTCGTCCGCCGCCTGCTCGCTCCCGATCCCGATCGGCGCTTCCCGACCGCGACCGCCTGCGCCACGGCGTTCCGGCGGCGGGCCGCCGCCACCGGGCGCACCACCGGCTCCGTCGGGTAGGGACCGGTCACAGACGCGGCCCTCCCGGGGCCCGGACGACCGACCGCCGCCTCCGGGGTCCGGTACCATGGCGATCATGAACGCGTGCGAACTCGAGATCGACCTGCAGTGCCTCGGCCTCCGGGTCGACCCCTCCTGCACCCTGGAGGCGGACGCCCGGTCCTTCAGCCGCACCCGCGCCGGCCTCGGCAGCGGTCTCGAACTCGTCATCCCCGGGGACCGCAAGGCGATCTGGGTGAACGTGCCCGTCGTCGAGCCCTTCGCGCAGTCCTCCCCCTGGCTCCTGCGCAAGGACGACGCCGGCTACCGCGTCGTCCACTCGACCCTCGGCGAATCCCACCCCGTCCGCATCCCCCCCGAGCCCCGCTGGTACCGGGAGCGGACGAAGGCCGGCACGGAGATGAGCCGCGTCGGCGTGCTCCAGGGCACCTACCTCGGCATCTACATCGAGGAGACCTGCGCCTTCTGGAAGAACGACCTGCAGTGCCACTTCTGCACCTCGGGCCTCAACGTCGGGTCGGCCGAGGAGGCGCGCAAGACCGTCGCCGACGTGGTCGAGACCGCCCGCGCCGCGAAGGCGGAATCCGGCGTCACCTTCGTGCACTTCAACTCCGGGTTCCAGGGCGAGAAGGACATCGACGGCGTCGGCCCCTTCGTGAAGGCGCTGAAGGAGGAGGTCGGGGTGCTGGTGGGCGTGCAGATGACCCCGTCGAAGCACCTCTGGAAGTACCGGTGGCTGCAGGACCTCGGCGTGGACCACCTCTCCTTCTGCTACGAGTTCCACAACCCCGAGTACTTCGCGAAGTACCTCCCGGGCAAGCAGAGGACCTTCGGGCAGGAGGCGTTCTACGCGGCCATGGAGCACACCGCGCGCCTGTGGGGACCGGGGCGCGTGAGCGGGGAGATCATCGCGGGCATCGAGCCCCTGACCGACACCATGGCGGCCATCGATCACATCGTCTCCGTCGGCGCGTTCCCCACCGTCTGCATCTTCCGCCCCCTCCACGGCGCGAAGATGCAGGACGTCCCGGCGCCGAACCCCGACGCCATGCGCGGCGTCTTCCGCCACGTCGCCGAGGCGTGCCGCTCGGCGGGGCTCCCCGTCGGCATGGCGCCCAACGTCGAGGTGTCCCTCGTCGTCCAGCCCGACGACGCGCTGGAGCTCCTCGACTCCTGGGACCCGCGCACCTGGATGTACCGCGCGAAGCTCCACGCCCTCAAGGCGGCGGCCGGGCCGATCCTGCGCCGGGCGATGACGCCGCACCCCGTCGCCGCGCCGGCCTTCCCGGTGAACCCCGAGGGCGCGACGGCCTGAGGCCCCCGGGCCCACCAGGGACTGTCCCTGGCCCGGCGAAGCCGGGCCGGGGACTGTCCCCGGTTTCCCGCCGGACCGAACCCCTACCGCAGGTCCGCCAGGGCCCGCTCGACCTTCTCCAGCGCCGCCGGGGCTCCCCGCGCCTCGAGGGTGGTCCCTCCCCGCATAGCGAGCCGTAAGTGGACGGGCGATCCCTCCCGCGCGGCGTGCCGGTTCCTGAGATGATCGAGAAGGGCCTCCGACGGTTCGGCCAGGTACGAGGAGGGGTACGCATCGGAGATCCGGGGAAGTTGCGCCAGTCGTGCCTCCTCCGCCACGTTTGCAGCGCGGATTTCGAGTTCCCTCTGACGCTCGGCCGTCCGCTCCAGGGGTCTCCCCGCGGCCGCCCAGGCGACGGGAAACACCACGACTTGCGTCGTCGGGAAGGGAAGGACGCAGCACCCTCTCCGGGGAACGCCGGCGAGGCGATCGAGCACGTCATCCACCTCGTAGAGCCGGAATTCCTCCGGAGCGAGAACCGGCGCCGCAAGGGGGGACGACAGGGCCGCGGAACGGCAGGCGGTGTTGGCGAGCACCAGGAGGAGGATCGGGACGGCGGACTTCGTGCCCATCGGCACCTCCATGCGGATGCGGCGCGTCCGGAGATCCTACCCGCGCACCACCGGGGACAGCCCCCCGTCCCTCGCTCCGCTCGCGACGGGGGACAGTCCCCGGCCCATTCCCTACGGCATCGTCACCGACCGCACCCTCGGCCAGATGGCGATCAGGAAGACCAGCATCCCCATGGCCTGGAGGACGGCGGCCGCCACGAGGAGGAATCCGAGGGTCCCGCCGGTCCCGTCCCCCTGGATCGGCTCGACCACCGAGCGGAGGAGGAGGCCCCCGGCCACGAGGCCGTACACGGAACGGGCCAGCAGGGGCGCGTAGCGCCCCCGCGTCTGCGGGAAGCGCCTCTGGTCGAGGGGGAACATCCAGAACGCCACGCCCATGACCATCAGCACCATCCCGCCCACCAGCGCGAGGTGGGTGTGGACGACCACGAGGGACCACGGGACCGGCGCCCCGGCGATCTGCTTCATCCCGACGAGGGCGGCCCCGAGCAGCATGGAGATCACGAAGCAGACGAGGGCGGTGCGGACGAAGAGGCGGACCTCGGCGGGCACCGGATCGCCCCCCTACCCGTCGGCCATGTCCCGCAGCCGCCTCGGGTCGCGGATCTCGATGCGGCGGGCGCGCAGCGCCACCACGCCCGCCTTCTCCATCGTCCGGAGGGTCCGGATGAGGACCTCCCGCACGGTGCCGATGGTGGCGGCGGCCACCTCGCGCGTCGCGCCGAGGTCCACGACGGTCCCCTTCTCCGCTCCCGCGCCGTCCGTCTCCGCCAGGCGCAGGATGTGGGCGGCGATGCGCGCCTGGACCGGGCGCGTGGAGACCTCCTCGAGGCGCGTGCTGAAGCGGCGCAGCCGCTCGGCGATCTCCCGCGAGGAGCGGGCGTGGAGTTCCGGGTGGCGGTGGAGCAGCCGCAGGTAGGCCTCCCGCGGGATCCGCACCAGCGCCGCGTCGCCCAGCGCCGTGGCGTCCACGGGGAAGCGGCCCCCCTCCTCGAGCACCGGCATCAGGGCGAAGGATTCCCCCGCGCGGATCACCTCGACGACGTGCTCCTTGCCCTGGGGCGTGGCGCGGGAGAGCTTGACCCGGCCGGCGGCCACGATGAAGAAGGCGTCCGCCGGATCCCCCGCCGAGAAGATGCGGTCCCCCTTCTGGGGCGTCTTGAGCCGGGACTCCACGACGACGGGGCCGAGGTCCTCGCGCGGAAGGCCGGCGAACAGCGCGTGGCGCTCGAGGACGTCGGCGATCCGGGCCATGGGGGGATCCTACGCGGAAACCGGGGACGGTCCCCGGGTTCTCGCCGCGCTCGCACCCGGGGACGGTCCCCGTCGCCGCGCCCCGCCGCCTATCCCACCGTGGCGTGCATGGCCCGGTGGGCGGGGAGGACCCGCTCGCGGAGGGCGGCGCGGACCATGTGGCCGCCGGGGCCGGCGCGGCGGCCGCGCTGCTCGGCGAGGTCGCGCAGCCGCTCGGGCTCGAGGATCTCGACCTTGTGGCCGTCGATGGCCACGAGGCCCTGGCGCTCGAAGCCGCGGATGGTGCGGACGAAGACCTCGCGGACGGTGCCGATGGCCGCGGCGACGACCTCGCGGGTGGCGCCGAGGTCGAGGCGGGCGCCCCGCTCCGAGGCCCCCGACTGGATCTCCGCCTGGCGGAGGAGGTGGGAGGCGACGCGGGCGGGCACGGTGCGGGTGGAGATCTCCTCGAGGCGCAGGCGGAAGCGGCGCATGCGCTGGGCGACCTCGCGGGTGGTGCGGGCGCCGAGTTCGGGCCGGCGGGCGAGAAGCCGCAGGAAGGAGGCCCTGGGGATGCGGACGACCCCGCAGTCCGTCAGCGCCGTGGCGGTGACGGCGTGGGGCTCCCCGTCGAGGACCGAGACCAGGGCGAACGTCTCCCCGGCGCGGATGACCTCGACCACGCACTCGCGGCCGGCCGGGGTGGCGCTCGACAGCTTCACCTCGCCGACGGAGACCAGGTAGAAGGAGTCCGCGGGCTCCCCCGCCTCGAACAGCCGGTCCCCCTTGTACGGGGTGCGGTAGCGGCAGTCGATGACGAGGTCGGCGAGGTCCTCGCGGGGCAGGCCCTCGAACAGCGGGTGGCGCTCCAGGACTTCCAGGATGCGTGCCATCGGTTCCTCCGTGTTCTCGCTCGCGTCTCCGGGAGACCCGTTGCGCAAGCGGCGGGCCAAGCGAACCCGGGGCGGAGACCCCGATTCCCTGTGACTTTCTCACCGCTCCGGGGGGAAATCCCCCCCATGATGTTCATCAAGCGGCTCCCCCACCGGCACGGGATCGCCTAGGATCCGGACCCCATGCCCCCCCCGACCCCCTTCTACGCCCGCCCCGGACTCCACGTGGAGTGCTACGACGCGATGCACGAGGGGTACCTCCGGACCTCCTCCGTGGCCGGGGACGCCGCCTGGTACGCCCGCCTCGCCCGCCGGATCGGGGGGCCGGTCCTCGAGGGGGGGTGCGGGACCGGACGGGTGGCCTGGGCCCTCGCCCGGGACGGGGCCGGGGTCGTCGGCTTCGACCGCTCCGTCCCCATGCTGGCCCGGGCGGAGGCGAAGCGGGCCTCGGAGCCCCTCCGGACCCGGGGCCTCGCCCGGTTCGTCGAGGGGGACTTCCGCACCTTCGACCTGGGCCGCCGGTTCCCCCTCGCCGTCGTCCCGTTCCGGGCCTTCCAGTCCCTCCTGACCCCGGAGGACCAGCGCCGGGCGCTGCGCCGGTTCCGCGCCCACCTCCGCCCGGGGGGGCGCCTCGTCCTCGACCTCTTCGACCCGCGGCTGGAGTACTGCGTCCCCGGGGGCCGCTCCCCCCGGACCCGGACCGTCTTCCGCCACCCGGTCCGCGGGACCCGGGTGACCGTGGGGATCGGGGACCGGGTGAACGACCCGGTCCGCCAGGTCCTGACCGAGCGGTGGACCTTCCGCGAGGGGCGCGGCCGCGCCGAGGCGGAGACCCTGACGATGCGCTGGACCTACCGCCACGAGCTGCGCCACCTCTGCGAGTCCGAGGGCTTCGCGGTGGAATCGGAGTTCTCCGACTTCCGCGGGCACGGCCCGGCCTACGGGAACGAGATCGTCCTCGTCCTGCGCAGGGCCTAGCCCGGCTCCTCCACCGCCACGGCCCCGGCGAAGCCGGGGCCGACGTCGACGTCCCGGAGGGACCAACCGCCGACCCGGTCCCCCCGGATCACGGAGAAGGAGTCGAGGGGGATCGTGATCCCGAACCCCTGCGCCTTGAGCCACGCCTCCTTGCGCGTCCAGACGCGGTGGAAGGCGGCCAAGCGCTCCGGGCCGGCCAGCGCCAGGACGGCGTCGGCCTCGCCCCTCGAGAAGTATCTCCCGGCGAGACTCTCCACCGACCGATCCGGGCGGATCTCCTCGACGTCGAGCCCGACCTCGGCCCCGACCGCCAGCGCGCAGGCCCAGAGGTCCCCGGAGTGGCTGACGTTGAACCGCAGGCGCCCCTGCCCGCAGGCCCCGCCGAGGCGCGGCTTGCCGAGGGGATCGACGACGATCTCCTGCCCCGCCGGGGTCCCGCCCGCCCACCGCGCGAGCGTCTCGCGGAGGAGGCCGCGGGAGATCACGAAGCGGTCCCGCTCGCGGGGGAAGGCGAAGCCTGCGGCGCGGGCCCTCTCCTCGGCGGACAGGAACGGCTCGAACCGCGCGGGATCGACGGTGAAGGACGCGCGGACGATCTCGACCTTCACGCCCCGCCCCCGCGGATCCAGGCCGCGAGTCGGATCATCCCCTCGTCCAGGGTCACGCGCGGCGTCCAGCCGAGGTCCCGCTTCGCCGCGGAGAGGTCGAACCAGTGGGCGGTGGACATCTCGCGCGCCACGAAGCGGGTCATCCGGGGCTCGCCGCGCAGTCCCAGCCACGCGTGGGCCCTCTCGAGGACCGCTCCGGCGAGCAGCGCCTTGCGCACCGACACCGACCGCGCCACCGGCGGGAGGCCCGCCGCGGCGAGGATTCGGTCGAGGAGATCGCGCATCGCGATGGGCTCGCCGTTGGCGACGAAGTAGGCCTTCCCCGTGGCCGGCGCCGCCGCGGCGGCGAGGTGGGCGTCCACGGCGTTGTCGATGAAGGTGGCGTCGACCTTCTTCGACCCGTCGCCGACGAGGGCCATCGTCCCGGCCCTCGCCCGCGCGAGGATGCGCGGCACGAGGTGGCGGTCGCCGGGTCCCCAGACGAGGTGCGGGCGCAGCGCCGTGACGCCGAGGTCGGCCCCGTGGGCCGCGAGCACCATCCGCTCCGCCTCCGCCTTGGTCGCGGGGTAGGCGGCCTCGTGGTGCTTCGCCAGCGGGACGGACTCGTCCACCCCCTCCATGTCGGTGCCGTCGAAGACGACGCTCGGGGTGCTGGTGTGCACGAGCCGGGGGATCGAGTGGCGGCGGCACGCCTCCAGCACGTTGCGCGTGCCCTCGACGTTGGCCAGGCGGTACTCCTCGTACGGGCCGGCGATGCCGGCCTTGGCCGCGACGTGGAAGACCAGGGCGCAGCCGCGGGCGGCGTTGCCGACGGAGGACATGTCGGCCACGTCCCCGCGGCAGAGTTCGGCGCCGGCCGGGAGATCCGTGCCCGCCTGCCCGCGGGCGAGCACGACGACGTGGTCCCCCCGCTCGACGAGCCGCTCGACGAGGACGCGCCCGAGGAAGCCGGTGCCGCCGGTGACGAGGACCTTCACCGCAGCCTCTCCCTCTGGATCTTGGCGTTGTGGCGGGTGTCCACGGGGAGGGGGCCTTCCAGGAACCGGAACTCCCGGACGGCGCGCGTGCACTCCGCGCCCGCCCCCAGGGCCGCCAGCTCCGCGCGCAGGGCGTCCTCGTCGAGCTGCAGGTCCCCGGACTCCGCGAGCTCGATCCACAGCACCGGCTCCGGCCCCCCCGCCAGCGCCGATCGCCGCACGAGCCGGTGCACGTTGAAGACCGCCTCGCACCGGTCGGGGAAGAGGTCCCCCGCCGCCGTCCGGATGCGCTGGGACTTCCGGCCGCAGAACCAGAGGCGCCCCGACTCGTCGAGGTAGCCGACGTCCCCCATCCGGTGCCACTCGCCGATCTTCCCCAGCAGGTCGGCGTCGGGCCGGCCGAAGTAGCCCCGCGTCACCTGGGGGCCGCGCACGCAGACCTCCCCCGGCGTCCCCCGCGGGACCTCGAGGTCCGGGGTCCACGACGCGATGGGCCCGTCCTCCACCCGGATGCAGCGCACCTCGACCCCCTCGACCGGCGGGCCGACGCAGATCCCCGCCCCGGCGGCCGCCCTCGCGGCCGTCTCCCCGAGGATCGCGCGGTGGTCGATGGTGGCGACGGGGAGCGCCTCCGTCGCCCCGTAGGGGGTGTGGAGGAGGGCGGCCGGGGGGAGGGCCTTCGCCATCCGCTCCACGATGCGGGGGGAGACGGGAGCCCCGGCCGAGATCACACGCCGGAGGGAGGGGAAGGAGGTCTTCGTCTCCTCGCACCACCGCGACAGCGGATCGAGCAGCCCCGGCGACGCGAACATCGTCGTCACCGCGTGCTCGCGGATGGCCCGGGCGATCCTGGCCGGATCCGCCGACGCCGGCCGCGCCGGGTCCATGTCGGGCACCACCGTCGTCATGCCGAGAGCGGGGTCGAAGAGCGCGAAGAGCGGGAAGGTCGGGAGGTCGATCTCCCCCGGCTCGATGCCGAAGGCGCGCCGGACCATCTCGACCTGCGCCGCGAAGTTCCCGTGGGTGTAGACCGCGCCGCGGGGCGGGCCCGTCGAGCCCGAGGTGAAGAGGATCGCCGCCGGGTCGTCGGGGGAGCGCGCCACCGCCTCGTCGGATCCGCCGCCGCCGCGCCGGCGCACTTCGTCGAGGGAGGTCCCCCCGAGGCCGAGGCAGGGGCCGACGCCGACCTTCACCCGCACCGTCGGGCCGCCGAGGCCGAAGAGGACCCGCGCCGCGTGGGCCTTCGCGATCCCGACGAACGCCTCGGGCCTCGCCTCGGCGAGGCTCGCCTTCATGCGCGCGAGGCCCATCCCCGGGTCCACCACCACCGGCACCGCGCCCGCCTTGAAGAGCCCGAACATGAGCGGGTAGAAGTCCGGCCCCGGGGGGACCATCAGCACCGTGCGCGTCCCGGGCGCGAGGCCGAGGCCGCGGGCGATGCGGCCGGAGTCCTCGTCGAGTTCGCGGTACGTGACCCGCCGCCCGTCCACGAGGATCAGCGCCGCCGCGTCGGGGCGGGCGCGCGCCTGCTCCGTCAGCGCGGCGGCGATGTTCATCCGAGGAAGGCCTTCACCAGCGCGGCGACCTCGGCCGGCTTGTCTTCCAGGATCCAGTGTCCCGCGTCCTCGAAGCGGTGGACCGCGGCGGCGGGGAAGCGCCGCCGCCACTCCTCGAGGTAGTCGGCGTCGAACACGAAGTCCCGCATCCCCCAGCAGATCAGCATCGGGATCCCGAGGAACCGGGGCAGCGCCGCCTCCGTCGCCTCGAGCGTCGGCCACGCCGCGTCGCCGGGGTCCAGGGGGATGTCCTGCACGAAGCGCTGCACGGGGCGGCGCTCGCTCCAGGAGCGGAAGGGCATCCGGTACGCCTCCGCGACCTCGGCGGACAGCGGCCTCACCGTGCAGCGGCGGATCGAGCCCTCCACGAACTCGTTGAGCCCGCGGACGAGGAGGGAGCCGAGGGGGGTGTTCCGGACCCACCACAGCTCCCGCGGAAGGGCCTTGCCGGCGGGCGGCCGGAACGCCGCGGTGTTGAGGACCACCAGGCGCGCGACCCGCTCCGGGTGGCGCGCGGCCCAGGCCATCCCGATCATCCCGCCCCAGTCGTGGACCACGAGGGTGACCCGCTCGCGGGCGCCGGCGTGCTCGAGCAGCGCCTCGAGGTCGTCCACGCGGGTCTTGAGGGTGTAGGCGTACTCCCCGTCCCCCGGCTTGTCGGAGAGCCCCATCCCCACGTGGTCGGGGACGATGCAGCGCCGGCGGTCGCGGAGCGCCGCGACGAGGGAGCGGTAGTAGAACGACCAGGTCGGGTTCCCGTGGACCATGACGACGGGGTCGCCCTCCCCCTCGTCCACCCAGTGCATCCGGATCCCGCCCCCGCGGTCGAAGCGCTTCGAGGAGGCGAGGGAGGGGGGAGGGGCCACGGGGCCCCCCGCTACCACTCGACGGCGATCATGAGGCAGTTGAGGCCGGAGCCGATCCCGAGGAGGCCGACCCTGTGGCCGGGGCGGAGATGGCCCTGCTCCTCGGCGACGGCGGCGGTGAGGGGGAGCGAGACGGTCCCCATGTTCCCGAGGAAGCGGAAGGTCGCGAAGTCGCGGTCCGCGGTGATGCCGAGGGCGTTCCGGATGGACTCCTGGTGGCCGAAGCCGACCTGGTGGCAGATGATCCGGTCCACCTGCTCGCGCGCCCAGCCGGCCTTCAGGAGGAAGGTGCGCCAGGTCTTCACGCCGAGCTCGACGCCGTACTTGAGGACCGACACGGAGTCGGTGTTCATGAAGGGGATGACGCGGCCGTTCCCGTCGCTCTCGAGGCCCCACCGGCAGAGGGCGTGCCACTGGGGGGCGGACTGCTGGACGCCGCCGAGGATGCGGCGCCGGAAGGTCTCCCCCGGCTTCGCGTCCCCCACCACGACCGCCACCGCCGCGGAGCCGCCGGTGAGGGTGGTGATGGTCTTCTTGAAGAACTCCATGTTGCGGTTCTTCAGCATCCGGTCGATCATCGCCTCGTTGATGTCGCGGGCGGTCTCGCAGGCGACGACGATGCCGCGCCGGATCTGACCGAGCTCGACGCGGTTGGCGAGGTCCACGACGCCGTTCATCACCCCGAGGCAGGCGTTGGAGAGGTCGTAGACCGCCGCTCCCGGGCTCGCGCCGATGGAGGCGGCGACCTTGCAGGCGGTGGCGGGCTCGAAGTTCTCGCGGCAGACGCCCGCGTAGACGACCGCGTCGATCGTGGAGGGGTCGATGTCGGCGTTGGCCACGGCCTTCCTCGCGGCGACGGAGGCCCCGTCGGCCACGGACTGGCCCGGCTCCCACCAGCGGCGCTCCTCGATCCCGGTCAGGGCCTCGAGCTGGCCCGGCTGGATGTGGAGGTCCTTGTAGACCGGCGCGAGGCGGTCCTCGAGCTCCTCCGAGGTGACGACGACGGGGGCGAGCTCGTAGCCGAAGGATTCGATGCGGGCGCGGGTGTATCGCACCCGCCTAGGGTACCCTCAGCCGTGGACTCTCTCGACGTACTTCTGCGTCGCCACGTCGATCCGCACCGTCTCCCCCGTCTCGATGAACAGCGGGACCTTGACGCTCATCCCGTTCTCGAGGAAGGCGTCCTTCCAGACGTTCGCCCCCGCCTGGTGGAGGCAGGGGCCCGTCGAGGCGACCCTCATCTCGACGGAGGGGGGGAAGCGGCAGCCGACCGGGTCCCCTTCGAGGAACTCGATCTGGACGGGGAGTCCGTCGGTCAGGAACGGGACGAGGGGGCCGAGGAACTCCGAGGACACGGGGACCGGGTCGAAGGTGCGCGGGTCGAGGAAGACGTAGGAGTCCCCGCTGCGGTAGGAGTAGTCGAGGTTGCGGATCTCGATCTCCGCGTTCTCGACGCGGTCCCCGGGGCGGAAGCGGCGCTCCGACTCGTTCCGGGTCCGGACATTGAGGAAGAGGACGTGGACCGTCCCCTTGGTCTGGGCGCCCCCGGCGTGGGCCTTCACCTCGACGACCCGCCAGACCTGGTCGTCCATCCGCACGATCATGTGCGACCGCAGTTCCGACGCGAGCACCATGGCGCGCCCCCCGCCCGGGGCGCCGGTGCCCGGTGGGGGGATCGTCCCGCCGGGCGGCCGGGGAGGCAAGCGCCGGGGGCGCGGCAGTCACGCCCGCCGGATCGCGAACCCCTTCATCCCGTAGATGACGCGCCCGTCCACGGAGAGGTAGCCGTCCCCGCGCAGCACCTTCGAGGCGTCATCCACCCCCGCCACGCAGGCCTCGACGGTGACGAGGCGGTCCCCCGGCACCACCTGCCCGCGGTAGCGCCACGCGTGCCTCGCGCCGAGGACGGGGGCGACGGGGCCCTCTCCGAAACGGTGGGAGGCCGCCGCGTGGAGCAGCTGCAGGAACGACTCCAGCCCGAGCGATCCCGGGATCACGGGGTCCTGGAAGAAGTGGGCCTTGAAGAACCAGGCCGCCGGGTCCACCGGCTTCGTGCCGCGGAGGAACCCGAGGCCCGCCGGTCCCCCCTCCGGGAGGTGGAGCTCCACCCGGTCCACCATCCGGAGCATGTCCCCCGGGAAGGGCGCCGCGCGCGGGTACTCGAAGGCGCGCCCGCGGGCCGCGTCGTCCCCGGAGGGGCTCCACGGCTTCGCCTCGCGGATGCCGACCTGGTTCGCCAGCGCCTCCGAGGAGAAGAAGCCGAAGTAGGTCGTCCCCTCGAGGACCGGGCCGCGGGCGTCGAGCACCGCGTAGTCGTAGTGCTGGATGATCATCCCGCCCGAGGAGGAGACCCCGGTGCACTTCACCCGGATCGTGAGCACCCCCGACTCCGGCCCCACCTCGCGCCGCTGGACGCCGTCCCCGCCGAGATTGCGGAAGTGGAGGTCGACCCCGCTCGTGAGCGCCGAGCCCATGTAGGCCGCCAGCCACCCGCAGGGCTGGAGCGCGATCTCGAGCAGGATCGCGTAGGGCATCCGCGGCGCCCGCGCCTCGGCGAAGTACCACGCGTCGCCGGGCACCTCGTACTGCGCCTCGCAGGAGGCGCCCGGGGCCATGGCGAAGGGCTCCCCGGAGACCGCCGTGATGCGGTCGAGGAACTGGTAGGGCGGGCCCGGGAGGCGCGCGATGACGCGGTCCGTGTCGAAGACGCGATAGGGCTCGCCGAAGGCCTCCGAGGGCTTCCCGTTGGAGAACGCGAGGATCCGGTCGGAGTCGTAGAGGGCCGGCTTCCGGGGCGACGGGGGCGCCGCGGCGCCGCCCCAGATCCCCCGCAGTTCCGCCTCCGTCGTCCCCGCCAGGCGCAGCGACATCCCCGTCATCTCCACCACCGGCTTCCCGTCGGCGTACATGAGCGCGTCGGCGATGCAGACCGGAGCCGGGTCGTAGCGGAGTTCCCGGATCGCCACCTCGTAGGTGACGACCTTCGTGGACTCCGTCACCTGCCCGCGGCACTTCAGGCGCCCGGGGACCCCCGCCACGGGTTCGAAGGCCAGCGCCCCCTCCTCCCCCGTCCAGCCGAGGCGCGCGAGCAGGACGCGCAGCGTGTGCAGGCAGCACTCGTACATGAGCGTGCCCGGCATCACCCGGTCGTCCACGAAGTGGCAGGTCAGGAACCAGTCCTCGGGGTGGATGTCCGCCTCGCCGCGGACGAGGCCGAGGCCGTCGGGGCCCCCCGCCGGGTCCATGTGCACGATGCGGTGCACGAGGGCCATGCGGCCGCCGGGGAGGCGGGCCGGGGCGCGCAGCGGCAGCGCGTCGAAGGGGGCGCCGAAGGCGGCGCCGAGGTCCCCGCGGCGCAGCGCCCCCACCCCCTCCGCGTCGAGGGTCGAGGCTCCGGGGGGGACCGGGGGCATCCAGGGCCGCGGCGCCGGGGCGGCGGGCATCTCGAGGCGCGGCTTCACGATCCCCTGCCCCGCGGCCAGCTCCGCCTCCGTGAAGAAGCCCGCGCACCCCTCGGTCATCGTGAGGAAGCGCTCCCCGTCCACGGTCGCGTCGAAGCGGAAGCGGAAGAGGTGGGTCTCCCCCTGGCGGAAGAACCGCTCGATGCGGATGTCGTAGAGGATCGTCCTCCCCGGCCCCGGCAGCGGGGCGTGGAAGGTGACGACGGCGTCGAGGAGCCGGTAGACCGCCCTGCCCTTCGTCACGAAGTCGATGCCGAGCCACCCCGAGAGGAACAGGTCGGCCTGCCCCGCCTCCACGGCGATGCAGACGGGGATCCGCCCCCCGTCGAGGTACCAGGCCCCCTCCACGACGTCGTGGGCGGTGACGACGCGCCCCCGCGTCATCGAGCGCGGCTCCCCCTCCACCTCGAGGATCCGGTGGCACAGCAGCAGCGGCTCGTCGGGCAGGCGCACCCGCGTCGGGTGGGCGTCCACCGCCGCGAACTCCGGGCCCAGCGCCTTCCCGATGGAACCCGTGGCGAACTCGAGGCACCCGGCGTAGTCGAGGAAGGGAACGGGGACAGTCCCCGGTTCCGTCGTGGCCCCTCGAACGGCCAGAACCGGGGACAGCCCCTTGACCCGGGCTTCGCCCGGGTCCAGGGACAGTCCCAGGGCGATGGACCTCTGCATGTCCTCCGAGAACCTGAGGAACCGCCCGTGGGCCTCGGCCGTCGCCGCGGACAGGGCGACGAGGGCCGCCGCCGCGGGAACGAGCTCGCGCGGCGCCGGGGCCGGGGCCGCCTTGCGGGCCGGAACGGGCATCGGCAGCGGGTCGAAGGGATCCCCGCCCGGCCGGACGCGCAGGACGCGCCCCGCGGGGGGCGCCTCCGGCCGGTGGCCGATGCACAGGGACTCCCCGCCGTAGAGCGCCCCGAGATCCACGGGGACCCTCTCGGCGAGGAGGTGGGCGATCCCGCGGAGCACCGTGGACACCCCGTCCTGCCCCGCCACGCAGACCGAGCGCGCCGCGAACCGCCGCCCCGCGAGGATCCGGCCGATCATCCGCGTGCAGGAGGCCCCCGGTCCCGTCTCGAGGAAGAAGCGCACCCCGTCGGCGTAGGCCGCCTCCACGACGCGCACGAAGTCGAGGGTGTCGAGGGCCTGCGCGGTCACCGCGTCCGCGGCCGACTCCCGGTCGGGCTCGTAGGCCGAGCCGCGGGCCCCGCTGTAGAAGCGCACCCCGTCGGGCGGCGTCGTCTCCATGCGGTGGAGGTCGCGGTAGGCCTCCTCCACCTCCCGCACGACGTCGCAGTGCACCGTCGTCACCCCCCGCACCGGCAGGAACGCGGCCCCGAGATCCTTCACGAGGGCCTCGACCTCCGTCCGCGAGCCGCCGACCACGCACTCCCTCGGCGTGTTTACGATGAGGAGGTAGGCGCGGCGCCGGCCCTTCAGCGTGCGGCGCACCTCGGCGGCGTCCCGGTCCACGATCCCGATCACCCAGTCCACCGCCTCGTCGGGGCCGAGGCCCCAGGCCTTGCGCGCCGCGTGGCAGGGGCCGGCGAGGTCGCGGGTGAAGAGGGTCGAGTCCCGCATCCTCCGGTACATCCCGTCCCGGTCGCTCCACGCGCCGAGGGAGAACAGCCCCGCCGTCTCGCCGAGGCTGTAGCCGATCACCGCCGAGGGACGGGCGCCGAGGGAGCGGAGCAGGTCGCTCACCACCGTCTTGAGGGCGACCTGCCCGAAGATGAGGGCCCGGTGGTCCCGCTCGATGTCCTCCCGCGACGCCGCGTTCCAGAAGGCGTCGGGGGCGAGCTGCCCGCGGAGGTGGAGCGTGCGGCGGTCCTGGGCCCGGAGGATCCCGGGCCAGGCGACCCCGAGGTCCCGCCCCATCCCCGGGAAGTGGTTCCCGGACCCGGGGAAGACGAAGGCGAGCTCCCCGCCGAGGGGCTCCCGGGAGAAGAAGGCGCGATCCCCCCCCGGACGCGCGGCCAGGTCGAGCAGCTCCTCGCGGCTGCGCGCCACGACGGCGGCGCCGAAGGCGCGGCCCGGGGAGGCCGGCGACCGCCGGAACCACCGGCGGGCCAGGGCCTCCACTCCCTCCTCGGGGGCCGTGCGCGCGAAGTCGCCCTGGCGGGCCAGCCCCTCCT
>CAZWGT010000033.1:0-18119 GCA_964633345.1 uncultured Planctomycetota bacterium
CCTTTCGGCCCCCCGGGAACCCCCCATGAAGATCCCTCTCCTGGCGCTCCTCGTCCTCGCCGCCGTCCAGGACCCGGCGCCGAAGCCGGCTCCCCCCCCGGCGTTCGCCGGAACCGGGGTGAAGTCCGTGCCGGCCGACCCCCGGGAGAAGCGCCTGGCCAACCTCCGCCAGATCACGTTCGAGGGGGAGAACGCCGAGGCCTACTGGAACGCCGACGCCTCGCTCATCGTCTTCCAGCACAGGGGCGAGGGGGTCCCCGCCGACCAGATCTACACCATCAAGCCCGACGGGACCGGCCTCCGGAGGGCGTCCTCGGGCGCCGGCAAGTGCACCTGCGCCTTCTTCCTCCCCGGCGGGAACCGCGTGCTGTTCGCCTCCACCCACGGGGCCTCGGAGAAGCCCCCCGCCCCCCCGGACATGAGCCGCGGCTACGTGTGGCTCCTCCACCCCGAGTACGACCTGTGGTCGGCCGATCTCGACGGGAAGGACCTGAAGAGGCTGACGGACGCCCCCGGCTACGACGCGGAGGCGGTCCTCTCCCCCGACGGGAAGCGGATCGTCTTCACCAGCACGCGCAACGGGGACCTCGACATCTTCACGATGAACCTCGACGGGACGGGGCTGGTCCAGGTGACGAAGGACCTCGGCTACGACGGCGGGGCCTTCTTCACGCCCGACGGCAAGCGCCTCGTCTACCGCGCCTACCACCCGAAGGAGCCGAAGGACGTCGAGGACTACAGGTCCCTCCTGGCCGAGAACCGGATCCGCCCCATGGCGCTGCAGATCATGACCTGCGACCTCGACGGGGGGAACCGCGTCCAGGTCACCGCCAACGGCATGGCCAACTTCGGCCCCTACATGCACCCCGACGGGAAGCGGATCCTCTACTCCAGCAACCAGGCGGACCCCAAGGGCCGGGACTTCGACCTCTGGATCGTGAACGCCGACGGCACCGGGAACGAGCGCGTCACGTACACGGAGGAGTTCGACGGGTTCCCCATGTTCTCCCCCGACGGGAAGACGCTGATCTTCTGCAGCAACCGCCACGGGGCCGAGCGGGGGAACACGAATGTCTTCCTCGCCGACTGGATCGACTAGCGTCGGGCTGGCCGCCGCGGCGGCCGCCCTGCTGCTCCTCTGCTTCCCCGGGGCGCTCCGCCTCGTGAACCCCGACGAGCCGCGGGACTGCGAGATCGCCCGCGAGTGGGCCGACGGCGGCTGGTCCGTCGTCCCCCGCCTCAACGGGGAGCCCTACGGGTCGAAGCCCCCCCTCTTCCACTGGTCGGTCGGCCTCGTCATGGAGGCGGCGGGCTCGCAGGAGGAGTGGACCGCGAAGGTCGCGGCCGGCCTGTGGGGGGTCGCGACGGTGGCCGCCACGGCGGCGGCGGGCGAGAGGATCCTCGGCCCCGGCCTCGGACTGCTGGCGGGGCTCCTCCTCCTCGGGACCCAGTTCTTCCTCCTGCGGTTCCGGGTCGCCACGACGGACACGGCGTTCACGGCCCTCACGACGGCCTCGATGGCCCTCTTCTTCGAGGCCCGCAGGACGGGAAGGACGCGGTGGTTCCTGCTGATGGGGGCGGCGGCGGGGCTGGCCGCCTTCGCCAAGGCCCTACACGGCCTGCTCTTCCCCTTCCTCGTGGGGGCGATCCTCCACGCCCGCGCGTGGCGGGGGCTCCTCGCCGGGCTCCTCGTCGGCGCCGCGGCGTTCGGGGTCTGGCTCCTCCTCCTCCGCGCCGGGGAGCCCGGCCTCCTCCCCGGGTTCCTCCTCGGGAACCTCGATCGCCGCTTCGGGGCCGACGCCCACCACGCGGCCCCCTGGTACCACCACGGGGTCGTCGTGCTCCGCGTCCTCCCGTGGACGCTCCCCTGCGCCGTCGGCGCCTGGTGGGCGTTCCGGGGGCCGCCCGGGGAGCGGGAACGCCTTCTCGGCCCCGCGGTGTGGGTCGGCTCGATGGTCCTCGCCCTCTCCCTGGCCTCGGGGAAGCGCTCGGTCTACCTGCTGCCCGTCCTGCCCGGCGCGGCGCTGCTGGCGGCGGGGGCCATCGACGCCGCGGCGCGCGGGGTGCTCGCCCCCTGGCCCGGGCGCCTCGTGCGCTGGACCGTCGAGCCCCTGGCCCTTCCGGCACGGGCGATCCCGTGGTTCCGCGGGGGGCTCGTGCGCCGGGCCTGCGGGGCGGCCCTCGTCTCGGCCGTCGCCGTCGCGGGGTGGGCGGTCCTCGTCCGTGGACCGGAGACGGAATCGGAATCCGCCGCCCCCTTCGCGCGGCGCGCGGAGGAGGCGGCCGGGGACCGCCCCCTCCTCCTCTTCCGCATGGGGCAGGGGGACGTCGGGCAGTTCTGCTTCCCGCTCCGGCGCACCTTCCCCGTCGCGAGGGACCTCGAGGACCTCCGGCGCCTGGCGGCGGGGAGGCCTGTGGCCGTCCTCGCCCGGTCCGGCGCCCCGCGGCCGCCGGGGCACCGGGTGGCCGGGGCCTGGGAGGAGTACGTCGTCTACCTCTGGGACGGCGGGTAGGTCACGCCTCGCCCGAGAGCCCCGAGGCCACGTCGGAACGGTAGGCCATGACCGCAGGGACGAGGCCGGCCAGGGCGCAGAGCGCCACCGCCCCGGCGAAGACGAGGACCTCCTCCGGCGCGACGGCGAAGGGGCGGATGCGCACCCCGCTCCACTCCCCCAGGCGCGACGCCCCCGCCGCGATGAGCCCGTGGCCGAGGGCGAGGCCGGCCCCGGCGCCGAGGGCCCCGACGAGGGCCGCCTCCCCCACGAGGATCCCCGCCACGACGCGGCGCCGCGCCCCCAGCGCCCGCATCAGGGCGAGGTCCCTCCGCCGCTCGTTCATCGTGTTCACCATGGAGACGAGGATCCCCAGGGCCGCCACCGCCACGACGAGGGCGGCCACCGCCACCAGAAGCCTGTCGGCGTTCCCCAGGAGATCGAAGAGGCTCCTCACCTCGAGGATCGGGTCGGCGGGCTGGGCGTCGGCGGAGGCCCGGAGTTCCCCGAAGAGCAGGCGCTTGAAGACGGCGTGGCGCGTCTTCACGAGCACCGCCGAGACCTGCCTCTCCTTCCGCCCCGCCGCCGCGTCGTGGCCCTCCATCGCCCAGAACGCCTCCAGCGGCACGAACACGATCCGGTCCACGGGGGTCCCCGTCCGTTCGAGGATCCCGGCCACCTCCCACGGGGCCTCCTCGTGCTCCGACCCCTCGATCGGGCGATCCGTCCCGTGGGAGGCGACGAAGGTCCCCCCCACGCCGAGGCCCGCGGCCTCCGCGACGGTGGAGCCGAGGATCGCCTGCCACCGCGGCCGGGCCGGGTCGAAGGGGCCGAAGGGCGCGCCCCGGCCGAGGCGGACGTCGCCGCCGAGGATCTCCGCCGTCGTCCCGACAACCCGGAACCCGCGGAAGGAATCCCCCACGGCGTAGGGCACCGCGCGCTCCACGCGGGGATCGGCGCGGAGCGCCGTCCACGCGGATTCCGGGAGGGTCCCCGTGGACTCCCCCATGTGGAAGACGGCGTGGATCACCAGGCGCAGGGGGTCGCCCTTGGGCCCGACGACGAGGTCCCACGCGCCGGCGGCGACCTCGAAGTGCCCCCGCGCCTCGCGGCGCAGCCCGTCCACCGCCACGACCAGGGCCACTCCCAGCGCCACCGCCAGGGCGGAGAGGATCGTCGCCGGCCTGCGGTGGCGGAGCGACCTCCAGACGAACCCCTCGTGGGTCACCGGGCGAGGTCCCCGACCCGCACCCGCCCCGGGAACGCCGCCACGACGGCCTCGTCGTGGGTCACCACGAGCAGCGTCGCCCCCTCCTCCGCGGCCACCGAGCGGAGCAGCGCCACGACCTCGTCCCGGTTCCGGGCGTCGAGGCTCCCCGTGGGCTCGTCGCACAGCAGCAGCGGCGGGGCGTTCATCAGGGCCCGCGCGATGGCCACGCGCTGCTGCTCTCCGAGGGACATCTCCGCGGGCCGGTGGGACGCCCGGGGCGAGAGGCCGACGCGGTCGAGGAGGGCCCGGGCGCGCTCCCGGTCCGCGCGGGCCGCGCGCCCGGCGAACAGGGGCGCGGCCAGCAGGTTCTCGAGGGCGGAGAGCCCGCGGAACAGGTTCAGGGACTGGAAGACGAGCCCGACGTTGCGCCCCCGGAAGCGGTCCCGGGCCGCCTCGGGCAGCGCCGCGACGTCGGTCCCGCGGACCACCACCCGTCCGCGGTCCGGCGCGACGATCCCCGCCAGCAGGTGGAGGAGGGTGGACTTGCCCGACCCGCTGTCCCCCGTCACCGCGACCTGGGCGAGGGCGGGGACCTCCCAGCGCTCCACGCGCAGCGCCTCGACGGCCCCGCCCCCCCGGGCCGGGTAGGACTTGGCCACGCCTTCGAGGAGGACGGCGGGTTCCGCGCTCACGGCGCTACGATATCCCCCTCGCGCCGGCATCCTCCGCAATCCGCGTCTCCGCGAGGCGGGTCCACCATGGCCACCGAACCGGGTCGCAAGCCCCCCGCGGGCGCCGTGGAGGCGGTGCGCCGGTTCAACCGGTTCTGGACCCGGCGGATCGGGATCCTCCGGCGCGGGTACCTCGGGACGAACCGCTCCCTCGCCGAGGCGCGGGTCCTGTTCGAGATCGGCCACCGGGACGGCCCCACCGCGGCCGACCTGTGCGGGGACCTCGACATCGACCCCGGCTACATGAGCCGCATCCTGGCGTCCTTCGCGGCCGACGGACTCCTCGAACGGACCCGGTCCGCCGCGGACGGGAGGCGGAGCCACCTCGGCCTGACGGCCCGCGGCCGCGCCACCCTGTCCGACCTCGGCCGCCGGGCGGCCCGGGGCGTGCGGGAGATGCTCGCGGACCTCGACCCGTCCGAGCGGTCGCGGGTCGTGGAGGCCCTGACCGACGTGCGGGGAATCCTCGGGGACCCGGCCGACGCCGGGCCCGTGGCGCTGCGCCGCCATCGCCCCGGGGACCTCGGCTGGATCGTCCACCGCCACGGCGCCCTCTACGCGCGCGAGCGCGGGTGGGGCCCCCGCTTCGAGGGCCTCGTCGCCGCCGCCGCCGCGGAGTTCCTCCGGGGCCACGACCCCCGCCGGGAGCGCTGCTGGATCGCCGAGTCGGGCGGGACGCCGGTCGGGTCGGTGCTCCTCGTGCGGAAGGACGCGACGACCGCCCGCCTGCGCCTGCTGCTCGTCGAGCCCCGGGCGAGGGGGCGCGGGATCGGCCGGCTCCTCGTCCGGGAGTGCGTCCGCTTCGCCCGGCGGGCGGGGTACCGCCGCATCGAGCTGTGGACCGACGCCGGGCTGGCCGCCGCGCGCCGGATCTACGGGACCGAGGGCTTCCGGCTCGTCCGCAGGGAGGGCCGGGAGGACTTCGGCGCCCCCCTCGACGGGGAGATCTGGGAGCGGATCCTCTGACGGCCCCGACCGCGGACGAGCGCATCGTCGGGAGGCAGATCGGCCGCCCGCCGCGGGGGATGGTCCGCGTGGAATCGCGCTGCGCCTTCGGCTACCCGGTCGCCGTCTCGGTGGACCCCCTCGTCCCCTCCCGGGACGGCAGGGGCCCCGCGGAGCCCTTCCCCACGCGGTTCTGGCTGACCTGCCCCGCCCTCGTCGAGGAGATCTCCCGGATCGAGGCCGCGGGCGCGGCCGACCGCATCGAGGAGGAGATGGCCGCCGACCCCGATCTCGCCGCGCGGGTGGCGCGGGACCACGCCGTCCACGCGGCGGAGCGGGCGGCGGCGCTGACCGGCGGGGCGCTGGCGGAGGCGGAGCGCCGCGGCCTGGCCGCGTACCTCCGCGAGGCGGGGATCGGCGGCCTGCGCGACGCCCGGAACCTCAAGTGCCTCCACGCCCACTACGCCCACCACCGCGCCCGGGGGGGCGCCGTCGGCGCGCTCCTCGACGCCCGGTTCGCCCCGGCGGAATGCACGGAGGATCGCGTGCGCTGCGACGCGTACGGCATCAAGCCCGGGGCCTGATCGGAACGTCTCCTGCGGCGGCTCCTTCCATGAGGAAACCGCCCGCGCTGTGCGACCACGGATCCGTTCCCGGCCACCCGTTCCTCTGCTTCCTGTGCGGAGGGCCCCTCCTCCCGGGCGACATCGATCAGGCCTGGTCCCGCACCGTCGAGGCCCCCGGCGGCGACCGCGTGGAGTTCGCCCACGCGGGATGCGCCTTCGCCGAGGGGTACTACGACGCGCCGGACCCGGAGGAGGATCGGCCCCGGTAGCGGGGAGTTTTCCGCGATCCCGCCGCGGGATCGCGGCCCTCCCCGCACGGGGGCACTGGCACCGGGTTTGCGACCTCGGAGGATGCAGCAACGAGGGAGGCGGTCTCCCTCAGCGGGCGGGGGGCGCGCCGGCGCCCCCCTGCCCGCGACTTCGTTTCCAGGGGTATGATCACCGTCAAGCCCCACGGAGGCCGCCATGTCCCGTTTCCTCGAGGTGCGCCGCATCCTCGTCCCGGTGGACTTCTCCGACGCCTCCCGGTCCGTGCTCGACTACGCGGTGGACATCGCCCGGGATCGCGGGGCGGAGATCGTCCTCCTCCACGTCGTCGGCCTTCCGGTGGCCCCCTTCGATCCCGCCTACGGCGTGGCCGCCGATCCCCGCGTGACCCTGGACCTCAGGGCGGGGGCGGAGAAGGCCCTCGCCGACCTCGCGGCGAAGGCCGGGGCGGGGTCGGGCCTCGCCCTGGGGACCCGGGTCCTCGACGGCGCCCCGTCGCGGGAGATCGTGCGGGAGGCCCGGGAGGGGGCCTACGACCTCGTCGTGATCGGCACCCACGGCCGCACGGGGTTCCGCCACGTGTTCCTGGGATCCGTGGCGGAGAACGTCGTCCGCATGTCCCCCTGCCCGGTGGTCGTCGTGCGGCTGAAGGGGTTCGAGATCGAGAAGTTGTAGGGGCGACCCTCCGGGTCGCCCGGCCGTCGAACCCGGGGCCGCCTATTCGTCCTTCGATTCCAGCAGTTCCCGCAGGCCGAACTTCTCCACGCGGTAGCGGATCTGCTCGCGGTTCATCCCGAGCAGGCGCGAGGCGCGGGTCTGGTTGCCCCGCGTGCGGCGCAGGGACTGCTCGACGAGGCTCCTCTCGAGCTGCTCGAAGTCCACGCCCCCGGGGGGCAGGGTGAACAGGAGGTTCTCCCCGGGGCCCGCCGCCGAGGGGGCGGCCGGCGCGCGGGACCCGAGGATCTCCTGGGGGATGTCGTCCACCCCCAGCTCCTCGCCGCGGGACAGCAGCACCATGCGCTCGAAGACGTTGCGGAGCTCGCGCACGTTCCCGGGCCAGCGGTAGGCCTCCAGCACCTCCTCCGCCGCCGGGGAGATGCGCCGGGCCCGGGAGCCGAACTCCGCCGCGTACCGCTCGAGGAAGTGCTGCGCGAGCACGGCGACGTCGCCGGGGCGCTCCCGCAGCGGGGGCATCGAGATGGGGATGATCTTCAGCCGGTAGTACAGGTCCTGGCGGAACCGCCCCGACTTCACGGCCTCCTCGAGGTCGCGGTGGGTCGCCACGAGGATCCGGACGTCCGCCTTGAGGTCCTGGGTCCCGCCGACGCGCCGGAAGGTCTTGTCCTCGAGGAGCTGGAGGAGCTTGGCCTGGAAGGAGGGGGGGACGTCTCCGATCTCGTCGAGGAAGAGCGTCCCCCCGTCGGCCAGCTCGAAGAGGCCCTTCTTCCGCTCCTTCGCGTCGGTGAAGGAGCCGCGCTCGTGCCCCATCAGCTCGCTCTCGAGCAGGGTCTCCTGCATGGCGGTGCAGGTGACCGTGAGGAAGGGCATGGCGGCCCTCGGCGAGGCCTCGTGGATGGCCCGGGCCACGAGGCCCTTGCCCGTGCCGCTCTCCCCGAGGATGAGGACCGTCGCGTCCGTCGGCGCCACGCGCTCGATGACGCGGAACACCTCGTCCATGGCCGGGCTCTTGGCGAGGATCCTCTGGGGCCCGGCCCCGGACTCCATGGACCGGCGCAGGACGCGCAGCTCCCGGCGCAGGCGGGTCGTCTCCAGCGCCCGCTGGACCGTCAGGGCGAGGTGGTCGAGGTCCACGGGCTTGGGGAGGTAGTCGTTGGCGCCGAGCTTCATGGCCAGCACGGCGCTGTCCACGGAGGCGTAGGCGGTCATCAGGATGACCGGCAGCGTGGGGTCCGAGGCGCGCGCCTCGGCCAGCAGCTTGATCCCGTCGGTGTCGGGCAGCTGGAAGTCGAAGAGCGCGAGGTCCAGGTTCCCCCTCTGGAGCACCGGACCGGCCTCGGCGCCGCTGGCGGCCTCCTCGACGCGGTAGTCCTCCTGCACCAGCCGGTCGCGGATGGACCAGCGGAGCAGCTTCTCGTCCTCGACGATCAGGATCCGGGCCCTGGGCATGCGCACCGCAGGATAACCGGCGGTACCGAACCCGACCCACTTCCGCCGCGAAGGAGGGGTCAGACCCCTTCGGTCTGGGGTCGGACCCCGACCTTCTGCGGTATCTTGATGCGGGTCATGGCACCTCCCCCCTCCACCCCCCCGAAGCCCCGGATCGACTTCGCCGCCCTCCTGTCCATGGATCCGGACCGGGGGCGGATCCTGCTCGGCCGGGAACGCATGCTCCTCGTCTCCGCCCAGGCGATGGGGGCGCTGCGCCGGGAGCTCCACGACTCCCTCGGGCCCGCCCTCGCCTCCGAGGTCCTCTTCCGCTTCGGCCAGCGCTGCGGGGCGGAGGAGGCGGAGCACGTCCTGCGCGACCTCGGCGTGCAGTCGCGCGAGGAGGCCCTGGAACTGGGGCCCCTCCTCCACGCCTTCGAGGGGGTCGCGCGGGTCCGCACCGACGTCGTCCGGTCCGACTCCGCCGGCGGGGAGTTCTACATGGAGGGGGTCTGGGAGGGCTCCTACGAGGCGGAGCAGCATCTGCGGCTGTTCGGACCCTCGGAGAACCCGGTCTGCGCGACCCTCACCGGGTACGCCACCGGGTACGCCAGCGCCGTCCTCGCCCGGGACCTCCTCTGCCGCGAGACCCGCTGCCGCGGCCGGGGGGACGACGAGTGCGCCTGGGCCATCGCCCCCGCCCCCGCCCCCCTCCCCGAGCAGCTCCCCGCGGAGCTGCGCACCGCCTACCAGGAGCTCGAGGCCCGCATCCGCGGGCAGGAGGCCCTCGCCCGGTCCATGACCGAGATCTCCGACGCCTTCGGCCAGGTGGTCTACACCGTGGACGAGCGCGGCGTCGTCACCTCCTGGAACCGGGCCGCCGCGGAGGCCTTCGGCCACCCGTCCGAGGCGGTCCTCGGCCGCCACGAGCGGATCCTCTTCCCCGGGGACCGGGTCGCGGCCCGGGAGCCCGAGGCCCTCCTCGAGCAGTGCCGGGAGGGGCGCGTCTCCGAGGAGACCCGCCGCCGCGTGCGGGCCGACGGGACGGAGTTCGTCGTGCGCGGGGGCCGCAGCCCCATCCGAAGCCCCGACGGCCGCCTCGTGGGGTCCACCATCGTCCTGCGGCGGGTGGCCCCCGGGGGGGGCGACGGCGACGCCGCCGGCCGCACCCTCCAGGCCCTCCTCGACCACGTCCCCGCCGGCATCGCCCTGGCCACGGCCGACCAGAAGCTGGTCGAGTGCAACCGGGGCTTCCGGGAGATGCTCGGCCTCCCCGAGGGCCCCCTCGACGGGGTCACCTGCTTCTCCCTGCTCGCGGGCGTCGGCGAGCCCTGCGCGGACTGCCCGAGCCACGGGGTCTTCGAGAGCGGCGCGAACGGGCGCTGCCACCCCTCCTTCGTCCGCCCCGACGGGTCCCGGGTCTACTTCGACCTGCGCTCCTTCCCCATCCGCAACGCCGAGGGGCGGATCACCCACGAGCTCAAGTACGTCCGCGACATGACGCACGAGGTGGAGCGGGACCGGGAGCTGGAGGACAAGCGGAGGCTGGCCGCCGTCGGCGAGATGGCCGCCCGCGTGGCCCACGAGGTGAAGAACCCCCTGGCCGGGATGCGGGGGGCGCTGCAGGTCCTGGCGTCGCGCCGGGCCGAGGGGGACGCCGAGAAGGAGATCCTGGTCGAGGTCGTGGCTCACATCGACCGCCTGGACAACACGGTCCGGGACCTCCTCACCTTCTCCCGGCCCTCCCAGCTCCACCGTGAGTTCACCCGCCCCGACGACGTCGTCCTGGCGGTGCTCTCGCTGCTGCGCAACGGGCCCGACCTCCGGGACCTCCGCATCGAGTTCGCCCCCGGCGGCGCCCCGGAGGCCCCCCTCGACCGGCAGCAGCTGGTGCAGGTGCTGACGAACCTCGTGCAGAACGCGGCCCAGGCGCTGCGGCCCGGGGACGACCGGACGGTGCGGGTCCTCGCGACCGCCACGACGGACGGCCGCTCCGTGGAATTCCAGGTGCGGGACCGGGGACCGGGGATCCCCGCGGCGATCCGCTCCCGCGTCGCCACGCCCTTCTTCACGACGAAGGCGCGGGGGACGGGCCTGGGGCTGGCGATCTCCCGCAAGATCGTCGAGGCCCACGGGGGGACGCTGGAGTTCGACTGCCCTCCGGACGGCGGGACGGTCTTCCGCTTCCGGATCCCGCTCCGGGATTCCGTCGGCGAGGTCTAGGCCGCCCCCCCCACCAGGGTCCGCCGGATCCGGCGGGCCTCGCCGGCCGACTCCGTCTCCGGGAAGCGGTGGAGCACCTCGTCGAGGGCGGCGCGGGCGTGGTCGTAGCGCCGGGCGGCGAGGTGGTCGAGGGCGTCCTTCAGGGCGCGGCAGGCGGCCTCGCGGAGGATCCGCTCGCGGCACTCCCGGAGGGCCGTCTCCTTGCCCGGCCCGATCCCCATGGCGCGGTCGAGGTCCCGGAGCGCGAGATCCACGAGCCCCCGGGCCGCCGCCGCCTCGGCCAGGCGCACGAGGGTGTCGGCGTCGAGGGGCAGGTGGGCGGTCCGGAGGGCGTCGTGGAGGGAGAGGGGCTCGACCTCGGCGAAGGGGAGGAGGACCGGGCCCCGGACGGGGTAGACGGAGTGGAAGCGCAGGGTGTCCCCGAGGAGGCCCAGCGGCCGGCCGTGGAGGATGCGCCCGTCCACGAGGAGGAGGATGCCGGCCCGGCAGGTCCCCGCCGCCCGGCACTCCGGGAGGCACTCCCCCCCCGCGGAGGGGATGGGGCAGCCGGACGGGGTGGCGGCGGAGGGCGTCATGGGCGTCCCTTCACAAACGGCGTACCCATGGCGGAAGAGGGACCGGCCCCCTCCCGGCGGGGGGAATCCACGCTACGCCGGGAGGGATTCCGCGGTTCGGGCCAGCCGGACCTGCCCCCGGAACAGCAGGGTGCACTGTCCGCAGATCCCCTGCTCCGGGGTCCACCCGGCGTCGGACCGCCGCACCGCGGCCGCCACGTCCGGGGGCAGCCCCGCCGGGTCCGGCTCCCAGTCGTGGGTCGGGAAGCGGCACAGGGGGCAGGAGGACCCCGGCGAGCGCCCCGTGGCCCGCCCCCCGTCCGGGGTGCGCCCGTCGGGGTTGCGGGCCAGGGCGAGGATCCCCGCGTGGGTCCACGCCTCCCGCGCCCGGGCGGCCTCGAAGGCCGCCCGCGCCCCCTCCTCGCCGAGGGGGCCCACGAACACCATGGCGAAGGAGAGCGCCCCCTCCTCCCGGGAGACCGGCGACGGCAGGCCCCGGCGCTCGAGGCGCCCGTCCGTCCACGCGTCCCAGGCCGCCCCGTAGCGGAGGCGCACCGACTCCCGCCGCGCCGGGGTCGGCTCCGCGGGCTCCTCGGTCCAGGCGAAGGCGGGGTCGAGGAGGTCGGCCGTCTTCATCGCGTCCCGGTGCAGGCGCCGCGCCGCCGCCGCGGGATCGGAGAGGGTCGCCGGCAGCACGCTCGCCAGCACCGAGCGCACCCGCCGGCCGTCGACCCCCAACCGCTCGTGGAGGTCCACCCCCTCCTTCGCCCGTCCCGGCGCCGGCCCGATCCGCACCGCCCCCTCGGCCAGCGCGAGCGCCGGGTGGGCGGCGAAGATCCCGTGCAGCGCCTTCGCCAGGCCCATCCGCCGGAAGGCCACCGCGTGGACCCGTTCGAAGCGGAGATCCCTCTCCGCCCCCTCCGGCAGGCGGTAGGCGCGATCGAGCGAGCGCCGCAGCCACTCCCCGCCCTCCGGCGCCCTCCGGCAGGCCTGGAAGACCGCCTCCTCGACGAGGCGGGGGTGGATGGAGATGCGCATCAGACCTCCGTCGGGGCGGGGCCGGCGCCCGGCACGGGGCAGGAGGAGCAGGAGATCACCGTCTCCTCCTCCATCGACCCCAGCTCCCTGAGCTCCATGTCCGGGCTCCCGAGGCGCGCCTTCACGAGGCCCGCGTGGACCCGCGCCGTGCCCGCCGCCAGCCGCGCCGCCGCGGCGAGCGCCGCGTCCGGCTCCCGCTCCTCCACCCGCCGGGCGAAGGCGGGGAGGAAGCGGCCGATGTGCTCCTCGAGGAAGAGGCGCTCCGCGTCCCGGCAGACCGCCGCCCGCTCCGCCTCGCCCCCCTCCGCGGCCAGCGCCCGCTTGAGGCAGAGGAACGAGAGGAACTCCGCCTCCATGGCGGCGTGGTCCTCGCGCTCGCGGGCGGCGAGGGACGCCTCCACCCCGAACGCCCGGTAGAAGGCGGCCACGTCGCCGAGGCGGCGGGACTTGCCGAGGAAGTGCTCCGGCCCGTACTCGATCTCGTAGGGAGGGCAGGGGCCGCGCACGGCGTGGCCGAGGATGCGGGCCCGTTCCTGCCGCAGGCCCTCCCCTCCCGCCGCGGCGGCCGCCCGCCGGAACCGGTCCCACTCCCCGGGGAGCGAAGGGTCCAGGGCGCCGAGCGCCGCCTCCGCCCCCGCGAGGACCTCCCCGTCGGACAGGGCCGCCAGGAGCGCCCCGTCGGGGTCCCGGAGCCCTGCCGCCGCCAGCGCCCACGCAGCCGCCAGCGCCCGGGCCTCGGCCGATTCCTCCCCCATCGCGTCCTCCTAGATCGTGTTGGCGTGCTGCTTCCCGCGGACGAAGACCGGCTCCTCCACCTTCGTCCGGAACAGCTCCGTCCCGTCCTCGGCGCGGGCGATGACCGTGTCGTCGTACATGGCGAAGGTCTTCCCGCGGACCTCGCGTTCGTAGACCTTCGGGCCGTCCTTCCGCTCGTAGGAGGCGATGATGCGGTGGTCCCGCCGGAAGAGCTGGAGGACCGAGAGGAGCTCGCGATCGGGGTGCTCGTAGCGCTCCAGCGCCTCGTCCACCCCCGGGCCGAACATCTGGCGGAGGTAGGCGCGGGGCACCCACCGCGGGGGGATGTAGTACCCGTTGGGCTCGGTGCCGAACTGCGGGTAGAGGGGCAGCGCCACCTTCGCCACGCGGATGAGGTAGTGGAGGGGATTCTTCGGGTCGTCGGCCCAGGAGCCGTCCTCGGCCGTCTTCACCAGGCCCTGCATCCGGACCTGCCCGATGCAGGCCTCCATGCACCGCGTCTCCTGCGGGAGGCCTCCGCCCTCGGGGTCCTTCCCCTCGACGCGCGGGTAGCAGCCGATGCACTTCTCCGACACCCGCGTCGTCGGGCGGTAGAGGGACTTCTTGTAGGGGCAGGCCTCGACGCACTTGCGGTAGCCGCGGCACTCCGACTGGTCGATGAGGACGATGCCGTCCTCGGGCCGCTTGTAGATCGCCTTGCGCGGGCAGGCGGCGACGCAGGCGGGGTAGGTGCAGTGGTTGCAGAGGCGGGCGAGGTAGAAGAACCAGGTCTTGTGGACGGGGAGGCTCTCCCCCGTGAGGTGGAACTTCCCCCGCTCCCCCTTGGGTCCCACGGGGGTGTCCTCGCTCATGTTGGGCGCGGCCCACTCCTCGTCCGTGGGGAGGTAGCCGACGGCGACCTGCCCGGGCTCGCGGGGGTTCTTCGCCGCCGATTCGAAGATCGTCTCCCCCTCGAAGGTGCCGTAGGGGGAGCCCGCCTTCCCCTTCCCCGAGGAGGACCAGCCCTGGGGCCCGAGCATCGCGAGCAGCTTCTGGTCCCAGCCGTGGGGGTAGCCGCCGTAGGGCTTGGTCTCGACGTTGGTCCACCACATGTGCTCCTGGCCCTTGCCGAAGGTCCAGGTGGACTTGCACGCCATCGTGCAGGTCTGGCAGCCGATGCAGCGGTTCGTGTTGATCACGAAGGCGAACTGCCTCTTCGGGTGGCTCTCCTCGTAGGGATACTGCATCCCGCGGCCGAGCTGCCAGTTGCGGACTTCGGGCATGGCCTAACCTCCCTTGCCGGCGGCGGGCGGCGGAACGAACGGCTCCAGGGCCTCGTCCACGAGGACTCCGCACCGCTCCTCCCCGAGGAGCTTCCACGCCCCGTACGCGGGCGCGTACCACGGGGAGCGGAAGGTGGCGAGGATGCGGGCCCGGTCCCATCCCAGGCGGCGGTACTCCACCGCGTAGGTGCGGACCATCTCCTCCACGGCGTCGGGGCCGGCGTCCACCTCGACGCCGACGAGTTCCATCGGGTCCGAGCCTTCCGGGTCTCCGAGCGGCATGCTACGCCTCCTCCGTGAAGTCGCCGGCGAGGTAGGAGAGCATCGCTTCGCTCTCGGCGCGCGGCATCCGCCCCGAGAGCCCCTCCGCCCACTTCCCCTTCCCCCCGAGCCCCCCGTCCTCGGCCTTGGACACCCGCACGAGGGTCTCCTTGGGGACGGTGTTGACGGCGTGGTTGTCGGCCTCGCCGCCGAAGAGGAAGGACATGAAGACCTTGGCCTTGTGGAAGAGGGTGTCGGTCTGGTGCATGGGCATGTGCCAGTTGCGGGTGAAGGACTGCTGGGAGCCGTAGCGGAGGTTGGCCTGGTAGCCCATGTCGGTGAGCGCGCGCCCGTCCTTGCGCGTCTCCTGGGCCCGGACGCTGCGCTCCGTGGCGATGTAGGGGGCGTGCTTCATCATCACGATGTTGTAGGGGTAGGCGGGGTTGTACTTCGCCCGGAGCATGCACCGGGCGACCCGGTAGAAGGGGTCCTTCGGGTCGGCCCCGAGGTAGGGGCGGTCCGCCGGGTTGGCGTCCACGTAGACGTAGTCCCCCTCGTCGATGCCGAGGTCCTTCGCCGCCTCGGGGTTGATGTGGAGCTGGTGCTCCCCCACCCCCGGCGAGCGCTTGTCCGGCCGCATCGGGTCGCCGAAGTTGCTGTCCCAGATCGCGTGCCAGTCGATGTTCGACCACTGGGAGTGGACGCGGTGGCGGGTCTTCGGGGTGAGGGCGTAGAACTGGAAGCCCCTCTCCCAGAGGAAGTTCTTCGACTTCAGGACCTCAGCCCACGGGAGCTTGACGTTGCGCACCGTGCGCTCGTCGGCGTCCTCGGCGTCGAGGGGGATGCCGTTGTCGTCGGGACGCACGAAGGGGTTGCTCGAGAGGATGACGTTGGGGAGGTAGGGGGTCGCCTCGGGCCCCTCGCGGTGGACGATGAAGTTCTCCCCGCAGGCGATGGCCTCGGGGACGTCGGTGTACGCGTGGAGGCGGCCGGTGTCCGTGTGGAACGGCTCGTCGTCGTGGACCTGCTCCCAGAAGGGGATCCGCGGGTAGGTCCGGAAGAGCATCAGCGCCCCGCCCGGGGGCCCGTGCTTTCCGGCCATGATGTCCTCGAACCGGTAGCCCCGGGTCGTGGTGCAGGCGTCGAGCAGGCGCTGGATGTAGACCTCGCGCCTGCCCTCGAGGGCGAACTTCCAGTAGTCGAGGATGCGGGGGTCCCCCGTCTCCGCGGCCAGCGCCTTCGCGGTGCCGGCCAGGATGTCGAGGTCGTCCTTCGTGTCGAAGACCGGGCGGATCCCCCCCTTCCACATCTGGAGGAACGGGTTGGAGCAGGAGGCGGTCACCTCGACCCCCTCGGTCTCCACCCAGGAGGAGGCGGGCAGGCCGAAGTCGGAGTACTCGATGGAGGCCGTCATCTGGATGTCCACCGACACGATCATGTCGATCTTCGGGTTGACGTTCTTGATGACGCCGTAGGCCCACTTGGCGTTGTTGATGAGGTTCACGTTGGTGAACATCAGCGCCTTCGTCGGGGTCGGCATGTGGGTGTCGCCGGTGAAGACCTTCCGCCCGTACCTGGGCGTGTCCACGATGAGCGGCTTGTCCCCGTGGTCCCAGTAGGCCGGCTCCTCGTCCTTGGTGAAGGCGTGGGCGTGGACGTCCTTCCCGTCCGCCTTCGGGTCGAGGGTCGGGTGGAAGGGGTCCTCGGCCACCCACCCCTTGAAGCCGGGGCCCGACCAGGGGGAGCCCTGGAACAGCGCCGCCTTGTAGTTCCCCGCCCAGCCGTGGCAGCCGGCGCCGGGCCTGCCGATGTTCCCCGTGAGCATGAGGGGCAGGTAGGCCGAGCGGTTCATCTCCGTGGCGTGGAACCAGTGGTTGATGCCCTCGCCCTGGTGGATGGCGACGGGCTCCATCGTGGCGATGTCGTTCGCGAGGCGCTCGACGAGGTCCCTCGGCGCGTGGGTGACGGCGCAGACGGTGTCGAGGTCGTAGTCCTTGAGATGCACCTGGTAGAGGCTCCAGAGCGTGGCGCACTCCACCTCGGTCCCGTCGGCCAGCGCGACCTTCCCCTCCCAGTCGAGGACCGGGTCCACGCCCTTCTTCGCCATGCGGCCGCCGACGTCGTCGCGGGTGAGGGCCTGGAAGGCGCCCGAGGCGTCCCGCACGACGTAGTCGCCGAGCTTCTCGTGCTGCTCCTTCTTCAGTCCCTGCACCGTCATGCTCGGCCCGTCGGCGGCGAGGTCCGACGTGTAGCCCTTGAAGACCTCCGCGGCGCGCAGGCGCTTCAGGTTGTCCTTCCGGACGAGGAGCGGGAAGTCGGTGTGGCGCTTGACGAAGTCCGGCTTGTACTGCTTCCGATCGATCATCAGCCGCGTGACCCCGAGCCACAGCGCCGCGTCGGTCTGCGGGCGGATGGGGATCCAGTAGTCGGCCTTGGTCGAGGGGGCGCCGTACTCCGGGGCGATGACGACGATCTTCGCGCCGCGCTCCATGCACTCGATGAACCAGTGGGAGTCGGTGAGCTTGTTCTCGACGAGGTTCTTGCCGTCCATGATGATCAGCTTCGAGAACCGGAGGTCGTTGAAGTCGGTCTCGGAGTTCTGCAGGCCGTGCACCCAGGGCTGGCCCGGGGCCTGGTCGCCGTGCCAGGTGTAGTTCGACCAGTTGCGGCCGGCGAGCGCCTCCTCCTCCTTCACCCCGCGGACCTTCTGGTCCACCAGGGCGAGCGTGTTGCTGAGGCGGTACATCCCGTACTTGCCGAAGACGCCCAGCAGCCCCATGCCCCCGCGGAACTTGGCGGTCCGGGTGCCGGCGCCCTTCGTCGCGTCCACCATCTCCTTCGCGTACCCCTGGGAGAGGAGCAGTCTCCTCCCCTCCTCGCCGGAGTAGGTCTTCGCGACGGCGTGGAAGCCCTTCGCGATGTACCGGAAGGCGTCGTCCCAGGAGAGCCGGTCGAAGGCGTCCTCGCCGCGGCGGGAGAAGAGGTACTTGTCCCGGAGCGCGTCGTCGAGCACCGGGAAGCCGTC
This sequence comes from uncultured Planctomycetota bacterium, assembly GCA_964633345.1. GTDB lineage: Bacteria > Planctomycetota > JAJSAM01 > JAJSAM01 > JAKLKS01 > CAZWGT01. Next base: position 17,437 of record CAZWGT010000033.1, read on the forward strand.
GTCGGCCCAGCGCTTCCAGCCGCGGCGGACGATGGGGTACTTCAGGCGGTACGGCCCGTACACGACCCGGTGGAAGGTGTACCCCTTGGCGCACTGGCGGGGGTTCCAGTTGACCGTGGCCTTGTTGCCGTAGATGTCCCCGTAGGACTGGTAGTCGTACTGGGAGCCCATCCGGACGATGACGCCGCTGCGGGTGTAGGCCTTCACGCGGCAGGCGTGGGTGTCGTTGGGCGAGCAGACCCACGAGAAGGAGCCGTCGTAGCGGTACTGGTCCCGGTAGACGTCCTCCCATCCGCGATCGGGGTAGGCCGCCAGGGGGTTCGGGACGTCCTCCTTCGCCTGGAGCATGCGGAGGAAGGAGAGTCCGGCCACGGTCCCGGCGGCCCCGAGGCCGCCCTTCCTGAGGAGCTCGCGCCGGTCGATTCCGCCCTGTCCGGTCATCACTTGCCCCCCTCGACGACGAGTTCGTGCCAGATGGTGGCGGACTTGATCCCGTTGCGGTCGTGGTCGGACCCGTTCCACAGGGAGAAGGCGACGGAGCCCTTCCCCGCGGGGAGCGGCCGGCGGATCACGACGGTCCAAGCGCCGTCCTTCCACGTCCCCCGGGCCTCGACGGCCGGGGCCTTCGCGAAGCCGACGGTCCCCGCCCCCTCGGCGACGAGGTCCTCCGCGGGGCAGCCGCC
>CAZWGT010000034.1:0-18114 GCA_964633345.1 uncultured Planctomycetota bacterium
CTCAAGACCGCCGTCCTCTACCACGTCCGGGGCCAGGACGCCCGCCCGGGCCGCGGGCGGAACCGCGCCGGGCTGAAGGTCGAGGACGTCGCCGCCTCGTTCCAGGAGGCCCTCGTCGATTCCCTCGTCAAGGTCACCCTCGAGGCGGCCCGGCGCGCCGGCGTGGAGCAGATCGCCCTCGGCGGCGGCGTCGCCTGCAACTCCCGCCTCCGCGAGCGCATGGCCGCCGACGCCGCCCGGGCCGGATTCGAGGCGGTCCTCCCCGAGCCCCGCCTCTGCACCGACAACGGCGCGATGATCGCCGCCCTCGGCACCCACCTCCTGCGGGCCGGACGCCGGAACGGCCTCGACCTCGACGTCTTCCCCCGCATCCTCCGGAAGGTCCCCGCGTGACGCCCGCCGAGACCCGCCGCCTGCTCCGCCGCGTGGCCTCCGGGAAGACCTCCGTCGAGGAGGCGGTGGCGTCCCTCTCCCGGTTGGAGGTCGAGGACCTCGGGTTCGCGCAGATCGACCACCACCGATCCCTCCGGTGCGGCTACCCGGAGGTCGTCTTCGGCGAGCGGAAGACCCCGGCCCAGATCGTGCGCATCGCGCGGTCCCTGCTGGCCCGTTCGGACCGGCTCCTCGTCACCCGGGTCTCCCCGGAGGCGGCGGCGGCCCTGCTCCGCGAGGTCCCCGGGGCGAGGCACGAGGTCGAGGCCCGTTGCGTGTCCTTCGGCCGCCTTCCCGCCCCCGCCGGCCGGGTCCTCGTCGTGAGCGGGGGGACCGGGGACCTCCCCGTGGCCGAGGAGGCCCGCGTCACCGCCGCCGTCACCGGCAGCCGCGTCGAGACGATCTACGACGCCGGCGTGGCCGGCATCCACCGCATCCTCGCCAAGGCGGCGCTGCTGCGCGAGGCCCGGTGCGTGGTGGTCGTGGCGGGCATGGAGGGGGCCCTGGCCAGCGTGGTCGGGGGGCTCTGCGAGGTCCCCGTCATCGCCGTGCCCACGAGCGTCGGCTACGGGGCGTCCTTCCGCGGCATCGCCCCCCTGCTGGCGATGCTGAATTCCTGCGCCGCGGGGGTCGCGGTCGTCAACATCGACAACGGGTTCGGAGCGGGCTTCCTCGCGAGCAGGATCAACCGCAGGTCCGGCCCCCGGAGGACGAAGTGAACGAGGCGCGCATCCCCGCCCTGCTGGCGCTGGAGGACGGCACGGTCTTCAAGGGCACGTCCTTCGGGGCGCAGGGCGAGAGGTCCGGCGAGGCGGTCTTCAACACCTCGATGCAGGGCTACCAGGAGATCCTGACGGACCCCTCCTACAAGGGCCAGGTCGTCGCCATGACCTACCCGCTCATCGGCAACTACGGCATCTCCCCCGAGGACGACGAGTCCGGCCGCCCGTGGGTCGAGGCCTTCGTCGTGCGCGAGGCCTGCAAGGTCCCCTCGAGCCACCGCTCCGTGGAGACCCTGGGGCACTACCTCGAGCGCACCGGGGTCGTCGGCATCGAGGGGGTGGACACCCGCAAGCTGACCCGCATCCTCCGGGAGAAGGGGGCGCTGCGCTGCATCGTCTCCACCGTGGAGAAGGGGGCGGACACCCTCGTGGACCGGGCCCGGGCGATCCCGTCGATGGAGGGCCTCGACCTCGCGAAGCTCGTCACCTGCAAGGCCCCGGAGTCCTGGACCGAGGGGCACGCGTCGAGGTTCGCCCTGCCGCCGCGCGAGGTGAAGGGCCCGACGTGGCACGTCGCCGCCGTCGATTTCGGCGCGAAGAGGAACATCCTCCGCAACCTCGTGGACTGCGGCTTCCGCGTGACGGTCCTCCCGGCCCAGGCGACCGCGGCGCAGGTGCTCGCTCTGAAGCCCGACGGCGTCTTCCTCAGCAACGGGCCCGGCGACCCCGCCGCGGTGACCTACGCGGCGGACTGCGTGCGGGGGCTCCTCGGGAAGGTCCCCGTCTTCGGGATCTGCCTCGGCCACCAGATCATGGCCCACGCCTTCGGCGGGAAGACCTTCAAGCTCAAGTTCGGCCACCACGGCGGGAACCACCCGGTGAAGGACGTCTCCACGGGGAAGGTGGAGGTCACCTCCCAGAACCACGGGTTCGCCGCCGACCCCGGCCTGTTCGCGCGGGGGGACGTCGAGCAGACCCACGTGAACCTCAACGACGGGACCTGCGAGGGGATGCGCCACCGCGAGGTGCCGGCCTTCTCGGTCCAGTACCACCCGGAGGCGGCCCCCGGGCCCCACGACTCGCTCTACCTCTTCGACCGCTTCCGGGACCTCATCGCGGCTTCGAAGGGGGCGTAGGCCCGGCCACCCCGGAGTCCCGCAGCAGCGAGAGGCCGCGCGCGAGGATCGGGTCGGACGGGGTCGTCGGCGCGCCGCCGGCCGGGGGGAGCAGGTCCCAGTCGAGGCCGACCTGGTCGTCGAACCACGCCACGACCCCGCGGCGCGTCGCCTCGTCCACCGCGACGGGGACCTCGGGGACGATCCCTCCGCGCACCCCGCGGGCGTCGTCCCGCTGGAGGTTGCGGCCGTAGGGGGTGTAGTAGCGCGCCGTGGTCAGGCGCACCGCCACGTCCTCCCCGGGGATCGGGACGATGCGCTGGACGAGGAACTTCCCGTAGGTGCGCTCCCCCACCAGGACGGCCCGCCGGTGGTCCTGGAGGGCCCCCGCGAGGACCTCCGAGGCGCTGGCGGTGTTCCCGTCCACGAGGACGACGAGGGGGGCGTCGAGGACGTCGTCGGGGTCGGGGCCGGCCCTGCTGCCGGGCCGCTCGATGCCCGCCCGGCTGCGGGTCACGACGACGACCCCGGAGTCGAGGAAGCAGTCGGCGCAGGCGACGGCCGCGGGGAGCACGCCCCCGAAATCGGAGCGCAGATCGACGACGAAGGCGCGCGCCCCGTCGCCCTTCAGCTTCCGGAGGGCCGCCTTGAGGTCGGCGGCCGTGTTCTCCTGGAAGCGCGCGATCCGGAGGTAGCCGATTCCCGCCTCGCGGTCGAGGAGGGAGACGCCCACGACGCTGTCGGTCTTCACGAGGGCCCGGGTGACCAAGGCCTCCCGGCGGGGGCCGCCGCCGGCGGGGAGCCACGCGACCCGTACGGCGGTCTTCGGATCCCCGCGCAGGCGGGGCATCGCCTCGGCCCCCTTCTCCCCCCCCGCGTCGATGCCGTCCACGGCGACGACGAGGTCCCCGGCCCGGATGCCGGCCTTCCACGCGGGGTCCTCGATGCGGGCCCCGCGCACGCGGATGCCGCCGGCGCGGCCCGTCTTCGGGTCGGCCGGCTCGTGGGCGCCGAGGATCCCGACCCCCCCGAACTCCCCCTGCGTGTCCTGCTCCATCTCCCGCTTCTCCTCGGGGGTGTAGAACTCGCAGTAGTCGTCGAGGCCGGCGAGGTAGGCCTTGCAGGCGGCGTAGAACAGCGCCCGGGCGCGCTCGTCGGGCACCTCGTCCACGTAGTTGTCCTCGACGAGGGAGCGCATCTCCTGGACCACGTCGTCGGACCAGTAGATCGAGGGGGCCTTCGGCCGCGCCCGCGCGTCGGCGGCCAGGAACCCGGCGGCCGCCGCGAGCAGGACGAGGGGGGGGACGACGACGAGCAGGGTGCGCGGGGTCATGGAGGCGGATTGTAGCGCACGGCGCGCATCCCCGGGGGGGGTGCGTTCCGCGGCTCCGCCGCGGGGGTCGGGAGACTCGACGCCCCAACGGCCGGGCGTCGAGTCTCCGACCGATCCACATCCACGACGACGACCTTCAGAGGGACCGTGAGCCGAGGGGAGCCGGTCCCCCTCGGCCCCCGCCGGCCGTGGGGACGTGGACGTGGACGTCGATCGGTCGGGATCCGCGAGGCACGGCCTCTCGGGCCTCCCGGATCCCGACCCCCGCGGCGGAGCCGCGGAAGGACACCCGGCGCGGTCAGGCCTTCTTCGGCGCCGGCCCGTACCCGTAGCCGTACCCGTAGCCGCCGTAGGACTCCGCGTACCCCGACAGCCTGAGGTCGGCGTTGTTGAGCACCGCGCCGTGGATCGGGCAGCCGACGCCGGCCAGGGTCTCCCGGGCGCGCTGGATCGAGCGGATGGAGGTCTTGCCGATGGAGATCACGAGGAAGACCGCGTCCACGTACTTGGCCAGCAGCGCCGGGTCGGTCACCGCCACCAGCGGCGGGGAGTCCACGACGACCCGATCCCAGCGGCCCGCGGCCTCCTTCAGGATCTCCTGCATCCGCTCGCTGCCCAGCACCTCGGCCGGGTTCGGGGGGATGGGGCCCGCGGCCAGGACGTCGAGGCCCTCGACGCTGGATCTCTGCACGGCGTCGGAGAGCGAGGCCTCCCCCACCAGGACGTTGGTGAGCCCCCGGTCGCTGTTGATTCCCAGGGCCGAGTGCACGCGCGCCCTCCGGAGGTCGGCGTCGATGAGGAGCACCCGGCCCTTGCCCCCCGCGAAGGCGGAGGCGATGTTGACGGACACGGTGGTCTTCCCCTCGCCCGGGCCGGCGCTGGTGACGAGGAACATGCGGACCTCGCGGTCCGTGCGGCTGAACTGGATCCCGGTCCGGATGGCGCGGAACGACTCGACCTCGGGGGAGCCGGTCCTGCCGCGCGCCACCGTCAGGTCGCGGGAGACGCCGCCGGCCTCCTTGAGGTGCGGCACGTAGCCGAGGAAGGGCAGGCGCACGAGCCGGTCGAAGTCCTCGCGGGACTTCACGGAGTCGTCGAGGAACTCCAGCACGTAGGCCAGGGCGGCGGCGAGGAGGAGGGCGGCCACGGCGGTCGTCAGGTAGATGACAGGCTTGTTCGGCGCCACGAGCTTCGCCGACCCCTCGGCCGCGTACTGGTAGACGCGCAGCGTCCCGCCGTCCTCCTCCAGCTTCTTCCGCGTGCCCTCGGCGTTGAGGATCAGCGTCGTGTACTCGGCGATGGACTTCTCGATCCCCTGGAGGACGTACCGCATCTTCTCGTGCTCGGCCAGGGCGGCGGCGGAGGCGGCGATCCGGGCGTCGAGGGTCCGGAGCTGCTCCTTCCAGTCCTCGACCACCTTGCTGGTCTCCGCCTCCTGCTGGGCCAGCCGGATGAGGGCCGCCTCCGTGCTCCGGGCGAACGCCTCCCGCGCGCGGTCGATGCGGGCCCGGGCGACCGTGCGCTCGGGGGAGTCCTCCCGGAGCTTCAGCTCCTTCTCGAGGCGGCGATCCACGTCCATCGCCTCCTCCAGCGCCGCCTGCGCCTTGCGGACCCCCTCGTTGCCGGAGACGGCGTCGAGGGCCTGGACCCTCTCCGAGAGCCGGGGATCGGGATCCCCGTCGGGCTCCTTGCCGGGCTGCCACGGAGGGAGCACCTTGAAGCCCTCGTCCCCGCTGTCCTCCAGCCGCAGTCCCACGGCCTTGAGGGTCTTGACGACCGTCTCCTTCTGCCGCAGGAGGGTGATGTGGCGGGAGCGCTCCTGCGAGAGCTGGCGGCTGAGGACCTCCGCCTCGTCCTTGTTCGACTTCCCGGGCTCGCGGTCGAAGTCCACCTCGGGGTGGGCGGTCTTGAACTTCGCGATGGCCTCCGCCTGGTCCTGGAGGGCCTTCTCCCTCTCCGCCCTCTGGTCGCGGAAGTCCTTCACGTAGCCCATGACCTGCTCGGTGCGCCGCTTCGAGAACACCTCGGCGAAGACCCGGGCGTAGGCGTTGACGAGCACGACGCAGGCCTCCCGGTCGGGCCCCTGGATGGAGAAGCGGTAGTAGGTGGTGGTCGGGACGATCTCCACGGTGATGGAGGACGGGAGGAGGTTCGGGTCCATGGCGCGCAGGGCCGCGGCATCCCGCGCCGGGGGCTCCCCCGGCTTCGTCTCGAGGAGCCGGTCGAGGACCTTCTTCGCCAGGTCCTTGTCGTGGCGCAGGTTGTAGAGGTTGTTGTTCACGAACTGCTGGTCGTTCATCACCAGGGTCTGGGTCGTCCCGGGGATGGTGACCTTGGACTGGATGTCGAGGAGGACCGTCGCCTGGTACACGGGGCGCTGGGTCTTCGCGTAGAACCACCCCCCCGCCAGCACGGCGGCCATCGTCCCCAGCACCAGCCAGAGGTGCTTGCGGAGGATGAACCCGTAGGAGGCGATGGGGAGGGGGGCCTGCATGGCGCGCCCCTATTTCCAGGTCTCGTCGACCCAGACGCGGTCCCCGCGGGCGAGCTTCGGATCGACGGCACGGCCGTTGAGGATGGCGTCCACGTTCACCTTGTAGGTCTGCTCCCGGCCCGTGCCCTCGTCGCGGGTGACCCGGACGGCGGAGAAGTCGCTGAACTCCTTCAGGCCGCCGGCGTCGGCGAAGAGGTTGAGGAGGGTGAGGCCCCGGCGGCAGCGGTACTTCCCGGGCATGTTCACGTTCCCGAAGATCGTCACCTCGCCCAGCGGCGGGATGTTGATGATGTCGTTGGGCTCCAGCGGCGGATCCCGGTCGTAGGAGGCGGTCTCCATCATCTCGTGGAGGTCGTACTCGGGGAGCGACACCTTGGCCCCCGTCGCCGGGTCCTTGCGGTCGATCGACACGCGGGAGAGGTCCGCGTCCTCGGTCCACCCCCCCCCGGCCTGGAGCGCCCGGTAGAGGGTCATCCGCCCCCCGGAGGGGAGATCCACGGTCCCCTTCTCCGACTTCACGGCCCCGCGCACGTACACGACGCGGGGCACCGCGTTGGAGAGGACGACCTGGACGTAGGGCTTGAAGTTGAAGCGGACCCGCTGGTAGATGGCGGCGATCTCGTCGCGGACCTCCTCGACGTTCTTCCCCCGCGCGACGATCGTCTCCCGCTCCCCCCCGTCCTTCTCGCTCTTGTACACCTCGATGACCCCGTTGTGGGGGATGGTGATGGAGATGTTCAGGTCGGGCTGCTCGCGGACCGTCACGTCGATGACGTCCCCGGGGAGCAGCGGGTAGGGCTTGTTGAGGACGTACCCCCCGTCCGGCGGGGGGGGCAGGGTGAGACCCGTCCGCACCGGGGGCTCGGCGGTCATCTCGGGCAGGTCCACCGTTCCGCAGCCGGCGGCGAGCGCGAGGAGGGACGGGAGCAGGACGCCCCGCGCCAGAGAAAGGGCCCGGGGAGCGCCTTCCCCCGGGCCCTGGTCCTCGTGGCGGCGCCGCGTGACGGTCATCCGCGTCCTAGAACTCGATGGAGATGCCGAGGCTCACGATGTTCGCGGTGAAGTCGCCGTCGGCCTTGACGAGGTAGGGCTCGTTGGCGGCGTCGGACTGGGACGTGACCGGCTCGTGGCGGGAGCGCATGTGGCGGATGCTGTAGCGCAGCGAGAGCTCGGTGAAGGCGGCGATCTTGTACCGGGCCCCGAGGCCGAGCTCGGTGTAGAGCCGCTTCTCCCGGTGCTGCATGTTCTCCATGGAGGAGTTGGCGAAGGCCTCCCCGGTCAGGCGGTCGTTGATCGGGTGGGTGAAGGTGATGGTCCCCTCGTCCACGATCTTGTCCTGGGCGACCACGGACCAGTCCACGTTCCGCTGGTACTCCGCCTCGAGGAGGGTGCCCTTGGTGACGAAGGGGCGGTAGGAGAGGTTGGCCTTCCCGGCCACCATCGCGGCCTCGTCGAAGGCCTGGTGCTGGACGTTGCCGTTCTTGTCCACCACCGCGCCGCCGGTGCCGATCGTGATGTCGATGGGGTAGAGCCAGTACGGGCCCTTGTTGAAGACGTTCGTGGCCAGGTAGTAGATCTCCGCGCCGCCGCGGAGCTTCTTCGTGAGGAGCGGCCCCTCCCAGCCCATGCCGGTGCGGATCTTGGCGAAGTCGCGCAGCGCCGCCGTGTCCTCCTCGTTCGGGTTGGTGGGGTCGAAGGTCCCGCGGTCGTCGAAGTTGTACTTCGTGTACTCGTAGAAGCCGTACACCCGGTGCTCGGTCCGCTTGAGGCGGTGGCCGATCTCGGCGTAGGCCTCGTCCTCGTAGTGGTCGGCCGGCTTGAGGGAGTTGTCCTCGAGGAACATGCGGTACTTGCGGTAGGTGATCTTGGAGTCGAAGAGCTGGCCCTTCCAGCCGAGGGTGCCCTTCAGCCACCACTCGGTGCGGCGGAAGTCGGTCCTCTCGCCCTCGTTGGTGAAGGTCGGGGCGGTGGAGGAGAAGTCGAGCTTGGCCACGTCGAGGGGGTCGGACGTCACGGCGTAGTCGCCCTCGAGGCGCACGTAGACGGAGTGCCGGGAGGCGTCGAGGTTCATCAGCCGCTTGATGAAGGCGTTGACGAGGGCCGGCAGGTCGAGGTGGAACTCCCAGTTGAGGGCGTCGGGGCTGTCGGCGTGGACGAGGTACTCGACGCTGGTGATGGAGCCGCCGAAGAGGGTGAACCTGTCCCTCCCCTCCCCGACCACGGGGATGAGGGCGAGGTTGAGGGGCATGTCGAGATCGACGCCGAGGTTGGCGATGTTGACGATGTCCTTGACCTTGCCCTTGGGCTTCCCGAGGCCCGGGGTCGCCAGGATGGAGTCGTTGTCCTGGTCCCGGTCCACGACGAGCTTCTCGTTGCTGTCCTGGTAGTAGACGTTGTCGGTGAAGGCGACCTCGTCGCTGAAGTGCGGGACGACCTCCATGCCGAGGAACTTCGTCTCGTCGAGCCTCGTCCCCAGCTTCTTCATGTACTCGTCGAAGGAGGCCCAGGTCCCACGGCCCGTGTCGGCGGCGACCGGAGCGGGGGCCTTCGCGTCGGCGGGCTTGGCGACGGGGGCGGGAGCGGCCTTGGGGTCGGCGGGCTTGCCGGCGGGGGCGGGAACGGCCTTGGCGTCGGCGGGCTTGGCCGCGGGCGCGGCCTTCGGATCGGCGGCCGGGGCGGCCTTCGGATCGGCCGGCTTCGCCCCGGACTTCGGGTCGGCCGGCTTCGGCTCGCCGGCCTTGGCCGCGGTGCCGGGCTTGGCGGCCGGCGCCTTGGCGCCGGTCCCCGGCTTCGCGGCCGCCGGCTTCGTGCCGCTCGAGGCGCAGCCCGCCGCCAGCAGGGCGGCGGCCGCGGCCAGAACGACGAGGCTCCTCTGGCTCGTCATCGACTTCCCTCCGTCACGTCGTTCCCATCCGGACCCCGCCGACCGGTCCGGTCCCTTCCCGCGTCGTCTGCCCCGGCCACGGACCGGGAGCGAGGCGAGCCCCCTACTTGACCTTCGACAGCGGGCTCATGGCGAGCGAGGCGAACTCGCTGGTCAGCGAGATCGCCGACTTGAGCGAGGCGAACTCGACCTTCACGTAGCCGGTCTCGATGGTGCCCGAGGCCTCGTCGATGGTGGCCGTCACGCCGGGCCCGATCCCGTCGGCGTTGATCGGGTTCCCGCCCCTGGAGGTCGCGATCCAGATGCGGCCGCTCTTCCAGGAGGTGACGTTGTTCGTCACGTCGGTCTTCCCCGCGACGCCCACCTTCGGGGCGATGGATCCGGAGGTGGCCTTGGGGATGAACAGGTCGATGACGAGGCCCGTCGCGAGCGGGTAGACCATGCGCACCGCGCCGTTGCGCCACTCGTTGTGCGGGTCGGTCGAGAAGCGGATGTCGCGCTCGCCGGAGCGCTGCAGCGTCATGCCCTGGTTCTGCGTCAGGTGCATCTCCAGGAAGCCCTGGGTGGAGGGGTTCACGACGAGGCGCAGGAGCCCCGACCCCTTGGCGGCCCGGGCGTACCCGGTGCCCCCGGGGAAGGTCTCGGCGTAGAAGGAGGCGCGCGCGCCGGACTTCTCGGGGAAGGCCCAGAACGAGGGGGTCGCGAGGCGGGCGAAGAACCCGAGGTCGGCGTCGCAGGCCCCGCTCTTCAGGAAGAACGACTCCGCCTTGTTCCCCTTCTGGTCGGTGTCGGTGCCGAGGAACCGCACCACCGCGTCCTTGCGGAGATCGATCGTGTCCTTGCCGCCCTCGCCCGTGATCCGCGCGGGCCCCTTGACCTCCTGGTTGACGGTCAGGCGCTCCGTCCGGCCGTCGGGGTACGTCGCCGTGGCGGCGAAGGACGTCCCGGCGGCCAGCAGAAGGGCGACCGGAACGACGAGAACGCCGAACTGGTTCTTCATGGCAAGTCCTCCTGAACGACGCCGACCGCTCCCGCGACGCGGCACCCGGGAAGTCCCGCCCGGGCCATGGCCGGAATCCGGCCACCAAGTCGACGGATCCTATACAACGCCATCGGATCCATCGTCAGAATTCTTCCGACCTTACGGCGTTTCGGACGACCCCCCGGGCGGACCCGGGGGGGGCCGGAATCAGATGGAGGACCCCCGCCCGGGCTTGGGAAGGAACACGGTCCCGACCCCGATCAGGACGCCCATCACCAGGACGACCAGGAGGGCGTTGGCCCCCACCGAGGAGAGCCCCCCTCCCCCCTGCCACAGCTCGGGACGCCAGAAGCGGAGGAAGAACTCCTGGTCGGGGCTCCCCGCCACCCCCTCGACCGCCCGGGCGAGCCGCAGGGGGACGGGGTTGAGGACCGCGGCGAGGACCGGGGCGGCCAGGCCGGCGAAGACGAACCGCAGGACCCGGCTCTCCATGGGCCAGGAGAGGGAGAAGGCCGCGAAGATGAGCAGCCCCGTGAACCCGTAGGAGAGGGCCGAGAACAGGGCCCCCCCGAGGAGGAGCGCGACCGCCTGGGCGGCCAGGATGATCCCCCCGGCGAGGGTGACCCGGCGGACGAAGGCCGCCACGGACAGGCGGGGCTGCCAGAGCACCCCGGCCGTCCCGGCGATGCCGAGGCCGAGGGCCGCGGCGATGCCGTGCAGGCGGACGAGCCCCAGGCTGAAGGGGACGATCGCCTCGAGGTCCTTCTCCCCCGGGGGGCCGGCCTGCGTCATCGTCACGTTCATCTCCGCGGGGACGACCTTCCAGGCAACGGCGGCGGCCGCCAGGGCCGGCACGATCCAGCAGGCGGCGACCTTGCCCGTGAACTTCATCCGGGCCGAGGAGGAGCCGCGGGCGAACTTGTCGAGGACCTGGACGACCTGCTGGGCGTCCTTGGGGCGCTGGAGGGGGTTCTTCTCGAGCATCCAGAGCACGAGGTCGTCGAGCTCCTTGGGGACCTGGTACTCCGGGCACCGCTCGGTCAGCGGCATGACCGGCTCCTTCAGGTGCTTGGTGACGTAGCCGAAGACGTCCTCGGCCTGGAAGGGGGGGACGCCGGAGAGCAGCTCGTAGAGGATGGCCCCGCACGAGTAGATGTCGGCCCTCCCGTCCACCTGCTCGCCGCGGATCTGCTCGGGGGCCATGTACTTGGGCGTGCCGAGGATGATGCCGGTCTTCGTCTTGACCGCGTTCTCCATCTCCGGCGCGCCCTCGCCGCCGATGAACTTGGCCACGCCGAAGTCGAGCACCTTCACGCCCTCGCCGCGGAGCGGGTCGGGGGCGATCTTGATGTTCTCGGGCTTGAGGTCCCGGTGGATGATCCCCTGCTTGTGGGCGGCCCCCACGGCCCCGAGCACCTGGGCTATGATGTTGCAGGAGCGGGAGATGGGGAGGTGCTTCTCCTTGGCGACGACCTCCTTCAGGCTCCGCCCCGGGCAGTACTCCATGGCGAGGTAGGCCTCGCCGTGGTCGGTCTCCCCGTGGGCCAGGATGCGCACGGCGCTGTCGTGGCGCAGGCGCCCCGCCGTGCGCGCCTCCTGCTTGAGGCGGGCGACGTACTCCTCGTTCCCGGAGAGCTTCCCGTGGACGACCTTCACCGCCGCCAGGAGCCCCGTCTCCTTGTCCTTGGCGGTGTAGACCTTCCCCATGCCGCCCTCGCCGAGGACGGCCATCATCTCGAACCGGTTGGCGATGGTCCTTCCGATGAAGGCGTCGGCGCCGGACGGGGCTTCCTTGCTCACGTTCACTTACCGGTCGCCGCGTCCAGGTCCAGGAGGATCCGGCCCGGCTCCACCACCAGGGGGTAGGGGGGCGATTCGTCCCCGCTGGGGTTGGTGAAGACGGCGTTGTAGGTGCCGGGGGCGAGGTTCCTCAGAACCGCCTTCGTCGGGTCGGTGAACGGACCGAAGAGGACCGGCTTCGGCCCCACCCCGCTCAACTCGAGGGTCGCGTCGACGGGCCCCTTGAACGAGACCTTGGCGGGGGTGTCCCCGAAGTTGGCCGCGGCCTCCTTGCCCGCCTCGACCTTGACGCGCCGCTCGGGGAAGTCGTACCCCTTGCGGGCCGCCCGGACCACGACCTCCGTGGCGCGGACGTCGAAGGCCGGCGTGCTCCCGGTGGCGGCGGCGACCGCCGGGGAGTCCAGCAGGGGCTCGTCCCCCTCGAACACCGTCACCTCGGCCCCCTCGGGGAGGCCGGACGCCGTCATCCGGCCGAAGGAGCCGGTCAGCTCGGGGAGGGCGACGACGAGGGGCTCCCCGGACTTCGCCTCGAACTCGACCGTGCCGTCGAGGAACCCGGCGCGGGTGACCTTCGCGCTCCACTTCCCGGCGGGGAACTCCTCGGGGAACTCCGGAGGCGGCGGGTCGTTGACGTCGAAGGGCTTGTCGCCCGCCGGCTGGCCCTCGCCGGGGAGGAGGAGCACCTTCACGCGGGAGAGGGGCTTCCCCTTGAGGCGCGGCGGGACGAAGTCGGCGGAGACGGCGGGGATGCGGACGAGGTCGAAGGACTCGGAGATCTCGCGGTGCTCGACCTTCGTGTCCACGAGGCGGGTCTCGGGCTTGTAGCCGGGGGCCTCGGCGGTGACGTCGAACCTCTTCCCCCTCGGGAGATCGACGGAGACCGCGGCGCCGGGCCGGAAGGGGACCGACTTCTCGGCGAATCCCTCGGGCCCCCCCTCCTTCGCGGCGGCGACGCGGAGGGTGCCGTCCTTCGGACCGGCGGTGACCTTCAGGGTGACCGGCTTGGGCCAGAACAGGGCGACGCCGACGACGGCCAGCACCGCGGCCGTGGCGATCACGGCGTTCTGCCCCGCCTTGGACTTCTTCAGCGTGGGGGTGCGAAAGGTGCCGCCGGCCTTGTCCGCGTCGGTCACCGGGGAGAGCGGCTCCCGGAGCCCCTCGCCCTCGACGCGGGCGAGGATGCAGGTGATGTTGTCCTTGCCGCCGCCCGCGTTGGCGGCGTCGATGAGCATCTTCGCCGCCTTGGCGAGGTCCGGCTCCGCGTTGAGGATCTCCTCGAGCTTCGCGTCCGGCGCCATGCCCGACAGGCCGTCCGAGCACAGCAGCAGAGTGTCCCCGCGCAGGAGGTCGTAGCGCTTGCTGTCGATCTTGAGCGTCTCCTCGACCCCCAGCGCCTGGAGGATGATGTTCTTGCCGCCCAGCTTCTCCGCCTGCTCCTCGGTGAGGGTCCCCTCCTCGATGAGCTGGCCGATGAGGGACTGGTCGCGCGTCATCTGGACGAGCTTGCCCTTGCGCAGGAGGTAGCCGCGGGAGTCCCCCACCTGGGAGAGGTAGAGGGAGTCCCCGAGGACCATGGCGGCGGTGAGGGTCGTCCCCATCCCCTGGTGGTCCTTGCTGTCCTGGCCCTTCTTGAAGATCAGCTCGTTGGCCTTGTGGATGGCCCCCTCGAGGAGGGCGATGACCGCCTCCTCGGAGCGGATCGTCCCGCCGAGGTCGGCCCCGGACAGCTCCCCGTGGATGGTGTCCACGGCCATCTGGCTGGCCACCTCGCCGGCCGCGGCGCCGCCCATGCCGTCGGCGACGACCAGGGAGAGGCCCCTCTGCTCCATGGGGCCGGTGAAGACCTCCCCGCTCTTCCCGCGCTTGCCGGCGGTGAGCAGGCCCACGAGGAAGTTGTCCTCGTTGTGCTCCCGGACGCGCCCGACGTCGGTCAGCCCGACGCAGACGAACCGGATGTTCGAGTCCTTCGCGCTGGCCATGCCCCGCTCCCTGGTCCCGCTACCTGCTCATCGCCCTGAGGAACTCGTCCTCCGCGCCCGCGTCGCCGAGAAGGCCGAACTTCTCGAGGTACACCCCCGATTCCTCGACGAGGGACCGGAACCGGTCCGCGTCGGGGCCCTCCCTGAACCGGGAGGCCAGGTCGGCCTTCCAGTCCGTGCGGTGGCGCGCACGGTACTCATCCAGATCCTTCTTCGCGTCCTCGCCCGTCATGGTCGCGGCGGCGCTCTCGATCCTCTCCCCCGCCTTCAGCCACTGCTCCATCGTCCTCTTCGCGCGCGCCTGCTTGAAGCCGAGCTCGATGGAGGAGCGGCCGGCCCGCGTCGCCTGCCCCGCCTCCACGCGGTCGTAGAGGGTCTTGGCCTTGAGGAAGGTGAGGCCGTCGGCCACGAGGTTCGGGTCGGAGAAGGCGTCGCCCAGCTCGCCCGCCCGGTCGGGGTTGCTCTTCTCCGCCTCGACGAGGGACGCCCACGCCTTCTCCTGGAGCAGGTCGAGGGCGGCGACGGCCAGGGCGCGGCGGGCCTCGAAGAGGTCCTTGTCCTGCTCCGCCACCAGGTCCCCGTCCACGGCCTGCAGGGCCCGGATCGCCTCGAGCGGGTCGGCCTTGGAGTCCGGGGCCGCCGCGTCCCGGGCCGCCCGGATGGCCGGGAGGACCTTCTGCGCCAGCGCGATCCTGGAGGCGTAGATCGCGTCCTGCTTCCCCCAGAGTTCGAGGGCGCCGGCCAGGTCGCCGGGCTTCTCGAGGGCGAGGAGGGCGGCGACGGGGAGGTCCGCCGGCTTGGCCGTCGGGACCAGGACCGTGCCGTCGGCCTTCTTCGCCAGCGAGGGGGGCGGACGCCACTGGACCGCGGCGACCTGGAACATGAGGAGGAACCCGGCCGCGGCGGCGGCGACCGAGGACCGCATGAGGGTCGGCTCGCTCGTGAGGGAGCGCAGCCGCTTCTCCGATTCCGCCTTGCCCTTGCGGGCCTCCTCGTCCGTGGAGCGCAGCTCGAGGATCCGCTCGTAGGCGTCGAGGGATGCGCTGTAGTCCCGCGCGGAGTAGAAGCGCGTCGCCTCGGTCTTGAGGGTGGCGGTGATCCCGTCCACCGCGGTCTTCTCGACGGCGGCGACCGCCTCCTCGGAAGCGCCCTTGGTCCGGGCCTTCTTCAGCTGGTCGAGGGCGTCCTCGAAGATCTCCGAGGCGATGAGCCGCTCCGCCTCCTTGATGTGGCGCTCGATGGCGTTGACGGCCCGCTCGGCGTCCCGCTTGAGGGAGGCGGCCCGCACGTGGCTCGGGCTCAGGTCCAGCACGTCCCGCGCGGCCGCCGCGACGGCCTTGTGGTCCTTGGCCTGGGCCGCCTTCTCCGCCCGGCGCAGGGCCTCCTGGATGTGCTTGACCTTGTCCCGGGTCTCCTCGGTCTCCGACCGCACGGTCTCGTCGTCGGGGAGGAGCTTGACGAGCCGGTCCAGGGCGTGGAGCGCCTCCTCGAAGCGCCCGTCGCGCAGGTGCTCGTCGGCCAGCGACCGGATGGAGGAGACCTCGCGCAGCCGCGCCTCCAGCCGGTCCCTGGCCTGCACGGCGCGGGAGCTGTCCGGGTCCGCGTCGACGGCCGCCCTGTAGGCCACGAGGGCCGCCTCGAGGTCCCCCTTCTTCTCGAGGGCCTCCCCCTCCTCCAGGGACTTCTGGACCTCGGTGGACTTCTTCGACTCCGCCTCCTGGCGGGCGATGGTCGCCATGAGGCCGAGGGCCTCGGGGTCGCCGGGGAGGTTCTGGAGGACCTCGCCGATCTTCCGGCGGGCCTCGTCGAACTTCCCGTCGCCCAGCGCGGTGCGGGCCTCGACGAGGCGGTCGCGGAAGGCGGCCAGGCGCCCGTCCACCTCGGCCAGGAGGGACTTGACCTCGGGGTCGTCGGCGCGCAGCTCGACGGCCGCCTCCAGCTCCTGCTTGGCCTCGACCAGGCGGCCGGACTCCAGGTGCTCCCGCCCGCGGCGGACGAAGTCCTCGCTGGACTCGATGAAGCCGCGGCACTTCTCGAGGATCCGCGCCATGTCCGAGTCGGTCGGGTTGTTGCGCAGCACCTCGGTCGCGCGGCGGAAGGCCTCGGAGTAGCGGCGGGCCTCGAAGGCGGCCGTCGCCTGGGCGCGGGCGTCCTCGGCCGCCTTGACCTTCTCCTCCAGGTCCCGGCGGCGGGCGATGATGTCCTCGCGCTTGGGATCCAGGCGGAGCGCCGCGTCGAGGGAGACCAGCGCGCCGTTGAGGTTCCCCGCGGCCATGGCCTCGTCGGATCGGCGCATGTGCTGGGCGATGATGCGCGAGTCGAAGGCCCGCTTGATGACGTCCCGGTGGCGCTTGATGTCGTCGGAGCCGGGGTAGCGGCCGAGCAGCTCCTCGACCTTGGAGAGGGCGTCCTCGAGGTTGCCCGTCTTCTCCAGCTCGACGGCCTCGGTCTTGACGCTCTCGACCTCCTTGAGCGCGCCGTCGATCTCGGCGACCTCCTTCTGCGCGGCCGCGTGGCCGGGGTCGAGCTTCAGCACCTCCTTGAGCAGGAGGAAGGCCCGGCGGAGGTCGCCCACGGACTTCAGGCGCAGGGCGCGGTCCATGTTCTGCCGGATCGCCAGCAGGGTCTCGATCCCGGCGCCGCAGGAGGAGCAGGTCTGGGCGCCGGCCACCTCGTCCACGCCGCAGGCGGGGCACTTGACCTGGAGGTTGCCGCCGCACTGGCGGCAGAACTTCTTCCCGCGCTGGTTCTTGGCGCCGCACTGCGGGCACGTGACCCGGTCGGCCAGCGACTTCTCCTGGAAGGCCAGCAGGTCCTTGCGGACCTCGCGGAGGTCGGAGTAGCGCTCCTCCGGCTTCTTCGCGATCATCTTCTGGATGATGGTCCACAGCTCGGGGGGCGTTCCGGGGCTCGACTCGAGGAGGGACCTGGGGTCCGAGGTGAGGATGGCGTAGATGATCTGGACGGTGTTGGTGCCCTCGTAGGGCCGGGCGCGGCTGAGCACGTAGTAGAACGTGACGCCGAGGGAGTAGATGTCGGTCCGCCCGTCCACCATCTTCCCCTCGAACTGCTCGGGGGACATGTAGTGGGGCGTGCCCATCACCTTGGTGGACTTCATGTCCGGCTGGACCACCTTGGCGAGGCCGAAGTCCATGATCTTCACGACGCCCCGCTTGTCCACCATGATGTTCTCGGGCTTGATGTCCCGGTGGACGATCTTCTTGTCGTGGGCGGCGGCGAGCGCCTCGGCGGCCTGCAGGATGATGGGGACGGCGTCCTCGGGCTTGAGGGTCCCCTTGTCCTGGACGATGTGCTCGAGGGTCTTACCGTCGAGCAGCTCCATGATCAGGTAGTGGATCCCCCGCTTCTCGTCGCGGCCGACCTTGTGGATGGCGACGATGTTGGGGTGGTTGAGCTGGGCGGCCGTGATGGCCTCGCGGATGAACTTCTGGACGAACTCCTGGCTCGACGTGAGGGACTGGAGCATCACCTTCAGCGCCACGGGGCGCGCGAGGTTCTGGTCCATCGCCTTGTACACGGCGCCGAACCCGCCCTCGCCGAGCTTCTCGAGGACCTTGCAGTCGGAGATCACCGCGCCGATGAGCGGATCGGCGGCGACCTCCATCGTCCCGCCGTCGACGAGGGGGTTCTCCGCCCCGCACTGCCCGCAGGTGTAGGTCTCGACGTCCGATCCCAGGGCCACGGTGTTGGCCGCCTGGCACTTCGGGCAGGTGACGGACAGTTCCGCCAAGGCGCGATCTTCCGGTGGTGCTCTCCCTGTCGCCTACTGGATGACGCGGAGGACGGGCCGGGCGCCGGCGAGGCTCGGGGCGCCGTCGAGGGAGACGTCCACGACGACGGTGTCCCCCTTCTTCCCGAGGGGCTTGCTGGCCGGGCGGAAGATGGAGAACCGCCGCCCCATGTCCACCGGCTTGCCGTCCTTGTAGAACTGGACCATGTAGCGGAAGGCGCCGACGTCGGCCTTCTCCTTCTGGCTCTCGAGGGTGAAGGCGATGGAGGGCTTCGTCCCCTCGGGCGGAGTGAGGTTCCCCTCGATCTTCACGACCTCGATCTTGTTGCCGAGGAAGGTGGTCCCGCGGCGCAGCCCCGTGTCCGGCGTCTCCCGGGCGGCCGTCATGCGGACCTCGGCGCCGGTGGCCACGAGGACGCGGGCGAACAGCGGCGCGGCCTTGGCCGAGATCCCGCCGGGGACGGTCCGCGTCACGGACGCGCCGGCCTTCCAGTCCTCGAAGGAGACCTCGACGAACTCGGGGACGTAGGGGGCGATGGCGTCCGCGGGGGCGGGGTAGCCGAACTCGACGTCGAAGGCGATGAACTCCTGCGGCGAGCCCTCGTTGACGAACTCGATGGTG
>CAZWGT010000035.1:0-18078 GCA_964633345.1 uncultured Planctomycetota bacterium
GGCCGAGCAGCGCCCAGCCGGCGAAGGTGAGGGCCGCCACCGCGAGGACCGACACGACGAACCACGCCGACACCCGGTCCACGAGCCGCTGAACGGGCGCGCGGCTCCGCTGGGCCTCGCCGACCATCCGGACGATCCGGGCGAGCACGGTCCCGGCGCCCACCCTCTCGGCGCGGACGAGGAGGGAACCGGTCCCGTTGACCGTCGCCCCCGTCACCGGTTCCCCGGGGCCGCGCGCCACGGGCTCCGGCTCCCCGGTCAGCATCGACTCGTCCACGGCGCTCGAGCCCTCCTCGACGATCCCGTCCACGGGGACCTTCTCCCCGGGCCGGACGCGCAGGAGGTCCCCGGCCCGCACGGCGTCGAGGGGGACGTCCTCCTCGCGGCCGTCCGCGTCCACCCGGCGGGCCGTCGTCGGGGCGAGGCCCAGCAGCGCCCGGATCGCCCCTCCCGTCCGCTCCCGGGCGCGGAGCTCGAGGACCTGGCCGAGGAGCACGAGGACGGTGATGACGCTGGCCGCCTCGAAGTAGCGGTCCGGCATGCCGTCGTGGCCGCGGAAGGACGCGGGGACGACCGAGGGGAGGAGGGTGGCCACGATGCTGTAGGCGAAGGCCGTCCCGGTGCCGATGCCGACGAGGGTGAACATGTTGGGGCTGCGGTGGACGAGGGAGGCCCACATCCTCTCGAAGAAGGGCCGGCCGGCCCACAGGACCACCGGCGCCGAGAGGAGCAGTTCGAGCCAGGCCTGGCCGGAGGGGGTGAGGAACCGGTGCAGGAGGTGGCCGGGGAGCATCCCTCCCATGGCGACGACGAAGACGGGGAGGGTGAGCAGGGCTCCGATCCACAGGCGCCGGGTCATGTCGCGGAGTTCGGCGTTCTCCGGGACCTCCAGGGTCGCGACCTTCGGTTCGAGCGCCATGCCGCAGAGAGGGCAGGAGCCGGGGCCCTCCTGGACCACCTCGGGATGCATCGGGCAGGTGTACTCCGTTCCCGCCGCCACCGGGCCCGGGGTCGGGGCCGGCGCCGGAACCGGCCCCGCCTCCTCGAACTTCCGCGCGCATCCCTTGCTGCAGAAGTGCCAGGTCCTTCCGTCGCGCTCCACGGTGCCGGCCGCGTCCGCGGGGTCGATCTCCATGCCGCAGACCGGGTCGATCACCGTCTCCTTCGTCCGGGCGGGGGAACTCGTCGTCATGGTGCGCCTCCTTTCACTCCCGCTGACGCGGGGGGCCGCCGGGCATTACACTCGTGCCCCCCCCGGCTCGGGTCCGCGGGGGGAGGGAGGGGCCCATGGCGGATGCGGCGGTCGTCGCGGCGCTCGTGGAGAACCACCGCGCCTTCCTCCGGTTCCTCGAGAAGCGCGTGCGGAGCCGGGAGGCGGCCGAGGACATCCTGCAGGACGCCTTCGGGAAGGCCCTCGGCCGGGCGGGATCCCTGCGGAAGTCGGAGTCGGCGGTGGCCTGGTTCTACCGGGTGCTCCGGAACTCCGTGATCGACCACTACCGCCGCCGCGGGGCCGCCGACCGGGCGCTGGCCGCCTTCGCCCGGGAGCTCGAGGACCCGGCGGAGTCCACCGAGGTCCACCGCGAGGCCTGCGCCTGCGTGGCCCGCCTCGCGGGCACCCTCAAGCCCGAGTACGCCGACGCCCTGCGCCGGATCGACGTGGACGAGGTGCCCGTGAAGGAGTACGCCGCCGACCTCGGCATCACCGCGGGCAACGCGGCGGTGCGGGTCCACCGCGCGCGCGAGGCGCTGCGGAAGCAGGTCGTCCGCTCCTGCGGGACCTGCGCGGAGCACGGGTGCCTCGACTGCCACTGCGCCCCGGAGGGGAAGGGGAGCTGCTGAAGTCGGCGCGCACCGTCACCCCTTGAGGTGCCGCCCCCCGTCCACCCGGAGGATCTCCCCGGTCACGAAGTCCGGGCCCTCGACGAAGAAGGCGACCGCCTCGGCGATCTCCTCCGGCGTGCCCATGCGGCCGGCGGGGATGGCCTTCGCCAGCCTCCGGGCCATGGCCGGCTTCGCCCCCTCGGGGAGGAGGATCGCCCCCGGCGCCACCGCGTTCACCTGCACCGCCGGGGCGAGGTCCCGGGCGAGGGCCAGGGTCAGGGCGTGGAGGGCCGCCTTCGTCGCGAGGTAGGGGGCCCGCCGGGGAAGGGGGCGGTCGGCGTAGAGGTCCCCGAGGTTCACGATCTTCCCCCGCCCCGCCCGGAGCATCCCGGGGGCGGCGGCGCGGGCCAGGAGGTACGGGGCCCGGACGTGGATCGCGAAGCAGGCCTCGAGGTCCCGCGGGTCGCCGCCGGGGAAGGGGGTCTCGGGGAAGATCGAGGCGTTGTTCACGAGCACGAGCACCGGTCCCATCCGCTTCGCCACCGCCCGGACGAGGGCGACCGGTGCGGAGGGGCGGGCGAGGTCGGCCGGGAAGGCCTCGGCCTCGCCGCCGAGGTCCCGGATGGCCCCGACCGTGCCGAGGGCGTCCCCCCGGCTCCCGCGGTAGTGGACGGCCACCCGGCAGCCCCCCTGGGAAAGCCGGATGGCGATGGCGCGGCCGAGACGGCGGGCGGCGCCGGTGACCAGGGCGACGGAGCCGTGGGGGACCATGGTGCCATTGTCCCCCCGCCGGCGCCGGCCCGCCATCGTTGTTCTCAAGTCGTTCATTGTAAAGGGTTTATGAATCCGCATGCGGGGCCTTGGCCCGGGCCGCCCCGCGGGCTACCCTAGGAGGCTTCCACCGGAGCGGAAAGCCGCCTCCCATGACCCCCAAGCCGGAATCGAAGAAGACCCAGCAGTACCTCAACCGCGAGCTGTCCTGGCTCGCGTTCAACAACCGCGTCCTGGCCGAGGCGAAGGACCCCGAGGTCCCGCTCCTCGAGCGCCTGAAGTTCCTCTGCATCCTGTCCAGCAACCTCGACGAGTTCTTCATGATCCGGGTGGCCGGCCTCGCCCGGGCCGTGCTCGCCGGGGACAACGGGGAGTCCTCCGACGGCCGCACGCCCCAGAAGCAGCGGGAGGAGATCTCCGCCGACGTCCACCGGATGCTGGCGGAGGCCTCCGCCGTGTACCGCGGGGAGATCCGGCCCGAGCTCGCCCGCCACGGCATCCGGCTGATGGACGTCTCCGAGCTCGACGACTCCCAGATCGCCCGCGTCCACGAGTTCTTCCACCGCGACGTCTACCCGGTGCTCACCCCCCTGGCCGTGGACCCGGGCCACCCGTTCCCCCACCTCTTCAACAAGACCATCAACCTGGCCGTCGTGCTGGAGCGCGAGGACGGGCCGGAGAACTTCGGCATCGTCCAGGTGCCGCGCACCCTCGATCGCCTCGTCCGCCTCCCCGCCCCCGAGGGGGAGCACCACTTCCTCATGCTCGGGGACGTCATCCGCATGCACCTGCCCGATCTCTTCCCGGGCTACATCGTCCGCAGCGCCCACGGCTTCCGCGTGACCCGCGACGGGGATCTGGCCATCGAGGAGGAGGACGACCCGCTCCTCTACGCCATCGAGCGCCAGCTCCGCCAGCGGGAGTGGGGGATCGCGGTGCGCCTCGAGGTCGAGGACGGCATGCCCGAGGCGGTCGAGAAGGCCCTCCGCTCCGCCGTCGGCGTGGACGCCATCGACGTCTACCGGATGTCGGGGCCCCTGCAGATCTCCGACCTCATGTCCGTCGCCACGCTCTCCCACCGGCCGGAACTCCGGGACCCGCCCTTCACCCCGGGCGTGCGGAGCCCGCTGCGCGAGGACGACGACATCTTCGCGGTCGTCGCGCGCGAGGACGTCCTCCTCCACCACCCCTACGAGTCCTTCGACTCCGTCGTGCGCTTCCTGCGCGCCGCGGCCGAGGACCCGGGGGTGCTCGCCATCAAGCAGACCCTCTACCGCACCTCGGGCGACTCACCCGTGGCCGACGCGCTGGCCAAGGCGGCGGAGAACGGGAAGCAGGTGACCGCCCTCATCGAGCTGCGCGCGCGCTTCGACGAGGGCTCGAACATCGGCTGGGCGAGGGCCCTGGAGCGCGCCGGGGCGCACGTCATCTACGGGCTCGTCGGCCTGAAGACCCACTGCAAGCAGACCCTGATCGTGCGGCGCGAGGACGGGGGGCTGCGCCGCTACGCCCACCTCTCGACGGGCAACTACAACCCGGTGACGGCCCGCGTCTACACCGACATCGGCCTCTTCACCGCCGACCCGGACATCACGGCGGACATCAGCGACCTGTTCAACCTGCTCACCGGCTACGCGCGGCCGCCGAAGTGGCGGACCATCGTCGTGGCGCCCCAGGGCCTGAAGGACTGGGTCCTCGAGCGGATCGACGCCGAGCGCGCCGAGGCCGAGGCGGGCAGGCCGTCGCGGATCTTCTGCAAGATGAACTCCCTCGTGGACCGCGAGGTCATCAAGGCCCTCTACAGGGCCTCGAAGGCGGGGGTCCCCATCGACCTGATCGTGCGGGGCATCTGCGGCCTGCGCCCCGGGGTCCCCGAGGTGAGCGAGAACATCCGCGTGCGCAGCGTCGTGGACCGCTTCCTCGAGCACGAGCGGATCTTCGTGTTCGGGACCGGGGAGCGGGAGCGCATGTTCCTCTCGAGCGCCGACTGGATGCCGCGGAACTTCCTGCGCCGGGTCGAGCTGACCTGGCCGGTGAAGAACTCCGCGCTCCGCCAGCGCATCTTCGAGGAGATCCTGCACGCCTCCTTCCACGACGACCGCAAGGCCTGGTCCCTCGGCCCCGACGGGACCTATACGCCGATCCGCGCGGCCGAGGGGAGGACGCCGCTGCGCAGCCAGGCGTGGCTGCTCGACATCGAGCGGCAGGCCGGAGCGGCGCAGAAATCGGGCCAGCGGCGCAAGCGCCCGCTGCTCCGCGGCGCGGTCCTGCTCGCGCCGGAGCGCGACGCCGGCGGCCGGGCGAAGTGGAAGCCCTCGGCGGCCACGGCGAAGAAGAAGGGCGTCAAGAAGGGTTGAGGATGCCCCCATGCCCCCGCGCCTGAGGACGCTCGCGAAGGACGAGGCCGATCCCTCCATCCACCCCGACTACGAGGCGTTCCTCAAGGCCCGCGGCAACGTCCCGAACCTCTTCGCGACGCTCGCCCGCCGCCCCGCCCTCATGCGCGCCGCCGCGGCGCTCCTCCGCGAGGCGCTGGCCCCGGGGGAGGTGTCGGTGCGCCTGAAGGAGATGATCGCGGTTCGGGTGTCGCTGGCCAACGGCTGCGAGTACTGAACCGCGTCCCACACGAGGCTCGCCCGGGGGGCGGGCGCCTCGGAGGACGACCTGCTGGCGCTGCGGGACCCGGCCCTCCCCTCCCTCGGGCCGGCCGAGGCGGCGGCGCTGCGCTTCGCCGACGCGATGACGGTGCCGGGGGGGCGGGTTCCGGACGGGGTCTACGCCGACCTCCGCGCGCACTGGTCGGAGACGGCGGTCGTGGAGGTCGCCGCCGTCGCCGGGGCGTTCGCGATGTACAACCGCCTGGCGAACGCGCTCGAGGTCGAGGTCACGAGGTAGGGGCCTTCGGCGGCTCCTCGGCCTCCTCGCAGTCGTCGTCCACGGCGCGGCAGGCGGTCCTCATGGCGTCTCCTTTCGGCCGCACCGTCGCGGCCGCTGGGACCCCTTGCGCACTCCCCGTGCCGGGGATTCGAGGCTGGAAGAGGCCTCCCCCGCCGGGCCGACCGTCCCGGGTGTCTCAATCCGGGACGGGGATCGGGGGCGCCTTCTCGATCCTCACGGCGCAGAACTTGAACTCGGGGATCTTCCCCGTGGGGTCGAGGGCGTCGTTCGTGAGGCAGTTGGCCGACGCCTCCCGGTAGTGGAAGGGGAGAAACACGCTGCCGGGCGGCGTCCGCTCCCCCTCCCGCACCGTCGTCTCCAGCGAGCCCCGCCGCGTCGTCACCCGCACGCGGTCCCCCTCCTTCACCCCGAAGCGCGCGCAGTCCCGCGGGTGGACCTCGATGAAGGAGGCGGGCTCGATCGCGTCCAGCGCCTTCGAACGGCGCGTCATCGAGCCGCCGTGCCAGTGCTCGAGGATCCGGCCGGTGTTGAGGATGAGCGGGTACTCGTCGTCGGGCAGCTCCGCCGCCGGCTTCCACTCCGCGGGCACGAGCTTCCCGCGCCCGTCGGGCGTGGGGAAGTCCACGTCGAACAGCACGTTGATCCCGTCCGTCTCCGGGTCGGGGCAGGGCCAGAGCTTCCCCGTCAGGCCCAGGTTCCCGTAGTTCAGCCCCTTCAGCGAGGGGGAGAGCGAGGCCAGCTCGTCGAAGACCTCCGAGGGGCCCGCGTAGTCCATCGCGTAGCCCATGCGCCGGGCGATCTCGCAGGTGATCCACCAGTCCGGCTTCGCCTGGCCGGGCGGCTCGAGGACCTTGCGCCCGATCTGCACGCGCCGGTCGGTGTTCGTGTAGGTCCCGTCCTTCTCCAGCGCCGTCGAGGCCGGGAGGATCACGTCGGCGAACTCCGCCGTCTCCGTGACGAAGATGTCCTGCACCACGAGGAAGTCCAGGTGCGAGAGGGCCTTGCGGACCTTGTTCTGGTTCGGGTCCGACATGAAGGGGTTCTCCCCCATCATGTACATCCCGCGGACCTTCCCCTCGAGGGCGGCCTTCATGATCTCGACGACCGTGAGCCCCTTCCTCGGATCCAGGGGGACGCCCCAGGCCTTCTCGAAGGTCGCGCGGACGGCCGGGTCCTCCACCGACTGGTAGTCCGGGAAGACCATCGGGATGAGGCCCGCGTCGGAGGCGCCCTGCACGTTGTTCTGCCCGCGGAGCGGGTGGAGGCCCGTGCCCGGGCGCCCGACGTTGCCGGTCACCAGGCAGAGCGCGATGAGGCACCGCGCGTTGTCCGTGCCCGTGGTGTGCTGGGAGATCCCCATGCCCCAGAACATCATCGCGTTCCTCGCGCCGCCGTAGCAGCGGGCCACGGCGCGGATCTCGTCCGGCGTCACGCCGCAGATCCCCGCCGCGAACTCCGGCGTGTACCTCGCCACGGTCGCCTTCAGCGCCTCGAACCCCGTGGTCCGGTCGCGGACGAACGCCTCGTCCACCATCCCCTCCTCGATGATCACGTGGAGGAGGGCGTTGAGGAAGGCGACGTCGGTGCCGGGGCGGAACCGCACGTAGTGCTCGGCGAAGTCGGCCGTGTCGGGCCGGCGCGGGTCGATGCAGATGAGCTTCGTGCCCCTCTTCGCGGCCTCCTTGAAGAAGGTCGCGGCGACGGGGTGGTTCTCCGTCGTGTTCGTCCCGATGAGCATCGCGACGTCCGCGTGGGCGACGTCGGCGAACACGTTGGACACCGCCCCCGACCCGATGCCCTCGAGGAGCGCGGCGACGGAGGAGGCGTGGCAGAGGCGCGTGCAGTGGTCCACGTTGTTGGTGCCGAAGACCGCGCGCACGACCTTCTGGAAGAGGTAGGCCTCCTCGTTGGAGCACTTGGCCGAGCCGAATCCGGCCAGGGCCCCGGGGCCGCTCTCGTCGCGGATGGCCTTCAGCCTCGAGGCGACGAGGTCCAGCGCCTCGTCCCAGGTCGCCTCGCGGAAGTGGGGCAGGATGTCCCGGTAGTCGGTCCCGCCGTCGCGGCGGTGGCGCTTCCCGGGCCCCTCGGCGCGGACCTCCTCGGTCAGCGGACCCTTGGGGTAGGTCCTCCGGACGAGGGGCTTCGTCAGGCGCTGCGGGTGGAGGGAGTAGTCGAAGCCGTAGCGCCCCTTCACGCAGAGGCGCCCCTGGTTGACGGGGCTCGCGCGTCCCTCGGCGCGGACGACGGTCTTCCCGTCGGTGAAGTAGGTGATGGCGCAGCCGACGCCGCAGTAGGGGCAGACGGAGTCCACGGCCTTCAGCGACTTCGCGGGGACCTGCGGGACCGAGACGGCCTTGTTGGTCAGCGCGCCCGTGGGGCAGACCGCCGCGCACTCCCCGCAGGAGACGCAGGTCGAGCCTCCCATCGGCCGGTCGTCGTCGAAGCCGATGCGCGAGAGGAAGCCCTTCCCGTTGCGCCCGATGACCTCGTTGGACTGCAGGTCGTCGCAGCCGCGGATGCACTTGTCGCAGAGGATGCAGGAGGAGTGGTCGACGGCGATGACCGGCGAGGATCCGTCCTTCGGCCGCCACTCCCCGGCGCCGTGCCAGCGGGACTTCGCGGCGACGCCGTGCCTCCGGCCGAGGTCCTCGAGGTCGCAGTCCCCCGTCGTCCGCTCCCGCTCGCAGGGCGAGGGGTGGTCGGCCAGGAGCAGCTCGAGCAGGACCTTCCGGCGCCGCACGAGGTCGGGGGTCGAGGTCCTGACCTCCATCCCGTCCTCGCAGGCGCGCACGCAGGAGGCCGGGTTCACGCGCTGGCCCTTCACGTCCACCACGCACATCCGGCAGACGCCCACCAGGGAGAGGCGCGGGTCGTGGCAGAGGACGGGGATGTCGATGCCGAGCTTCGCGGCGGCCTCCCAGATGGTGGAGCCCTCGGGGACCTGGAGGGTCCTCCCGTCGATGGAGATCGAGACCGTGCGTGCCGTGGACTTCGCCTCGGGCGCGGCGGGCGCGGACACCGGCGTCATGGGGTTCGTCTCCTCTACCCGAGCCGATCGAGACCGAGGCGCCGGAGCGTCGCGGGCGCCGGGACGCCCCCGGCGTCCCAGCCCCTCGCGGCGTAGTAGGCGGAGATCATAGCCTCGAGCTCCCCGCGTCCCAACGCGCCCGGGGCCCCGGTCACCAGGCGATCGGGGAGGCCGTCCTCGGCCCGGGTCCCCCCCTCGCGGAGGTTGTAGAGCTTCCGGAGGTTCACGACGCGCTCGCCCACCGCCTCGAGCTCCGCGCCGTCCACGTCCCAGCCCGTCACGAGGGCGAGGAGGGCGGCCGCCTCGCCGGGGAGATCGGCGAACACGCCGCGGAGGAACTTGCAGAGGACGAGGGAATCGAGGACCGCGGCCCTCCCCTCGGACTCCGCGGCGAGCGCCCCCTTGGCGGGGTCGGCGACCATCCGGTCCGTCTCCCCCGAGAGGTCGGCCTCGTAGGCGCCGGAGCGGTTGTGGTCGGCGCCGCGCGTCGCGGTGGCGAGCCCCACCGCCATGGTGCGCATGGTCGAGGGGTGGTAGCCGGGGAGCTCGAGCCCCTTCACGTGGGGGGCGAACCCGGGGGCCTCCCCGCCGATCCGCTCCGCGGCCCGGCGCGACCCCATCGCCACGAGCTCCCCGAGCGGTCCCCGCCGCGCCGCCCCCCGCCGCAGGGCCTCGAGGAGGGCGCCCCCCTCCCCGAAGCGCAGGTCCACGTCCCCGAGCTCGTCCGCGCCGACGAGGCCCCGCTCCCGGCACTCCATCAGGAACGCGATCGTCCCGCCCGCGGACATGGTGTCCATGCCGGCCTCGTCGCAGATCCGCGCGGCCGCGAGGACGATGCCCCGGTCGGACACGCCGCAGAGGGGGCCGAGGGCGAAGAGGGACTCGTACTCCAGGCGCCCCCCCTCCCCCGAGGCGTCGGTGAAGACGTGCTCGCACCCGATGGTGCAGGCGGCGCAGGAGAGGCGGCGGACCTTCCCCCCCGCGGCGAGGGCCTCGCCGGAGATCCGCTCCGCCCCGGCGAACTCGCTCTCGGAGAAGTTCCGCGTCGGGAGGGCGCGGAGGCGGTTGAGGACGAGCACGTTGGCGACGGTGCCGAGCTCCCGGTACTTGAGGGTCGCCGGGCCGAAGGAGCGCTCCGAGAGGTCCCGCGCCGCCGCGACGACGCCGTCGGGGTCGGCCACGGGCACGCTCCCCGTCCCGCGCACCGCCACCGCCTTGACGTTCTTCGAGGCGAGGACGAGGCCGAGCCCCCCCCGCCCCGCGTGGCGTCCGTCGTTCCCGAGGTTGGCGAAGACGACCCCGTTCTCCCCCGCCGGCCCGCAGGCGATGACGCGGTGGCCGGGGATCCGCGCCGCCGCCGCGGCCGGGGAGAGGCCGGCGAGCTCCGGGGTCGCGCGGACCTCGACAACCCCGTCGCGGAGGAACACCGTGGACGGGACCGCCGCCCGTCCGCGCACCACGAGCGCGTCCACGCCGGCCCGCTTCAGCTCGATGGCGAAGTGGCTGGAGGAGAGGGAGTCGGTGATGCGCCCGGTCTGGGGGCTCTTGGCGACGACGGCGAACTTGGCGCTGGTGGTGAGAGGCGTCCCGACCAGCGGCGATCCGCAGAAGACGATGGGCGCCTCCGGGGCGAGGGGGTCCACGCCGCGCGGGGCCTCGGTCCAGAGGATCCGCGCGGCGAGGCCGACGCCGCCGACGAAGGCGCGGAGGACGGCGGGATCGAGGGGGACGGATTCCGCCGCGCCGGTGGCGGCGTCCACGCGGAGGTAGCGGCCGTGGTAGCCCGGGGTCGCCACGCTCACCCTCCCGCCGACGCCGGGAGGAGGAGCAGGGGGCGCCCCTCCGGCAGCGGCGTCGCGGGGTCGGTGACGAACCGCTCCCCGTCGAGGGAGGCCACGGACCCCGCCGCGAGGCTCCTGCGGTCGGCGGCGATCACGGGCCCGACGAGGGAGGGGACGGCGGCGGCCACGAGGAACAGGGCGTCGCCGAGGGTCCCCCCCTCGGGGAACCCGATTTCCACCGACTCCCTCCCCGCCCGGTGGCGGGCGACCCCGTAGAGCTCGACCCGCAGGCGCGCGCCGATGTCGCGCAGCGCCGCCTCGTACTCCTCCGGGGTGTTGAGGTTGCGGAAGGAGCGGAGGTCGGGATCGACGGCCCGGACGGCTTCCTCGTCGAGGAGGTGCACGCGCTCCCCCTCCACGAGGAAGATCACGCGCCGCCGCCCCGCGGCCACGAGGCGCGCCGCCTTCGGAGCGAGGGAGGCCCGGTAGACGGCCAGGAGCGGCTGCGCCTTCCCCTCCACCACCGCCTGCACCGCCGCGGCGTCGCCGAGGGCGGAGAACATCCTCCCTATCAGCTCCGGCCGGAGGAACGGCACGTCGCACGAGGTGCAGAAAGCGGCAGGTGCGTCGACCGCCGCCAGACCCGCGGCGATCCCCTCGAGGGGTCCCTGCTCCGGGCGCTCGTCCCGCACCACGCGGGTCCCGTGGGGAAGGGCGGGGAGGTGCTGCCCGTCGGCCGCCACGACGACGATCCGGCCGCACGCCTCGGCGCAGGCCCGCACCACGCGGGAGAGGAGGCCCTCGGACCCGAAGGGGAGCGTCGCCTTGGCGCGGCCCATGCGCGTGGACAGCCCCCCGCAGAGCACGACGGCGGCGCGGTCGGGGGAGGGGGGGGCCATCCCCCGGATCCTACGCGCCCCCTCGGCTTCCCCCGTACAGTGGTGCCCATGGACCGGAAGACCCTCGACGCCGTCGCCGACGCGGCCCGCCGCGCGGGGGAAGTGATCCAGAAGGTGCGCGCCGAGGGCTTCGAGGTCCTCTCGAAGGGGGACGCCGGCCCGGTGACGCGCGCCGACCACGAGGCCGACGCCCTGCTGCGCGAGGCGCTCCCGCGGATCGTGCCCGCCGCCTGGCTCTCCGAGGAGACGGTGGACGACCCGGTGCGCCTCAATGCCGAGCGCGTCTGGGTCGTGGATCCCCTCGACGGGACGAAGGAGTTCGTGGAGGGGGTGCCGCACTACGTCGTGGCCGTCGCCCTCGTCGAGCGCGGCGAGCCGATCCTCGGCGTCGTGCACAACCCCTCGAGCGGGGAGACCTGGTCCGCCTTCCGCGGCGGCGGGGTCTTCAAGGACGGGAAGCCGGTGCGCTGCGCCGCCGGCCGGAGATTGGGCGCGTCGCGGTCGGAGATCAAGCGCGGGGAGTTCGAGCCCTTCGCGAAGGAGTGGGAGGTCCTCCCCCTCGGGTCCATCGAGTACAAGCTCGCGCTGGTCGCCTCGGGGGAGATCGCCGGCACCGTGTCGCGCGGCCCCAAGCACGAGTGGGACGTCTGCGCCGGGGCGATCCTCGTCCTCGAGGCCGGGGGGTGTATCACCGACTGCTACGGTGAGACATTGCGCTTCAACAACCCGTTCCCGAAGACGAAGGGCGTGCTCGCCGGGGCGCCGGACTCCTTCACCCGCCTGAAGGCCCGCCTCGCCGAGGTCGGCGTCTCCGACCGCATGGACGAGATGAAGGGGCGCTGAGTCAGATCGACGGCTCCTCCCCCGGCTCCCCCTTCCCCAGCGCGCCCATGAACCACGCCCCGAAGACGAGAGGGACGGCGCAGGCGCCGAAGAGGTAGGAGGCCATCGTGGAGGCGTACCACCTCCCCTCGAGATTCCACGGGTCGGCCATCTCCAGGAGGGCCTTGAGCAGCATCCCGGGAACGAAGAGTCCCAGGACCCACGTGACGAGCCCCTTCCAGAAGGACTCCAGCGCCCCCGGTGGCTGCCGCCCTGCCGCCTCCTCCCCCTTCCCGTGGACGTACCAGGCGCAGAGGAGGATGGCGAGGTCGACGAGCAGCCACTGCAGGAAGGAGACCATGCGCTCGGTCCGCGGGGAGAAGCCGCCGCTCCCCGCCATCCAGTCGTGGATCATCAGGACCGCGATGTGCAATCCGAGGGCGATGCCGGTCCCTGCCAGCGCCGTGGTGACCTGCCGGGAGACGATGGCCATCCGGAGCCCCCGTCCGCCCTGGACGAGGGGAAGGAGCAGGACCATCGAGACCCCGAGCCATGCGCACCAGAGCGCCATCGACACCATGGCCGGCGAGTAGAGGGACCCCGCTGGACGCGGGCCGGATTCCGCCATCGCGTCCCAGATCGGCCCCTGCAGAAGCCGGCAGGCCATCCCGCCGCCCACGAGCACCCACAGCTCCCAGCGCGCGAGGAGCCGCAGGGCCGCGTGGAGGGACGCCCTCACCCGTACGTCCTCTTCAGCCACTCCCCCAGGATCGCCAGCCCGACGATGGCCGCCACGATGAGGATGAACCACGTGGCGACGGGGCGGTAGGGACGGGGCCTCTCCTCCCCGCTCACGCCGGGAACCCCTGGGCGCGGAGCGCCGCGCCGGCCTCGGGATCGCGGAGGAGCGCGAGGAACGCCGCGACGGCGGGCTTCGACGCGCGGTCGGCCGGCAGGACGACGTCGTACCGCTCCTCGGCGAGGAACGCGAAGCCGAGGCCCGCCGCCTTCGCCACCGTCTCCTCGGCCACCCCGCCGTCCGCCTTCCCGTGGCGCACCGCCGCGCAGACCGCCGCGTGGGTGCGGAGCTCCGCGTCCCCGCCCTTCAGGCCCGAACTGTCTCCTCCGAAGAGACGGTCCACGAGGAGGCGCGTCCCCGAACCGCGGTTGCGCTGGGCGAGGAGGAAGGAGGGGTCGGCCCTCGCCGCCGCGGCGCAGGCCGGGGCCTCCCTCCCCTCGAAACGCACGTCGCCCTTCCGGAACACGAACCCCTGCCGCCGACCGTAGCCCCTCGCCAGCACGACCGACGCGTCGCCGCGGACGAAGGGCTCGTTGTACGTGCCCGTCGCCTCGTCGAGCAGGTGCACCCCCGCCAGGTCGCACGCCCCCCGCCGCGCCGCCTCCAGCCCCCCCGTCGAACCCACCGCGATCACCTTCGCCGTGAACCCCGTCCGCTCCCGGAGGATCCGCAGCAGCGTCTCGAGGCCCGCGCAGGAGGAGCCCACCACCGCGAGGTCCGCGGGCTGCCGGCCGGGGGCGAGCGGCACCACGTCCACCTCCTCGCCCGCCTCCAGCTGCTCCCGCTCCCCGGGGATCGCGAGGAACCCGTCGCTCCGCGCGTAGGTCGTGATGGAGCCCGACCCCTTGCCCACGGGCCAGGCCAGCAGCCCCTCCCGCCCGCGCACGAGATCCACCAGCGTGAAGTCGAGGAACCCCTTCTTCGTCCGCAGGCGCACCGCCAGCCGCGCCCGGATCGAGTCCCCCGGCGCGTGGGCGGGGAGCCCCGCCATCCGCCGGATCGCGGGCGCCACGAACTCGTGGAACGTGAAGACCGCGCTCGTCGGGAAGCCCGGCAGCACGACCAGCGGCACCCCGAGGGCGCGCCCGAGGATGATCGGCTTCCCCGGCCGGATCGCCACGCCGTGCACAGCGACGCCGGCGTCCCGGCCCATGGACGCGAGGACCCCCGCGATGAGGTCCCCGGCCCCCTTGCTCGTCCCCCCGGAGAGGATGACCATGTCGGCGGAGGCCGCCGCGTTCCGGACCGCCGCCTCGAGGGCGTCCGCGCGATCGGGGACGTGGAGCACGGCGAGGGGGAGCCCCCCCGCCGCGCGCACCCCGTCGGAGACGGCGGGCCCGTTCACATCGCGCACCAGCCCCTCGCGGAGGTCCCCGCCGGGGCCGACGATCTCGTCCCCCGTCGAGAGCACCGCCACCCGGGGACGGGGGAAGACGGGCGCCACCGCGACGCCGCAGGCCGCCAGCACCGCCGTCTCCCGCGGCGTGAGGAGGTCGCCCCGGCGGCCCACGGTCTCCCCGCGCCCTATGTCGGTCCCCGCCTGGGTGAGATTCTCCCCCGGCACCAGGGCGCGGAGCGCGCGCACCTCCTCACCGTCCTCCGCGGAGTCCTCCACCATGAGGATCGCGTCGGCCCCGCGCGGCACGACGGCCCCCGTCGCGACGGGCGTGGCGCACCCCGCCCCGTGCTCCGCGCCCGCCGCGATCCCGGGGGTGAGGGGCCGGCCCGTCCGGCGGAGGGGGCGGGGGGAGTGCTCCGCGGCGCCGAACGTGTCGACGGCCCGCACGGCGAAGCCGTCGCGGTCGGCGCGCCGGAAGGACGGCACGTCCTCCGGGGAGAGGAGGTCGCGGGCGAGCACCCGGCCGAGGGCGGCGTCGAGGGCGACCGCCTCCTCGCCGCGGGGCCCGAAGCGGCACGCCTCGTCCCAGAGACGGATCGCCTCGTCGCGCGAGACGACCCGCAGGTAGCCGACCGCCATCAGTAGAGCCTGACCTCGACGGTCTCGCCCTGCTCGTACCCCTCGACGTCCTCGGGCACGAGGACCCAGCCGTCCGCCCGCACCGCCGTCGTGAGGATCGACGCTCCGGAGACCGAAACGGGCTCCAGCCCGTTCTCCGTCAGGGCCACGCGCGCGTAGTCGGCGCGCCCGGCGACGGAGGAGAGGCGCCTTGCCAGGGGCAGCCGGACCGAGCGGTAGGGCTCCGACGCGGGCAGCCCCTGCAGGCGGCGCAGGCAGGGCCCCACGAGGAGATCGAAGGCCGAGAGGCAGGAGACCGGGTTCCCCGGGAGGGCGAAGACCGGCTTCCCCTCGACGAGGCCGAAGCCCACCGGGCCCGCGGGGCGGAGCGCGACGCCGTGGAAGAGCAGGGACCCGAGGTCGGCGAGGATCCCCGGGACGTGGTCCTCGCACCCGACGGAGGTGCCTCCCGTCACGAGGACGAGGTCCACGGTGGAGGCGGACGCCGCGCGGGCCAGGGCGCGGCGCAGGCGCGCGGGGTCGTCGGGCTGGAGCGAGGCGGACGCCGTGCGCCCCCCCCACCGCTCGAGGAGCGCGGCGAGCATCGGCGAGTCGGCGTCGAAGACCTGGAAGGGGGAGAGCCGCGCGCCGGCCCGGACGATCTCGTCCCCCGTGGCCAGCAGCGCCGCCCGCGGGCGCGGGGCGGCCTCGACCGCGTCCAGCCCGATGGCCGCGAGGATGCCGACGTCCTGCGGGCGGATGTCCCGGCCCGCGGGGAGGACGACGGCGCCCTCTTCGAGGTCCTCGCCCGCCCGGCCCACGTGCTTGCCCGGGGTGACGGCGCCGGCGACCCTCACGAACCCGCGGGCCTCCTCGGCGAACTCCGCCGGGACGACGGCGTCCGCACCGGCGGGGAGAGGGGCGCCGGTCATGATGCGGACGGCCCGGGCCCCAATGAGCGCCTCGCCGAAGGGGGCCGCGGGGAGGCTCTCGCCGGCGACTTCGAGGACCACGGGATCGTAGGCGGTGGCGGGGAAGGTGCGCGACGCCTCGACGGCCCAGCCGTCCATGGCGGCGCGGTCGAAGGCGGGCACGGGGCGGGGGGCGAGGACCTCGGCGGCGAGGAGGCGACCGAGGGCCTCGCGGAGGGGCACCTTCTCGGTCCTCCCGAGGGGCGAGACGGCGTCCACGATGCGCCGCCGGGCCTCCTCGAGGGAGACCCGCGTCCGGAAGCCGCGCATGCGGACGTCGTCGTGGGGGGAGGACATGGGGGGCGATCCTACCCGCCGGGCAACCGGGGGCGGGGCAAGCCCCGCCCCTACGGGGTCTTCGGCGCGCATTCCCCCGGGAAGTGCTTCATCGCCGACAGGATCGGGTTGAGGGCCGCCTGCCCGAGGCCGCAGATGCTCGTCATCGCCATGGCGTCGGCGAGCTCCGGGACGAGGTCCATCGCCGCCGGCTTCCCGTCGGCCGCGTCCTCGAGGATCCGCACCGCCTTCTCCGTCCCCACGCGGCAGGGCACGCACTTGCCGCAGGACTCGTTGCGGAAGAAGCGGACCACGTTGAGGGCCAGCGGCAGCATCGGGGTCCCCTCGGCCACGACGAAGAGCGCCCCGGAGCCGAGCATCGAGCCCGCGTCGGCCATGGCCTTGAAGTCCATGGGCGTGTCGATCGCCGACGCCGGCAGGAAGTTGCTCGAGGAGCCGCCCGGGGAGAACGCCTTCAGCCTCTTCCCCCGCGGCAGGCCCCCGCAGAGGTCGAGGACCTCGCGCGCCGTGGTGCCCATGGGGACCTCGACGACCTGCGGCCTGCGGACGGCCCCGGAGACCGAGATGAACTTCAGGCCCGCCCCGCCGCGGACCCCGAGCGCCTTCCACGCGGCCCCGCCGTTCAGGACGATCCACGGCGCGAAGGCGAAGGTCTCGACGTTGTTGATGAGCGTCGGCTTCCCGTGGAGGCCGTGGGTCCCGGGGAACGGGGGCTTGTTGCGCGGCTCCGCCCGCTTCCCCTCCATGGCCTCGAGCAGCGCCGTCTCCTCGCCGCAGATGTAGCCGCCCGGGGAGACGAAGACCTCGACGTCGCAGTCCCACCCGGAGCCGAGGACGTTCCGCCCGACGGCGCCGGCCCGGCGCGCCGCCCGGATCGCGTCGCGGAACCGCCTCTCCTCGGGGCCGTACTCGTGGCGCACGTAGAGGACCGCGCGGTTCGCGCCGACGGCGCGGGCCCCGAGCAGCATCCCCTCCAGCACGAGGTGCGGGAGCCGCGCGAGCACCTCGCGGTCCTTGAAGGTCCCCGGCTCGCTCTCGTCGGCGTTGCACACGACGAACTTCGGCGCGCCGGCGGCCCTGCGCACGAACTCCCACTTCATGCCCGTGGGGAACCCGGCCCCCCCCATGCCGCGGAGGCCCGAGTCCTTCATCTCGGCGATCGCCCGATCCTCTCCCGTGGCGCCGGCGGCGAGGACCTTCCGGAGGGCGGCGAAGGGCTCCGCCCCGGCCGCGTACGGGTCGCAGCGGAAGGACCGCTTCCCCCGGGCCGCGGCCGGCATGCGCACGGGCGGAGCGGCGAGGACCTCCTCGATCCGCCTCCCCTCCTTCGCGCCGCAGGGGATGTCGTTGACGGCGAAGGCGGGGGCGCGGTCGCAGCGTCCGAGGCAGGAGACCTCCTGGACCCGGATGGACGGGTCGGCCGCCGCCGCGGCGCGGGCGCGCGCGGCCAGCGCCTCGCCCCCGGCGACCCAGCAGGCGGCGTCGCGGCAGACGGCGACCTCGCAGCGGGACGGCGGCGCGGAACGGTAGTGCGGGAAGAAGGTCGCAACGCCGTGCAGCTTGTACAGGGGGGTGGACGTGCGCTCGGAGTACTCCCGCAGCGCCTCGGGCTTCAGCCAGCCGTGCTCGTGCTGGATCGCGTCCAGCGCCTCGACGACGTTCTTCGGGGGGAGGAACTCGGTTCCGGAGGCCGCGGGATCGGTGGGCATGGGGGGCGAGTGTACCCGTGCCCCCGGGGGCGGTGAACCGATACCACGGACCGGGCGGTCACTGGATCCCCGCCGAATCGTGCGGGTGGCGAGTTCCAACGAACCGTTGCCCCGGGATCGTTCCGCTCCGCCTTTGGCGTCGCGGTGGCGCCCGGAGGGAGGCGGGGGGGGTGGGTGAGGAATCTCCGTACACGGGGTGAGGCGCTCGGGCTGTCCGAGCGGTGTGCCCCGTGTACGGCAACCGTTCTCCCACCCTGCCGTCCATCGCTCCCGGATTGCGATCGTCCGATCCGTTCCGGACGATCGCGATCCGGGATCCCCG
>CAZWGT010000036.1:0-1512 GCA_964633345.1 uncultured Planctomycetota bacterium
CCGAGTATAGGCCCGTCCGGAGCCCGTGGCATGGGGCAAAACGAAAGGGCCCCGCGGGCTCGCGCCCGCGGGGCCCCCGTTGCGTCGGGATCGCCTAGTCCAGGGGGACGACGTTCGCGGCCCGGAGGCCCTTGTCGCCCTTGGTGACCTCGAAGGTGACCTTCTGGCCGTCGCGCAGGGTCTTGAAGCCCTCCGCGGTGATCGCCGAGAAGTGGCAGAAGACGTCCTGCCCGTCATCGCCGGTGATGAACCCGAAACCCTTCTGATCCGAGAACCACTTCACGGTACCCGTCGCCATCGAAGACCTCCTGAAGCATGCGGCCCTTCGGGGCCCCGCCGGCCACCGCGGCCGCCGTGCCCTTCACTCTTGCAAGCGGGCGATCGTAGCCCCTCCGCCGGCGGCGGGGGCCAGGAAACCCCCCCGGAACCGGGGGGAACCGGGCTAGCCGTCCGCGGTGATGCGGGTGATGAGCTCCTGCAGGACGCGCTCGGCGTCCTCGTTCGCCACCTGGCAGGTGCCCGCGTTCTCGTGGCCGCCGCCCCCGTACTTCAGGCACAGGTCGCCGATGTTGGTCTTCGACGTGCGGTTGAGGATCGACTTGCCGACCGCGAACACCGTGTTCTGCTTCTTGAGCCCCCACATCACGTGGATGGAGATGTTCGTCTCCGGGTAGCGGGCGTAGATGACGAAGCGGTTCCCCGCGTAGATGGGGTCCTCCTGCAGGAGGTTGAGGACGACGAGGTTCCCGAAGACCGTGGTGCACCGCTCGAGCTGGGCCTTGTGGAGGAGGTCCTGCTCCATGTACAGCTCGACGCGCTCCTTGACGTCCGCCAGCTCGAGGATCTGCTCGATGGTGTGGTTGCGGCAGTACTCGATGAGGTCCATCATGAGCTGGTAGTTGGAGACCTTGAACGTGCGGAAGCGGCCGAGGCCGGTGCGGGGGTCCATGAGGAAGGAGAGGAGGACCCAACCCGTCGGGTGGAGGATCTCGTCCCGCGTGAACTGGGCGGAGTCGGCCCGGTCCACGGCGTCCATCATGTCGAAGGCGATCCGGGGGAAGCGGTTGCGCCCGCCGAAGTGCTTGTAGACGACGCGCGCCGCGGAGGCCGCCTCCGGGTCGATGACCTGGTTCGCCGTGGAGGCGCCGCGGGAGCGCGTGACCTCGCTCGAGTGGTGGTCGAAGGACATGTGGACCCCGGGCACGTAGGGGAGGTTGGTCGTGATGTCCCGGTCGGTGATCTCGACCTTGCCGTCCTGCATGTCCTTGGGATGGACGAACTTGATCTCGTCGATCATGTCCATCTCCTTGAGCAGGACGGCGCAGACGAGGCCGTCGAAGTCGCTGCGCGTCACGAGCCGGTACTTCTTCGCGTCCGCCATGGATCCGCCTCCTTCATGGTGCCGGGTTCAGCGTAACCGGGCCCGAGCCGGTGGTACAAGAGCCTCCCATGCTGGCGAACCGGAAGCTCGGGCAGGGCCTCTCCGTCCCCGCGGTGGGCCTCGGCTGCATG
>CAZWGT010000036.1:1522-18025 GCA_964633345.1 uncultured Planctomycetota bacterium
CGCATGGAGCGGAGACGGCTGGGGACGCAGGGGTTCGAGGTCGCCGCGCTCGGCCTCGGCTGCATGGGGATGAGCGACTTCTACGGGAAGGCGGCGGAGGCCGACGGGATCCGGGTGATCCACCGGGCCGTCGATCTCGGCTGCACGTTCCTCGACACGTCCGACGCCTACGGACCGTGGGCGAACGAGGAGCTGGTGGGGAAGGCGATCCGGGGGTTGCGCGACCGGGTGACGGTGGCCACGAAGTTCGGCTACGTGCGGGACGGGACGGGGGCGTGGAAGGGGGTCTGCGGGCGGCCGGAGTACGTGAAGGAGGCCTGCGACGCCTCCCTCCGGCGCCTGGGGGTCGACGTCATCGACCTCTACTACCAGCACCGGGTGGACCCGGAGGTCCCCATCGAGGACACGGTGGGGGCGATGTCGCGGCTGGTGGAGCGGGGGAAGGTGCGGTGGATCGGGCTGTCGGAGGCGTCGCCCGCCACGATCCGCCGGGCCCACGCGGTGCACCCGATCGCGGCGATCCAGCAGGAGCTGTCCCTCTGGACGCGGGAATCGGAGGCGGAGCACCTGCCGGTCTGCCGGGAGCTGGGGATCGGTTTCGTGGCCTACAGCCCGCTCGGGCGGGCGTTCCTGGCGGGGGCGTTCTCGAAGCCGGAGGAGATCCCCGAGGGGGATTCGCGCCGGATGCACCCCCGGTTCCAGGCGGAGAACTTCGCCCGGAACAGGCGGATGGCCGACGGGATCGCGGCGCTCGCGCGGGAGAAGCGCGTCACCGCGGCGCAGGTGGCCATCGCGTGGGTCCTCTCGCGGGGGGAGGACGTCGTGCCGATCCCCGGGACGAAGCGGCTCAAGTACCTCGAGGAGAACGTCGCCGCGGCGGACGTCGTCCTCTCCCCCGACGACCTCGCCCGCCTCGACGAGATCTGCCCCGTCGGCGCGACGGCGGGCACCCGCTACTCGGAGGCGGGGATGAGGATGGTCAACCGCTGACTCTCACTTCTCCACGTACATCACGATGGGCCGCTGGAGGAAGTGGAAGGTGTGGATCAGCACCAGCACCACGTTGATGCAGAAGCCGACCTCCATGACGCGCACGAGGCGGCCCCAGACGCCGAGCGCGGAGACGGGGACGGGCAGGCCGCTGGCCTCCTGGTGGAGCTCCAGCTCCGCGGTCTTGAAGACCATGATGAAGCGGAGCAGGTTGTAGAAGAACGAGAAGAGGAAGATCCCGAAGGAGACCGGGTCGAGCCGGTACCCCGTCTCCCAGTCGCGGCCGCCGTTCCAGATGAAGCGGAGGAACGCCTTCCAGATCGGGATCTCCGTCCGCTCCTTCGCCACCACCTTGACGATCGGGTCGTCGGCCTTCATCCCCCGGCCGATGAGCGGGCTCTTCCGCGCCGCCTCCTCCGCCCGGCCCGCGGAGACGCGGAAGTCCTCCCACCGGTCCCGGACCCCCGAGTGCGCCACCGCGTACTCCGAGAACACGAACCACGCGTACGGGAAGGCGAAGAGCACGAGCGCGAAGAGGTGGATCCACTGCCAGAAGCCGGAGTAGTGGCTCCGGAGCAGCGTCACCCCGTCGAGGATGCGCATCTGCATCCGGTCGCCCGGGGTGAGCCCGCCGTAGTCCTTCAGCGACTCCAGCGTGTGCCGGTCGATCCGGGCGCCCGCCACCTTCGCCCGCCGCAGCATCGTGAGCGAGTCGAAGCGCACCCCGACGAAGTCGCAGCCCGTGACGTCGGCCTCCTCCATCTGCGCGCCGCCGAGGTCGGCCCCCTTCAGCGTCGCGCCCGCCATCCCCACGCCCTGCAGCAGGCAGTCCCGGAGATCGGCGTCCTCGAGGTCGTGGCCCGACAGGTCGGCGCCCCGGAAGTCCGCGCGGTGCAGGCACGCCCCCTTCAGGAGGGCCCGCCGCTCACCGGGGGAGGGGGGCCCCTTCCCGTCGCGGAGCGCCGCCTTCTGCAGGTTCGCGCCCGTGAGGTCGGCGCCGGCGAGGTTGGCCCCGACGAGGTTCGACTTGTGGAGGTCCGCCTCGCGCAGGTTCGCCCCGGCGAAGGCGGCGTCCCCGAGGTCGGAGCCCTTGAGGACCGCGGATCCGAGGTTGGCCTCCGCGAGGTCCGCACCGGACAGGGACGCGTTGGAGACGTTCGCCGCGCTCAGGTTGGCCCTGCGGAGGTCCGCCCCGCCCGCGGAAATCCCCTGGAGGTCGGCCCCCGCGAGGTTCGCGTCCTTGAGATCGGCCTTCCGCAGGTCGGCCTTGCGCAGGAGGGCTCCGGCGAGGTTCGCCCCCGTCAGGCGGGCCCGCACCAGGGAGGCGCCGTGGAGGTCCGCCCCCGAGAGATCGGCGTCGGAGAGGTCCGCGTCGGCCAGGTTCGCGCCGCCGAGGTCGGCCCCGCCGAGGCGCGCCCCGGCCAGCGCCGCCCCCTCGAGATCGAGAGGGACGCCGACGTTGGTCGCGCGCCACAGTTCCAGGGCGCGCGCCCCCTGCTGGAGGAGGCGGAGGTGGCTCGCGTTGGCCAGGGATCGGTCCTCCGGGTGGGGACGACGGGAGCGGATCATAGGGCGCGCCCCTCGCGGCGCGCCAACGGTTCCCGGTGCCCCGGCGGGGACGATGGGGCACAATGGGGCCGCTCGCGCCGGGAGTCCTGGGGGTAGCCATGGCCGTCATCCTCGTCGCGGTCGCCAACGGGGCCGTCCGCGCCTCCATCGCCGTCGCCGCCCACGAGGCGGGCCACGCCGTGTTCTCCGTCGGGGACGCGGGGGAGCTGGTCGAGGCCGTGGACCAGAAGAGGCCCGACCTCCTCTTCCTCGACCCCGGCCTGGCCCGCATGGACACCGTCGAGCCCCTCAAGACGCTCCGCGCGCTCGGCCAGCTCCAGCGCGTCCGCATGGTCCTCGTGGACGACCGCTGCGCCGAGATCCACACGTGGGCGGCCGTGGCCCGCCAGCTCGGCGACGGCGTCCTCGACTCCTTCCGCAAGGACGACGTGCGGAGGACCGTGGACGCGCTCCTCGGCCTCGGCCGGATGCCCGAGGGGACGTCGAAGGCGCCGGCCGCCGCTCCGCCCCCTCCGTCCCCGGGGAGGGCGACGACCGTCACCCAGATGCTCCTCGCCGGCCGGCTCCCCGGCGCCGCGACGGCATCGGGCGGAACGGTCCCCGTCCCCCCGCCCGCGGCCCGTACCCCCCCCGCCCCGGACAAGCGCCGGTCCATCCTCATCGTGGAGGACACCCCCTCCCTGCGCACCCTGCTCGGGATGCGGCTCGAGGGGGCCGGCTGGCGCGTGGCGTGGGCCGGCACCGCCGAGGAGGGCATGGAGATGGTCCGGGCCGAGGGGTTCGACGCCGTCCTCTCGGACGTGAACCTCCCCGGCATGACGGGGGACCAGTTCGTCCTCACCGTCCGGAAGAACTTCCCCGGCGTCATGCTCCTGATGATGACGGGCCTCCCGCCGGAGCGGCGGCCGAAGCTCCCCCCGGGGATCCCGATCTTCGGAAAGCCCCTCGACATGGACGCCGTCGTCCGGATCCTGGAGAAGGCGCGCAGTGCCCCGAGGAAGTAGGCTCCCCGCGCTCCTCGCCCTCGCGGCGGTCCTCGCGGGCTGCTCGTGGTCCCGCACCGTCGTGAACGACCCCTCGATCCGGGAGAAGGCCGAGGCCGTGGTCCCCGGAACGACCGCCGCGGCCGACCTCCCGGGGATCCTCGGCTCCGAGCCGCTCTCCTTCATCGAGGTCGGGGACGGGCGGCGCCTGCTGATCTGGGGATACGGGGAGTCCCGGACCGAGGGCCTCAACCTCGTGGTGGTCTCCTTCTCGAAGACGAACTCCGGCCTGGACACCGCCTTCTTCCTCGTGGACGCCGGGGGGATCGTCCAGAGGAAGTGGGTGGGCACGAACTCCCGCGACCTCCCCTGGGAGTGGTGGGCCTTCGGTGACTGAGCGGGCGGCGATCGTCCTGGCGGCGGCCCTGGCGTCCGGCTGCGCCTTCCAGCGGACGGTCGTCAACGGGTCCTGGCGGGAGGCCGATCCCTCGGGCCTCGAGATCGGACGATCGACCTTCGTGGACGTCCTCGACCTCCTCGGCCCCCCGGCCCTCGCCTCGGAGGAGAGGTACGGCCGCGAACTGCCCAACCTGCGCGCCTTCCGCTACCCGGTCGCCTCGACCCGGGCGGTCCACTTCACGCCCGGCTACTGGGTCTCGCTGCCCTGCGTCTGGACCGACGACCAGCGCCCCCGCGAACTTCTCGTGGAGTTCGACGACGCCGGCGTGGTGTCGCGGATCACGGAGCGCACGGAGGGCTCGATCTGGCGGCCGCTCCAGGGGGAGTCGTCGCGGGAGCCGCCGACGACCCTCTTCCACGGCGGGGCGCGGTGAGGGCGGCGGCGCTCCTGGCGGCGGCCCTCCTCGCGCCGGGCTGCATCTCCCACAAGAGCGGGCTCGATCTCCCCGACCCCGGGGGCCTGGTACCCGGTGCGACGACGCGGGAGGAGATCTACGAGCGGTTCGGACTCCCCGACGGCATCCGCCGCCGCTCGGACGGCGTCGTCCTCACCTACGAGATCGGCGGGGGCCGGGGATACGCCGTGGGCGCCGGCTGGCGGTCGGTGGGGCTCAGCACGTCGGAGACGCGCTGGGTCCGCGAGTCGCTGGAGATCGTCCTCGACCCCGCGGACCGGGTCGCCGCCGCGCGCTGGACCGGCGCCGACGGCCGGGCGCGGAGGCTCGGGACGGACTGATCCCCGCCTACGGCGTCCTCGCCAGGCGGAATCCGCGCACGACGTCCCGGTCCGCGGGGTCCTTGCGCTCGCGGTAGGCGGCGCGGAGGTAGGCGGGTGCCCCGAACCACCCGCCGCCGCGCACCACGCGGAGCGTCCCCGAGGACGGCCCCCGCGGGTCCCTCTCGGGCGACCCGGCGTAGCCGTGGGGGTCGAACCAGTCGGCGCACCACTCCCACGCGTTGCCGGCGACGTCGAACAGGCCGAAGGCGTTCGGCGCGAAGGAGCCGGCCGGGGAGGAGTGCTCGAACCCGTCGCTGTAGCCCGGGACGATGGACCAGCCGCGGTGCTTCGCCTTCCCCGTGCCGTCGGAGTAGTTCGCGAACTTCCCGTTCGGGGTCGGCCCCTTCCCCCAGGGCCACTCCATCCCGGACAGGCCGCCGCGGAGCGCCTTCTCGAACTCCGCCTCCGTGGGCAGCCGCCGCCCCGCCCAGTCGGCGTAGGCCTTCGCGTCGTTCCACGAAACGAGGACCACCGGGTGGACGTCCATCCCCTCGATCGAGGAGGACGGCCCCGTCGGGTGGGCCCAGTCGGCGCCCGCCACCTCCCGCAGGGTGTCGCCCACGAGGGTGTCCCCCTTGCCGTCCTTCTCCGCGTCGGTGCGGTGGCCGGTCTCCCGGACGAACCGCGCGAACTGCCCGTTGGTCACCTCGTGCCGGTCCATCAGGAACGCCGAGACGAAGATCGTCCGCACCGGCCGCTCCTCGGGCTTCTCGAGCCCCCCCCGCGCGAACTCCCCGGCGGGGAGGAGGACGAGTTCCGCCCCGTCCTTCCGGCTGAAGATCCGCCCGTCCGGCCGCCGCTCGAGCCCCTCGGGAAGGGCGGCCAGCGCCTTCTGCGCCCGCACGGCGTCCTCCGGCGGCGGTTCGAGGCCCGGGACGGCGGCGCCGACGGGCGGCGGCGGAGGGGTCGGGGCCGGAGGGGTCGGGGCCGGTGGGGCGGGCGGGGCGACCGGCTCCGGTTCCGGGACGGGTTCCGGCTTCGGCTCCGGAACGGGCTCCACCACGGGATCGGGGGCGGGCTCCGGCGCGAACGCCAGTGAAGGTTCCGGCTTCGGTTCCGGTTTCGGCTCGGGGACGGGATCGGGGACCGGCGCCGGCTTCGGGGCGACGACCACCGGAGGGGGCTCCTCGATCTTCGGTCGCGGGTAGGCGAGGAACGCGGCGACGGCGGCGGCGGCGATCCCGGCGGCGGCGAACCACGGTCCGCGGGATCGCCGCGAGGGGGCGGGGGCCGGGGGGACGAGGGTGGCGGCCGCGTCGGCCGGCGCCGCGGCCTCCGCGCGCAGCGCCGCCGCGCAGGCGCGGCCGTCGGGAAAGCGGTCCTCGGGGCGGATGCTGAGGAGGCGCAGGACGATCGCGCCGAACTCCTCCGAGAGAT
Source organism: uncultured Planctomycetota bacterium (assembly GCA_964633345.1). GTDB lineage: Bacteria > Planctomycetota > JAJSAM01 > JAJSAM01 > JAKLKS01 > CAZWGT01. The sequence continues at coordinate 7,679 of CAZWGT010000036.1, forward strand.
CCGGCCGGAGGGCCCGCGGGTCGGGGAGCGACGCCACCCCCGTGGTCTTGGCCATGGCGATCTCGGTGTAGGACCCGGTGTAGGGCCGCTTCCCGGTGGACATCTCGTAGAGCATGCAGCCGAGGGAGTAGAGGTCGGCCCGGCCGTCCACCTTCTGCTGGAGGATGATCTCCGGGGCCATGTAGACGGGCGTGCCGGCCACGGTGACGAGGGACATGCGCGAGGACGCCTCGGACATGACCTTGGCGATGCCGAAGTCGGCCACCTTCGCGCGGCCCTTCCCGTCGAGGAGGATGTTCGCGGGCTTCACGTCGCGGTGGAGGATGTTCCGCTCGTGGGCGAAGGCCAGCGCCTCGGCGACCTCGGCCCCGAGGCGGCGGCACTCCCTCTCGGGGAGCGTCCCCTCGGCCTTGATGCGGTCGTGGATCGACCCGCCGCCGGCGTACTCCATGACGAGGTACCACGTCTCCCCGTGCTGCTCGAAGCCGTGGAGCGACAGGATCCCCGCGCAGTCGCGGAAGCGCGCCGCCGCCTTCGCCTCGCGGCCGATCTGGGCGAGCGCCTCCTCGTCGTGGGTCACCTCGGCGGGGAGGACCTTCACCGCGACCTCGACGTCGAGGATCGAGTCGCGGCAGAGGTAGACCCGCCCCATCCCCCCGCGCCCGAGGAACCGCACCACCTGGTAGCGCGCCGGGAGCGGCGGCGTCCCGCCCCCCGTCCCGCCCGGGGGCGAGAGCGGGGAGATCGGCGACGCCGGCGAGCCGCACGCCTGGCAGAAGCGGGCGGATCCCTCGAGGGCGGCCTGGCACTTCGGGCAGTTCACGGGGAGAGTAATACCGTACCCGACCCGATTCTACAGCGGGCCGGGGCGGCGCGTGCCGCGGTTGGCCCGACTCCTACTTCCTCTCCGACAGCCACTTCCACGCGTAGTACGCCTCGTACGTGCAGGGGGCCTCGGCGAGGAGCTTCTCGAGAACCTTGTAGGCCTCGTCCCGCTTCTGCTGGCGGAAGAGGCCGTTGGCCTCGTTGAAGAGGGCCCTGCCGTCCGACCTCTGCTTCTCCCGCCGGTCGAGGTAGGTCGCCACGAGGGGACGCGCGCACGGGGCGGCGCCGTGGATCCTCCAGAACTCCAGCCACATCGGGATCCACACCGCGGGCTTCCCCTTCATCGCCTCCTTCATGGCCGGCAGCGCCTTCGCCGCCGCGGCGTCGGCCGACTTCGCGAGGGCCGGCAGGCCGGACTTCGTCGCCTTCGCCGCCGCGAGCACCCAGCCCCACTCGCCCGCCCTGCCCCACTTCTCGCACAGCCCCGGGGCCTCCTTCTCGTTCCGGCCGTTCATCGCGTCCAGCCAGTCGAGGACCTCGTCCACCGGGTAGACCATGAACATGTGCCCGGCGTTCTCCGGGGCGAACAGCCGCAGCTTCTGCCATCCCGCCGAGCGGAAGCAGTCGTAGGCGTGCTGCCCCTGCGCGAAGTCCACGATCGGGTCGTCCTTCCCGTGCACGACCGCGATGGCGATCCCCCGCTGCTTCTCCGCGACGTCGGGCCGGTCCTCCCAGAGGTTCGGCTCGTTCTGGCTCCAGCAGTCCCCGGCCATGGGCAACGCGCCCTGGAAGAGGTCGGGGAAGTTCAGGATCACGCTGTACGTCAGGAACCCCCCCTGCGAGTGGCCGCCGCAGTAGGAGACCGTCGTCTTGAAGGCCTTCTTCACCTGCTCCGTCGCGTCGGCGACGAGGGGCGCGCTCCCGAAGGTGAAGTTGTTCGCGCCGTAGGGGTCCTTGCCCTGCTCCCCGTTGGGGCAGAGGAGGATCGCGTCCTTCGCCCAGTTCTTCTGCTCGAAGGATCGGACGTACTGCAGACCGTTCATGTTGGACCCGTGGAGGAACACGATCAGCCGCGCCCCGGCCTTCGGGTCGAAGGACTTCGGCACGCGGAGGAAGTACCCCATCCCCTTCGGCGCCTTCAGCAGCGCGGTCTGCCCCGGCTTCACCTTCTCCGGAGCGGCCGCCTCGGGGACCTTGTCGTCGTCCTTCGCGGCGGCGGGGCCCGCGCCGGCGAGGGCGAGGACCGCCCACAGGAGAGCGGCGCGTCTCATGCCGTCACCTCGGCCCCCCGATCCAGGGCGGCGGCCAGATCGGCCAGGGGCGGCCAGTACCCCACGAGGTCGGCGGGGATCTTCAGCAGGTACCCCAGCGCGGTGGGGGCGCGCCGCGGGAAGACCATCGTGTGGAGGGGGAGGTAGCCGGGGAGCTGGCTCAGCTCCCACCAGTTGCTGTGCCACTCCCGCTCGAGGTCGGCGCGGATCATGTCCAGGGTGAGGGGCGTCCCGATCTCCCGGAACCCGTGCAGGGGGCGGGTCCATCCCGGCACGGACACGCGGCCCCGGTCCGTCGTGTCGAGGATCCCCTCCGGCGGGGCGGGCCAGGAGATCACGGCCTCCGTGCAGGGCTCCCCGGCGATCGACGCCCCGAGGACGCGCCGGAGGGACGGGGAGAAGTGGAAGACGACGTCCCCGGGGCGGACGCGCCGGATGAAGTCGAAGGACCACCACGGGCGGCCGAAGAGGTCGGCGCGGGGGCACTCGAGCCGCGCGCCGACGGCGGGGCCGTCGGCGACCTCGCACCAGAACCGCTCGTCCGGGAAACCGTCCCACCAGTCGGCCATCGGGGACTCCCCGCGGGACCGCGACGCCGCCATCCTACCGCGAATCCGGAGGGTCCGGCCTCCGCCCCGGGGGGTATCCTGATCCGCGTGGACCCTCCATCCCCTGCCGCCGGCGGGCCGCCCGAGGCGACCCTCTACGAGGTGGGCGCCGACGGGACGATCCTCCGCGTCGGCGGGGGCTGGGACGCCTTCGCCCGGGCCAACGGCGCGCCCGGGCTCGCCGGGACGGCCGTGGTGGGGCGGCCGCTGCTCCTCTCGATCACGGAGCCCACCACCCGCCAGCTGTACGACGCGCTCCTCGACAGGGCCCGCGGCGGGCGCGTCGTGAGGGTCCCCTTCCGCTGCGACGGACCGGCGGTCCGCCGGTCCATGGAACTGGTGATGACGCCCCTGCCCGACGGCGTGGTGCGGTTCGAGGCCGTCCTGCTCTCGGCCGAGCCGAGGCCCCCCGTGCCCCTGCTGGATCCCGCGGCCCCGCGCTCCGCGGACCTCGTGAAGGTGTGCGCGTGGTGCCGGAAGGTGGCGGTGGGGGAGCGGTGGTGCGAGGTGGAGGAGGCGGTGGCGGCCCTCGGCCTCTTCGACGCCCCCTTCCTGCCGGGCGTCACCCACGGCATCTGCCCCGCCTGCCGCGAGGGCGTGCTGGCCCTGGCGTCCTGAGGGGGGGGGGGGGGGGGGGGCCCCCCCCCCCCCGCCCGGGGGGGGGGGGGGGGGGGCGCCGGGCGGCGGGGGGGGGGGGGGGGGGGCGGCGCCTCCGCCCCCGCTCCGTGCGGAGGCGGAGGGAGGCCACCGGGCCTACTTCTTCGTCTCGTGGGGGTGGACGCGCGCCTTCATCTTCTCGAAGTCGAAGGGGACGTCGGGCTTGATGGGGGCGGTCTCGTTGTGGCAGGCGCGGCAGGTCTCCGCGGTGGGGGGGACGAGGCCGGCCTTCGCCAGCTCCTCCTTCGTGAAGACGCGCGCGGCGTCCTTCTTCCTCTCCTCGTTCTTGAACGCGGCCCACCCGCTCGCGGGCCCGTGGCAGACCTCGCAGGAGACCGCGCCCATCGCCTCGAGGAGGGCCTTGTCGGCCTCCGCCGTCTTCTCCGGGTAGCCCCCCTCCTTCCCGTAGCCGGTCGTGTGGCACCTGAGGCACTTCGGGTCCGTCGAGTAGTCCTTCGAGGGGTCGAGGCCGGCGCCCTTCAGCTTGTCGAAGCGGGCCTTGTCCTCCTTCTCCGTGACGGGCTTCAGCGTCTCGAGGGACTTCGCGAGGTGGGTCTCCTTCCAGGCCTTCACCACGGTGAAGTGGCACTTGGCGCACTGGCCCTTCTTCAGTCCGACGTAGGTCGCCTTCCCGTCCCCCGGTCCCGCGGCGGCGGCGGCCCCGAGCAGGGCGGCGACGAGGAGAGCGGCGGCGGCGACTCCGGGGAACGCGCGCATGGGGCACCTCCGGCGCCATGGTATCGCCGGCCCGGGGCCGATGGAACCCGCGGTCGCTACTCCGGCACGGGGAACCGGAGGATCCCCGACTTCGTGGGAGCCGTCCAGTCCGCCTGGTGGTGACCGGCGTCGGTGCCGAGGGTGAGCGTGGCGCGCAGGGGGTTGGCCGTGGACACGGGCAGCGTCAGCCCGGTCAGCTTCACCGTGAAGGCGTCCAGCGCGGGATCCACCGTCACCTTCGCCTTCACCGTGGAGCCCTTCGGGCTCCTCCACGCGTACTTCCCCCTCCTCAGGGTCCAGCCGGCGTCGGCGGCGGGGATGTTCAGGATGGCCGGATCCTCGGGCGCCCCGAGGCGCAGGGCGAACGCCTGTTCGAACGGGTCGAAGGCGGCGTGCTCGGCGTCCGCGGCGTAGGCGAACGTCCCCGCGAGCGTCACGGCGTCCTTCCGGATGTCGGGCCCGTCCGCGATCTTCCCCTTCGTCACGGCGACGTCGAGGGTCGGAGGCATCGTCACCGTCGCGATCCCGGAGAACAGGGAGGTCCCGAGCGGGTTCTGGGCGCGGATTTTCCAGGAGTAGGTCCGCTCCGGGAGCACGGTCGCGTCGACGTAGGCGGTCTTCCCCAGGGTGGGCGTGGCGAGGGTCGCGAAGAGGGAGGGGCCCGACGCGCGGGCGAGGGTGAAGAAGTCCTCGTCGTCGCTGTTGTCCGACCACGTCAGGTCCACGCGGCGCGGCGTCACGACCACGGCCTGCAGGTTCGAGGGGGCGTCCGGCGGCGATGTCGGGGCGGGGGGCGTCGTCACCTCGGCCTCCCCCGAGGGGCCCGAGATGCCGTAGTCGTTGAAGGCGCGGACCCGGTAGGTGTAGGTCGTCTCCGGGTCGAGGCCGACGTCGTCCCAGGTCGTGACCCCCGCGGCCGTGGTCCCGAGGATCCCGAAGGCGCCCGCCCCGGTCTTCCTCTCCACCCGGAACCCCGTCTCGTCCTGGCTCGAATCCGACCACGTCGCCTGGACCGACGTCAGCCCGGTCAGCCCGGCGTCGATCGCCAGGGGGGGCACCGGGCTGCCGCGGAGGGTGAACACGAAGGCGGCCGACCCGGTGGAGGTCCCCTGGTAGGCCCCCGCCGTCGGGAAGTCCGTGGAGTCGGTCTTCCCCGTCACCAGCAGGCGGCTCACCGTGGAGGCGGAGATGGCGTTGACGTACTCGCCGTAGGTGCCTCCCAGGTAGGTGCACCAGAGGACGGAATCCCCCGCGGGGGCGATCGCCGCCAGGAAACCGTCGTCGTTCCCGCCGGAGACGGCCTGGGTCGCCGAGACCACGGCGAGGTCGGTCGAGTCGGTGTACCCGCCGACGAACACGACCCCGCTCGCGTCGGTCGCGACGCAGGTGGCGCCCTCGTAGCTGCTCCCGCCGAGGAACGTGGACGCGGACACGCTCGCCCCGTCCCCGGCGAACTTCGTCAGGAACCCCTCCTGGCCGCCGGAGAAGGTCGATCGGACGGCGGACTGCAGCGGGAAGTCGCTGGACAGCGTCGTCCCGACGACCCACACCCCGCCGTCCGCGGCCGCGGCGATGCCGTTGCCGTACTCGAATCCGGATCCGCCCAGGTAGGTGGACCAGGAGAAGGCGGAGCCGTCGGCGGCGATCCGGGCGACGAACGCGTCCTGGGTCCCCTTGCGCGTGGACTGCCAGGCCTGCACGACGGGGAAGTTCGAGGACTTCGTGTAGCCGGTGACGAGGACGTCCCCCCCCGGGCCGAACGCCACCCCCTTGCAGTACTCCTGGTCCGATCCTCCGACGTAGGTGGACCAGACGAGGGCCGATCCCGCGGGGTTCACCACGGTCGCGAAGCCGTCGTCGAACCCGGACATCGTGGACTTGATGGCCGACTTCACGGGGAAGTCGGAGGAGGACGTGTAACCCGCCATGGCGACGGTGCCGTCCGCGGCGACCGCCAGCCCGAACACCTGGTCGTTCCCCGTTCCGCCGTGGAAGGTCGAGTAGACCAGGGACGCTCCCGAAGGGGAGAGCTTGGTCAGGAACCCGGTGTCGTTCTGGGAGGTGCGGGTCGCCTTGATGGGGTTCTTGACGGGCCAGTCGTAGGAGGTCGTGCCCCCGGCGATGTAGGCCGATCCGTCGGACCCCATCGCCAGGGCCAGGATCCGGTCGGAGCCCGATCCGCCGAGGAAGGTCGAGTAGACCAGGGCGCTCCCGTCCGTGCTGAACTTGGTCACGAAGGCGTCGTAGGGGGTGGTCCCCCCCGAGTAGTCCCAGTGGGTCGAGTCGTAGGCGGACGCGACGGGGAAGTTCATGGACCAGGTCCAGCCGCCGACGCACACCTGCCCGTCGGAGCCCGCCCCGATCCCCGTCCCCTCCTCCGTGCTGCTCCCGCCCAGGTAGGTCGAGAACCCGACGACGGGGTCGATGACGAGGGGAAGTCCGCGGTCGAAGGGCCCCGTCGCGAAACCGACGCGCCCGCCGCCGACCGGGGCGAACCGGGCGGAGACCGGCCTCCGCGCGCCCTCCACCTCCTGCCACGCGACGGGGCGGCCGTGGCGGAGGATGCCGCCGGCGGTGCGCACGAGGAGGTCCCCGGACGGATCCACCTCGGCGGACCGCGCCCCGTCGAACCGCAGGACGACGGACCCGGGGTCGGCCCCCGGGGCCACGACGAGGTCGTACTCGAGCCGGTTCCCCTCGAGCCCGCGCCAGCGGACGTCGATCCCCGGGAGGATCCCGCGGCTGGCGACGGCCCCGAAGTGGGGGGCGCCGGTCACCCACTTCGCCGGGTCCTTCCCGAGGAAGTAGTGGCTGCGGCCCGGGAGCGGCTCCTCCCCGGCGGGGACCGCGGGCGCCGCGCCCTCGAAGGACATCCGAAGGACGTCGGCGGCCGGGGCGCCTCCGCCGCCCCGCGGCAGGAGGAAGACCGTCTCCGCGTCGGTGAGGAAGACCCTGTACCCGCGGGGCCTGGCCAGGAAGCGGACGCGGGGGTCGGTCTGCCCCCGGTTGGCCTCGAAGTGGAGGGGAAGGTCCGGGCTCCCGGGCGCGGGGGCGGATCGAAGGTCCGTGCCCGGCGATCGATCCGTCCGTTCCCGGGCCGCGGAGTCGCGGGCCGAAAGGGAGAGGGCGAAAGCCACGGCCAGAAGCGCTGCCCTGCAGGACGGCACGAGGCCCCCTTGCCCGGCCCTCGGCCGGGAGGGGCGATCCTAGCACGGGCAGGGTCACTCCGTCCGGAACCGGATCGTCCGGCGGAACCCGGCGTCCTCGTCCACGGAGTACCAGGTGAAGACGGCCCGGTAGGAGGAGCGGGGGCGGAGCGGCGCCGCGGGGACGATCCCGAAGGCGAAGGGGTAGAGGGTCGAGTCGGCGAGGAGCACGGGCACCGGCGCGGCCCCGTCCTTGCGCAGTTCCTCGAGCGTCCCCCGGAACCCCGTCACCCGGGAGGTCCCGCGGAAGAGCGCCATCAGGGGGAGCCCCCGCGAGCCGAGGTCGGGGACCGGCCCCTTCGGCAGTTCCGGGGAGGCGGCGACGGGGAGTCCCGAGGAGCCGTCGGCGGGGACGAAGACGGGATCGGTCCACGGCCACTCCTCCCCCGACAGCTCCCGGATCACCCCGACGCCCGGGACCTTCACGCCCTCGCCGTAGCCCCGCGCCACGTCCACGACGGCGAGCCCCGGCGGCTCCGCGTTCACGCCGACGAGGTCGAGGGCGGGGCCCATGAGACCGACCCGGTGGTAGAAGGTCCTCCAGCAGTCCCGGAGCGCGACGTCCGGGGGATCGTCCTGGATGACGCTGCGGACCGCCGCCGCGGCCCCGGCGGGGGAGGCCCCCTTCCGCCCGGGGGCCTGGACGTGGGGATCGGACCGCCCGTCCCAGCCGATGCCGGCGAGGTAGTGCGCGTGGGCGGTGCAGGCGGCCGAGAGGTCCCCGTCGAGCAGCACCGGCGGCAGGCCGTGGGGGGCCCGGAGGCGGTTGACGAGGACCACCGCCGCCGCCTGGGCGGGCGTCCCCGGGAGGGGGGACGTCTCCGCGACGATCCGGCCCCCGTCCGCGTCGACGGACCGGAGCGAGACGAGGTTCGCCCCGAGGGCGAACCGCCGCGCCATCGGCAGCACGGGGAGGGACTCGCCCGCGGACCACCCGTCCTTCGCCGGGTCGCCGTAGCGGCCGTCCCCGTCCCCGTCGAGGAGGAGGAGATCCTCGCCCGCGATCCGGAAGGCCGCCGCCTCCGAGGCCCACCAGGTCCACTCCCCCGATTCGTCGGGGGAGACGGTGAGGAGGACCTCCCGCTTCGCGCCGTCCGCGGTCCAGGCGAAGCGCATCGGCCTCCCGGGGACGACCGGCACGGACGGCTCCCCCCCCGGCTCCGCCGCGACGCGGAGCCCCCCGCCCGCCCGGGCCGCGGCGAAGGCCGCGCCGCCCGCGGCGATCTCCCCGCCGACCGCGTGGACCGGGTGGGCCGCCGCGAGCTGGGAGCGCGGGGGGGCGGCGAGGACCACGCGCCTCCCGCGGAACTCCTCCTCCGCGGGCCCGGCCGGCGCGGCGAGGATCCACGCGAGGGCGGCGAGGGCGCAGGCCCGTTCTCCCGGCATGGCCGGTGACTCTACCGGACCCGCCTCTTGCATCCGCGTCCCGGCCGGTGTCTGATCCGCGCTCCCGGGAGGTGGACATGCCGATACCGCTGACCTGCGCCTGCGGCGCGGCCTACACGCTGAAGGACGAGTTCGCGGGTGCCGAGGTGCAGTGCCCGAAGTGCGGCGCCGTGGCGCGCGCCCCCGCGCCCGCCGCCCAGGCGGACGCCGCCTTCGACCGGGACAAGTTCCTCTTCCGGCAGAAGGCCTTCGCCATCAACGAGAAGTACGACGTCCGCGACGAGGAGGACCGGAGCGTCCTCTTCATCGAGCGACCGGCGAAGGTGTTCCGCAACCTGCTGGCCTCCCTCTGCGCCGCCGTCGTGATCCTCGCCGGCATCGGCCTGGCGATCGGGGCGGCCGTCGCGCTCGGGCCGAAGGGCGGCGACGGCCCTTCCGTCGTCGCCCTGTCCGTCGGGGGGCTGATCGTCCTCGGCGGCCTCGTCGGCGGGATCGCCGTGGGCACCTGGCTCGCGCCCTACCGCCACGTCTCCTTCTGGAGGGACGAGGCGCGCCGCGAGGAGCTCCTGCGGATCCGCCAGCTCAACAAGTTCCAGATCCCCACGGCCCGCTTCTCCATCGAGACCGCGGACGGGAGGACCGTGGCGCTCCTCAGCAAGAACTACCTCTTCGACGTGTTCCGCAAGAAGTGGAACGTCGCCGATCCCTCCGGCCGGCCGCTGTGCGTCGTGAAGGAGGACTCGGTCCTGCTCTCGCTGCTGCGGCGCGTCCTCGGCCCCCTCTTCGGTCTGCTCCGGACCAACTTCGTCTTCCTGCAGGGGGACGGGGACGGCGGGAGGATCCTCGGGGAGTTCAACCGCAAGTTCACCCTGCTCGACCGCTACGTGCTGGACATGTCCGCCGATCCCGGGCGGACCCTGGACCGGCGGATCGCGGTGGCCATGGGGGTGCTCCTCGACACGGGCGAGAAGCGCTGACCCGTGGACGGCCCGCCGGACCCTCCCCCTCCGCCCCCGCCCCCGCCTCCCCCGGTGCTCATCACGGCGGACATGCTGGCCCCCGATCCGCACGAGGGGAAGCGGGACTTCGAGCGGGGGATGTCGTTGGCGCCCCCGGCGACGCTGGCCCTCGTCGCGCTGAACGTGGCCGTCTACGTCTGGCAGTCCGCCACCGGCGCCCTCGACAGCGAGGAGGCCCTGCTCGCCGCGGGCGCGCTCGAGGGCGCGGCGGTCGGCCGCGGGGAGGCCTGGCGCCTGGGGACCTCCATGTTCCTCCACGGGGGCCTCGACCACCTCGTCGGCAACTGCATCGCGCTCTACATCCTCGGCATGGCGGCGGAGCACGCCTTCGGCTGGAGGCGGATGGTCCCCGCCTACCTCGCCGCGGGGCTGGCGGGCTCCGTGGCGAGCGTCCTCGTCGAGCCACGCCCGACCGTGGGCGCATCGGGGGCGATCTTCGGCCTCATGGGCCTCGTCATCGTCATGCTCCACCGCCACCGGGACCGCCTCTACGTCCGGGACGGGCGCATCGGGGTCGTCCTGCTGGGCTGGGCGGCCTGGTCCGTCGCCACGGGGTTCCTCGATCCCCAGATCGCCAACTTCGCCCACCTCGGCGGGCTCGCGGGGGGGGGCGCTGGCCGCCGTCCTCGTCCGCCCGCCGCTCCTCGACGCCGGCCCG
>CAZWGT010000037.1:0-3596 GCA_964633345.1 uncultured Planctomycetota bacterium
GACCGGGCTCCGGGGCCGGCTCCGGATCGGGACCCCCGTCATCCGGTCCATCGCGCGGCTGTGGACCGCCGAGGCCGGGGTGAGGGACCTGCGCCGCCGCCTCGACGAGGTCGCCCGGAAGTTCTCCCTCCGGGCCGCCACGGGGGAGGAGGGCCCCTTCCGCGTCTCCGCGGGGGACCTCCCGTCGCTGCTCGGCCCCCCGCCGGTCCACGCGCCCGAGAGGCGCCGCTCCCCCGAGGTGGGCGTGGCCACGGGGCTCGCCTGGACCGGGGCCGGGGGGGACCTCCTGGTCATCGAGGGCCTCCGCATGCCGGGCACGGGGGGGTTCCAGGTGACCGGCTCCCTCGGGGACGTGATGAAGGAGTCGATCCAGGCGGCCGCCTCCTGGGTGCGGGCCCACGCCGTCTGGCTCGGGGTCCCCCCCGACGCCTACCAGCAGGGGGACGTCCACGTGCACTTCCCCGAGGGGGCGGTGCCGAAGGACGGGCCGAGCGCCGGGGTGGCGGTGACCCTCGTGCTCGCCTCCCTCCTCACCGACCGGAAGATCCGCCACGACGTCGCCATGACCGGCGAGGTGACGCTGCGCGGGAAGGTGCTCCCCGTCGGGGGGCTCCCGGAGAAGCTCGCCGCCGCCCGCCGCGCCGGCATCCGGGAGGTCCTCGTCCCGGCCGGGAACCTCCGCGACCTCGAGGACGTGCCGAAGGAGACCCTGAGGGGCATGAGGATCCACGGCATCGAGACCGTCGAGGAGGCGATCAAGCGGGCGTTCGTGAAGGCGGGGTAGCGCCCTTCCTCCCCCCCCATTCCTTGCCCACCCCCTCGGGGAACGGCTAATCTCGGCCCCTTTCCACGACAGGGTTCGGGGGGATTCCCCGACCGGTGCCGTGGAGGCTACGGCGTCCACCGAGAGGTCCCCATGGCGCTCCCCGTCACCAAGCGGCGCAACATCGGCATCATGGCGCACATCGACGCCGGCAAGACCACCGTCACCGAGCGCATCCTGTTCTACTCGGGCCGCATCCGCAAGGTGGGCGAGGTCCACGACGGCGCCACCACGATGGACTTCATGGACGAGGAGCGCGCCCGCGGCATCACCATCAAGTCCGCCGCCACCTACCTCCACTGGCAGGACATCGACGTCACCCTCATCGACACCCCCGGCCACGTGGACTTCACGGTCGAGGTCGAGCGCTCCCTCCGCGTGCTCGACGGGGCCGTGGCGGTCTTCGACGCCGTGAGCGGCGTCGAGGCCCAGTCCGAGACCGTCTGGCGCCAGGCGGGCAAGTACTCCGTCGCGCGCCTGTGCTTCGTCAACAAGATGGACCGCGTCGGGGCCGACTTCAACAACACCGTCAACGACATCAAGACCAAGCTCGTGGACCCCATCCCGGTCCCCATCCAGCTCCCCATCGGCGCCGAGGGGAACTTCAAGGGCGTCGTGGACCTCGTGGAGATGAAGGCGATCTACTTCCAGGAGGACAAGACCTTCACCGAGGCCCCCATCCCCGACGACCTCGCGGCCGCCGCGTCCGCGGCCCGAGAGAAGCTGATCGAGGACGTCTCCGACGTCAGCGACGTCGTCCTCGAGAAGTTCCTCCACGGCGACGAGGTCACCGTCGAGGAGCTGAGGACCGCCATCCGCGCGGGCACGATCCGGGGCACCATCGCCCCCGTGCTGGCCGGCTCCGCCCTGAAGAACAAGGGGGTCCAGCAGCTCCTCGACGCCGTCTGCTGGTACCTCCCCGCGCCGGAGGAGCTGCCCCCCATCAAGGGCGTGAACCCCCGCACCGACGAGCACGTCGAGGCCCCCGCGGATCCGTCGGCCCCGTTCTGCGGCCTGGCCTTCAAGACCGTCGGCGACGCCAACGGCGACCTGACCTTCGTGCGAATCTACTCCGGCACCCTCAACCAGGGCCAGAAGGTGTGGAACCCCGGGCGCAACCGCGAGGAGCGCGTGGGCCGCCTGCTCCGGATGCACGCCGACAAGCGCGAGCAGATCGAGGCCGCGGTGGCGGGCGACATCGTCGCCGTCGTCGGGTTCAAGCACTCCCTCACGGGGGACACCCTCTGCCTGGACGACCACCAGGTGGTCCTCGAGTCCATGACGTTCCCCGACGCCGTCATCTCCATGTCCGTGGAGCCCAAGGTCCACGGGGACCGGGACAAGCTCAACGCCGCCCTGTCCCAGGTGGCCAAGGAGGACCCGACCTTCCGCCGCTACACCGACTCCGAGACCGGCGAGGTCATCATCGCGGGCATGGGCGAGCTGCACCTGGAGATCGTCGTCTCCCGCCTCAAGAGCGAGCACAACGTCGAGGCGGTCGTCGGGCGCCCCCGCGTCGCCTACCGCCAGACCCTCTCCGCCAACTGCGAGGCCGAGGGGCGCCACGTCAAGCAGACGGGCGGCCACGGCCAGTTCGGCATCGCGCGCGTCCGCTTCGAGGTCCTCACGGGCACCAACGAGATCGAGTTCGAGAACGAGACCGTGGGCGGCTCCGTCCCCAAGGAGTTCGTCCCCGCCATCGAGGACGGCATCCGCACCTACTGCGCCGAGGGCGGCGACCTCAGGTTCCCCTTCGTGGGCCTGAAGGCCTGCCTCTACGACGGCAAGTACCACGACGTGGACTCGAGCGAGATGGCCTTCGTCGCGGCCGGGAAGCTGGCCGTGCGGGCCGCCATCGAGAAGGTGGGCACCACGATCCTCGAGCCGATCATGAGCTTCGAGGTGACCGTGCCGGCCGAGTTCCTCGGCCCCGTCATGGGCGACCTCATGCGCCGGCGCGCGGTCGTGGCCGAGAACACCGACAAGTCCGGGGCGAAGATCATCCGCGGCAAGGTCCCGATCTCGGAGATGTTCCAGTACTCCACGACCCTGCGCTCCATGACCCAGGGACGTGCCAACTTCTCCCTCGAGCCGTGCGAGTACTCCCCCGTGCCCCGCGGCCTCGCCCAGAAGATCGTCGAGGACCGGATCGCCCAGAGGAAGGCGCAGCAGGAGAAGAAGTAGCCGCCGACCCCCGTCCACGCGTTGCTGGCCTGCGGGGGGGGCCGCAGACTAGGATCCCGTCCCCATGGCCCGGTACCACCTCCTCCAGCAGACCCCGGGAAGCACGGGGACGAAGGTCCGGATCGACGGCGTCGTCCTCATCGGCCGCGAGTCCGACTGCAGGGTGATCCTCCAGGACGACCTCGTCAGCCGCCACCACGCCCAGGTCTCGATGATGGGGATCCGGCCCTTCCTGAAGGACCTCGGCTCCACCAACGGCACGACCATGAACGGCGTGCGGGTCCGCGAGACCGCCCTCCGCCCGGGACAGACCTTCATCGTGGGGCGCTCCACCTTCACCCTCGTCGAGGAGGAGGAGGCCGGAGTGACGAGGGCCGGCCCCCTCCCCGGGGCGCCCAGGGCCCCGGTGCCGACGGACAAGATGACGAGCTTCATCCTCACGGACGCCGCCGAGGACTCCGTCTACGAGACCATGGCCCCGGCCCCCGCGCAGGCGGAGCCGGCCATGGGGTCCACGCAGCCCCTGACCCTCGAGCAGATGGCCAAGTCCTCCCAGAGGCTCTCGGCCCTCAACCGCATCGGCAACGCG
>CAZWGT010000037.1:3606-17740 GCA_964633345.1 uncultured Planctomycetota bacterium
GCTCCTCGAGGAGGTCGTCGAGCAGGTCTTCGGCCTGTTCCCCCGGGCCGGCACGTGCTGCATCCTGATGGAGGAGGGGGGCGAACTGCGCCCCGTCAAGGTGAAGCAGAGGGGGCAGGCCGTCGGCGGCGAGATCCGCCTCTCGAAGACCGTGGTGCGGATGAACCGCGTCGAGCGCAAGTCGGTCCTCTCCTACGACACCGCCACGGACCAGCTGCTCTCCGCGGCCATGTCCATCGTGGCATCCGGGATCCGCTCGATCATGAGCGTGCCCATCGTCAGCAAGGACGAGTTCTTCGGAATCCTCTACCTCGACACGGGGGACATCGGCTCCCCCTTCAACGCCGACGACCTCGAGATGCTCGCCAGCATGGCCGGGCAGCTGGCGGTGTTCGTGAAGAACGCCCGGCTCGTGAGCCAGATCCAGAAGGAGACGGTCCTCCGGACGAACCTCGGGCGCTACCTCTCCCCCTCCGTCGTCTCGGAGATCGCCAGCGGCAACCTGAACCCGTCCCTGGGAGGCGAGACCCGCAACGGCACGGTCCTGTTCAGCGACGTCGTGGGGTTCACCAAGGTCTGCCGGAACCTCTCCGCGGCCGAGGTCGTGTCCATCCTGAACAAGTTCTTCCAGGACCTCGTGGACGCGGTGTTCAGGTACGACGGCACCGTGGACAAGTTCGGCGGCGACGCCATGCTCTGCGTCTGGGGCGCGCCCGTCGCCATGCCCGACCACGCGGGTCCCGCCATGGCCGGGGCCCTGGAGATGCAGAACCGGCTCTACGGATTCAACCTCGACCTCATGGCGGCCGGCAGCCCGGTGCAGATCCGCATGGGCATCGGCCTCAATTCCGGCTCCTTCATCGCCGGGAACGTCGGCAGCGAGCGGCGGCTGGAGTACACGGTCATCGGGGACCACGTGAACCTCGCCCAGCGCGTGGAGGAGAAGGCCACGGGCGGGATGGTCCTCGTTTCCGACGCCACCCGGCAGCTCGTCCCCGACGCCGCCGCCATCCGGATGCAGCCCATCGTCATCCGGGGCGCGACGGGGGACTTCATCGTCCACTCCGTCCGGGCGGTCCCCCTCCGGGGCGCGAAGGACGGGACGATGCTCGCCTCCATCCCGGCCCGGGCGGGGAAGGCCGGGGCCGGGGAGATGATCGACGCCCTCGTCGTCGCCTTCGTCCGCGGCCCCTCGGGCCCCCTCTTCACGGTCCGGGTGCCCACGGTCTCCGGCCTCGCCGACGCCACCGCCCTGGACGTCGAACTGCTCCTTCCCGAGATCCCCGGAGCCCTGAAGCTCGCGGGCGGGGTCATGGGCGTCCGCCCCCCCGAGGAGAACCGGCCCTGGAGGGACGTCGAGGTCCTCTTCCCGACCCTTCCCCCGCCCCTCGACGTCGTCCTCAAGGCGGGGAGCCGCTGGGAATCCCCGCTCGCGCCGACCGCCATCAAGCGGGAGTAGCCTACTCCCCGGCCCCGGGGACCCGCGGTCGCCTCCCCCGGTCGAGGGTCGTCGCCTCGAGGATCCTCCGGATGGCGTCCCCCACCGCCCCGGGGCTGCGCACCCCGAGACTCCAGGCGCGGTCGGCCCCCGTGGGTTGGGGCGCCGGGAGGGAGAACCCGGCGCCGGGGGGGGCGGGGGCCGCGACCGCCGCCGGAGGGCCTCCGACGGTCTCCCGGATGATGGCGGCGAGGTCCTCCTCCGTCAGGACGATGTCGACGGGGGGATCGATGCGCCTTCGGGGTGCCATGGTCTCCTCCCGGGGAATCCTATCCCGGAATCAGCCTCCGGGCCGTTTCGGGGGGTCCACGACGGGGGGATCCGCCGCGGGGACGCTCTCCAGGAAGAAGGAGCGCCGGAGCCACCCCTCCTTCTCCTTCACGAAGACGACGGTGCCGGCGGCGCCCCCTTCCGGGGATTCGAGTTCGACGACCCCGCGGCGCTCCGTTCCCCCGCCGGGGAGCGGGATGTAGTCGATGCACACGTCCTTCACGCGGGCGCTGCGGAAGTACTCCCGCTTCTCCCGCCAGCCGCTCTTCCACGGCATCATCCGCACGACCAGGGACCGGGGCTCCCCCCGGAGGAACTCCTCCTCGGTCACGCGGTACAGCCTCTGGAACGCCGCGCGCTCCTCGGGCAGGCCCGCCAGGTACCCCGCCCGGATGGCGGGGAAGCTCTCCAGGGCCCACCGCCTCGCGTCGCTCCCGTGCAGGGTGAAGAAGGACTCGTCGTCCCCCTGGAGGAGGGCGTCGCGGAGCGCGTAGTACGCCTTCTCGATGTCCCGGGTGTCCCGCGTCGTCGAGTCCCCGTCGCAGCCCGGGAGCAGGGCGAGGGCCGCCGCCAGCAGGAGGGCCGCGGGGGACCTCACTTCGGCTTCGGGACCTGGATCGGCGCCGCCCCCGCGTAGGGGATGTAGCTCCCCTCGGCGGTCACCATGGGGATCAGGTCGGCGATCCTCCATGCCCCGTCGGTGCGGCGCAACACGAAGAACACGTCGGACCCGTCCTTCAGGGAGACGCGGATGTGGGCCGTGTCCTCGGACCAGCGGTCGGTGTGGAAGACCCGCGAGCCCCGGATCCTGTCCACGCTGGCGAGGTACTCCCGAGCCATGATGGATGCCGGGGGGAGGGTGCGCAGCTCCTGCCGGGAGATGCCGGTCTTCCGGCGCCATTCGGAGGCCCGGGCGTCGGAGTCGGGGGCCTCGGCCATCTGCTTCACGAACTCCAGGAACTTCGGCTTCGCCTCCGGGAGCAGCATGCGCCAGGGCGCCTCGCCGTCCCCCTCGCAGACCCGGTCGCGGATGTAGTCCCACACCCCGGCCGGCTCCCGGTCCGGGACCGGGGCCCGGAGGGCGAACCACGTCCCCGCCGCGACCAGCCCGGCGGCGAGGAGCAGGACGGCCGTCCGGAGGTTCCGGGGCTCGGCGGGGGCGGCCGGGGGGGAGGGGGCGTCCACGGGGCCATCCTAACAGACGCGGGAAGCCCCTCCGGGGGACCGGCGCGCAGCACGACGGACCGTGAGGGTGAGGCTCGCCGTCGGACCTTCACTGCGAAGTCGTTCCGCGCCGCCTCCGGCGGCGCGGGGCTCCCGGATCGCGATCGTCCGGAACGGATCGGACGATCGCGATCCGGGAGCGATGAACGGCGGGGGGGTGGGAGAGGACACTCTCCATGAACGGGGTGAGACGTTCGGGCTGCTCGAGCGGTGTACCCCGTGTACGGGAACCGTTCTCCCCCCCCCCGCCTCTCTTCGCGCCCGGAGGGACATCGTCCGATCCGTTCCGGACGATGTCCCTCCGGGTGCCACCGCGCCGCCGAAGGCGCCGCGGAACGCCACCCCGGGGATCCACCGCCACGCCGACCGCCGCCGAAGCCGGCACCCTTCTTGGCACCCCGACCCGGGGACCGTAACCTGCAGGGTCCGTGACCCCCTCCGACACCCGCCTCGGCCCCGACGACGCGCGCCGCTACGCCCGCCAGCTCTCCCTGCCGGGGATGGGAGCGGACGGCCAGGCCCGCCTCCTCGGGGCCACGGTGGCCCTCGTGGGCGTGGGGGGCCTCGGCTGCCCCTCGGCCCTCTACCTGGCGGCGGCGGGGGTCGGGAGGCTCGTGCTCATCGACGGGGACCGGGTGGACCCCTCCAACCTCCACCGCCAGGTCCTCTACGGCACCTCCGACGTCGGGCGCCCCAAGGTCGAGGCCGCCGCGGAGCGGCTGGCCGACCTCAACCCCTCGGTCCGCGTCGAGGCCCACGCCGTGCGCCTCGACGCCTCCAACGCCCGGGACCTCCTCGCCTCCGCGGACATCGTGGCCGACGGGAGCGACAACTTCCCCGCCCGCTACCTGGTCAACGACGCCTGCGTGCTGGCGGGCAAGCCCAACGCCCACGGGAGCGTCTTCCGGTACGAGGGGCAGGTCTCGTTCTTCGACGCCCGCTCCGGCCCCTGCTACCGCTGCCTCCACCCCGAGCCCCCCCCGCCGGGCCTCGTCCCCTCCTGCGCCGAGGCGGGGGTCCTGGGCATCCTCCCCGGCGTCGTGGGCTGCCTCCAGGCCACGGAGGTCCTGAAGTTCCTCCTCGGCATCGGGGAGGGGCTCGCGGGGCGCCTGGTGATCTACGACGCCCTCGCCCTGACCTTCCGTGAGCTGCGGCTGCGGAAGGACCCCGACTGCCCCGTGTGCGGACGGGCCCCCACGATCCGGGAACTCGCGGACATCGGGGGGTACTGCATGCCCGCCCCGGCCCCGGCGCCCGTGGAGTCGGACGTCCCCCCCGAGCGCTCCCCGGAGGAGGTCCGCGACCTCCTCGAGGGCGGCTCCCCCCACCTCCTCGTGGACGTGCGCGAGGACTGGGAGGCGGCGCTGGGCATGCTTCCCGGGGCCCTCCACGTCCCCCTCGGCGCCCTCCCCTCCCGGTGGAGGGAGATTCCCGCGGATCGGGACGTCGTGGTCTACTGCCACGCCGGCATGCGGAGCTGGCAGGCGATGCAGTTCCTGCGCTCCAAGGGCCTGGCCCGCGTGGCGAGCCTCGAGGGCGGGACGGAGGCCTGGTCGACGCGGATCGACCCCTCCCTCCCCCGCTACTAGCACACCGGAGACTCCATGGCGACCAACTACATGACGCGGGGCCAGTACGACCGGCACCAGGCCCAGATCGAGCTCCTCCTCGAGAAGATCTCCCACGCCCGCTGGAAGGTCGGCGAAGCGGCCAAGCACGGCGACCTCTCCGAGAACGCCGAGTACGACGCCGCCCGCGAGGAGGTCGAGTTCCTCACGGGCCGGTACGAGGAGATGCAGTCCTTCCTGACCGGCATGCAGATCGTGGACGGGAAGCGGACCGACCCCGAGACGATCACCATCGGCAAGACGGTGAAGCTCAAGGACCGGACCACGGGCGAGGAGCTCACCTACAACGTCGTCGGCGGCGGGTACTCCGACCCGGAGCGCCAGGAGATCTCCTACCGCGCCCCCCTGCTGGCCGGGCTCATCGGCAGGAAGGCCGGGGAGGTCGTCGAACTCGAGGTTCCCGGCGGGACCCGCACCGTCGAGGTCGTCTCGATCCGGATCTACGAGTAGGATCCCCCCATGGCCGAGACCGTCGTCTTCGCCGTCGCCGTCCCCGGACTGAAGGTCGAGTACCGGGGGGACCGGACCCTCTTCGAGTCCCTGGTCAGGGACATGGTCGCCCCCGCCGCCCGGGGGGCGCGCCGCCTCCGCCTCCTGGACGCGGAGACGCCGGCGGTGCCCGCGCCCCCGGCCGCGGCGCCCCGGGCGCCGGCGCCCGAACCCGCCCCGCCCCTTCCCACCGCCGGGTCCATGCCCTTCGACCCCGCCCCCCTCTACGCGATCCTCGCCAGGGACGACGCCCGCCGCGCCGAGCGCGCCGCCGTCCTGCTCGCCCTCGTCGCCCTGGCCTCGGCGGGGAAGCGGGACGTCACGCCGGCGGAGATCACCGCCCACCTCTCGGCCTCGGGTTTCCCCTGCAGGGGCCTCAAGGCCCGGCCGATCCTCGCCAAGCTGAGCCTCCGCAAGGGGCTGGCGGCCCCGGGGATCCTCCCGAACACCTTCCGCGCGACTCCCGCCGGCGTGGCCCACATCCTGCGCCGGGCACGCGGCGCCTAGGGCGGCGGGACCGTGGCCGACCTCGCCGTCGCGGTCCTCGGGGCCGGGGTCCACGGGTCGCGCTACGCGGAGCACCTGCTCCGGGGAGACGTCCCCGGGGCCCGGCTGGCCGGCGTGTGCCGGCGCTCCCCCGCCGACGGCCCCCGCTGGGCCGCGCGGGGGGTGCGCTTCGAGACCTCCTTCGAGGCCCTCGTGGACGACCCCGCCGTGGACGCCTGCGTGGTCGCCTCCCCGCCGGGGGCCCACGTCCTGCAGGCCGAGGCGGTCCTCTCCCGCGGGAAGGCGCTGCTCCTCGAGAAGCCGGTGGCACCGGACCTCGCCTCCTGCGCGCGGATCCGGCGGGCGGCCCGCTCCCCCGTCCTCGTCGGCCACTCCCACCGCTACCACCCCGTCGCCCTCGCGTTCCGGGAGGCGCTCCCCTCCCTCGGGACCCTGCGATCCCTCTCCGTCTCCCTCCGCCACGAGCGGATGCCCCAGGAGTGGCAGCACCGCCCGGAGGGGGGAGGCGCGCTGCTGAGCGTCGGGACCCACGCCGCGGATCTCGCCCGGTGGCTCACCGGAGGGGAGATCGACCTCCTCTCCTGCCTCCGCTCCGCGTCCCCCGGCGAGGCCGAGGGCTCGGCGGCGGCGCTCGGGCGCCTGTCCGGGGGCGCGGCCCTTTCCGTGGACGTCTCCATCGCGACCCCGGCCCGCCGCGGGGCGCTGGAGGCCTGCGGGGACCGGGGCGCCCTCGAGGGGGACCTCGTCCTCCACGAACTCTCCCGCAGGGAGGGGCGGACGCGCTCGCCGATCCCCCTCCCGCCGCCCGGCCCGGGCCTCGTCCCGCTCCTGCGCGACTTCGTCGCCGCCGCCCGCGGGGGGGGCCGGGGAATCGCGGCGACCCTCGAGGACGGCATCGCGGCGGTGGCCTTCGCCGAGGCGTGCCGGCGCTACTCCCCGAGGTAGGATTCGCGGATGCGCGGGTCCTCGAGGAGATCCCGCCCCCTCCCCTCGATGGTCACGACCCCGGTCTCCATCACGTAGGCCCGGTCCGCCAGGCGCAGCGCCATGTTGGCGTTCTGCTCCACGAGGAGCACCGTGGTCCCCCGGTCCCGGAGCGCCTTCACGACCTCGAAGATCCGCGCCACGACCAGCGGCGCGAGGCCGAGGGAGGGCTCGTCGAGGAGGATCATCGCGGGCTCCAGCATCAGGGCCCGGGCGATGGCCAGCATCTGCTGCTCGCCGCCGGAGAGGGTGCCGCCCAGCTGGGACTCCCGCTCGCGGAGGATGGGGAACAGCGCGAACCCCTCCTCCATGCGGCGGCGGACGGCGGCCGGGTCCCGGACTAGGAAGGCCCCCATCTCGAGGTTCTCCCGCACCGTCAGGCGCGGGAAGATGCGGCGGCCCTCGGGGACCTGGCAGACGCCGCGGGCGACGACCTCGTGGGGCGGGAGCCCGTCGAGGGGGCTCCCGCGGAAGGTGACGCTCCCCGCCGTCGGTGGGATCACGCCGGAGATCGTCATCAGGGTCGTCGTCTTCCCCGCCCCGTTGCAGCCGATGAGGGCGACGATCTCCCCCTCGTCCACCCGGAGCGTGACGCCCTTCAGGGCGCGGATGGGACCGTAGCCCGCGTGCACGCCGTCGAGGACCAGGAGGGGGCCGCTCAAGCGATCTCCTCCTTCCCCAGGTAGGCCTCGACGACGGCGGGGTCCGCGCGCACGGCGGCGGGCGTCCCGTCGGCGATCTTCACCCCGTGGTCGAGCACGATCACGTGGCTGGAGATGCTCATGACCACGCGCATGTGGTGCTCGATGAGGATGACCGTGAGGTTCCGGGCGGAGATCCGCCCGATGAGATCCACGAGATCCATGCTCTCGCGGGGGTTCATGCCGGCGGCCGGCTCGTCGAGAAGCAGGAGGCGGGGCTCCGTCGCCAGGGCCCGGGCGATCTCCAGGCGCCGCTGGGCGCCGTAGGGGAGGCTCCGGGCGGGCGAACCCGACCACCGGGAGAGCCCGACGAACTCCAGCAGCGCCTCCGCCTTCCCGCGCGAATCCCTCTCGGCGGCGCGCATGGAGGGGGTCCGGAGGAGGGCGGCCAGGAGCCCGTACTCCGCGCGGCAGTCGTGGCCCGTCACCACGTTCTCCAGGACCGTCATGTGGCCGAAGAGGCGGATGTTCTGGAACGTGCGCGCCATCCCCAGGCGCGTGGCCTGGTGGGGGCGCAGGCGCGTCACCGGGACCCCCTCGAAGAGGATCTCTCCCGCGGTCGCCGGGGCCACCCCCGTGATGCAGTTGAAGAACGTCGTCTTGCCCGCCCCGTTGGGGCCGATGATGGCCGTGACGGCCCCGGCCTCCACCGAGCAGGAGACGCCGTCCACCGCCTTCAGGCCGCCGAAGGCCTTGGAAACGGACCGTGCCTCGAGGACCGGGGTCACGGCTCCCCCTCCCCGGCCGGCTCCTCCGTGCGGCGCGCCCCGAAGAGCCCCTCCGGCTTCACGACCATCATCGCCGCCATGACCGCGCCGAACAGGAGCATCCGGTAGTCCTGGATCGCGGGGAGCTTGTCCCGGAGGAGGTTGGGGAGGATGAAGAGCACCGCGGCCCCCGCGATGGAGCCGGGGATGGAGCCGAGGCCGCCGAGCACCACCATGGCCACGAACAGGACGCTGGCGTTGAAGTCGAAGAGGTCCGGGGTGATCTGGCCGCGGAAGACGGGATGGACCGCCCCCGCCAGCCCCGCCCAGAAGGCCGACGCCGTGAAGGCGACGAGCTTCACCCGCACCGTGTCCACGCCCATGCACTTCGCCGCCGTCTCGTCCTCGCGGAGCGCGAACAGGGCGCGCCCGAAGCGGGAGCGGGTGAAGAGGGAGACGCAGACCACGCAGGCCAGCAGGAGTCCGAGGGCGAACCAGTAGCATCCCGCCATCGTGGTCGGCTGCCACAGCCACCCCCCCAGCCAGCCGTTGGGCCGGAGGAAGGAGCCGGGGATCTCGGAGCACGGGATCCCCATGTCGCCGCCCGTGATCCGCGATTCGTTCTTCAGGAACCACTTCACGGCCTCCCCGAAGCCCAGGGTCACGATGGCGAGGTAGTCCCCCCGGAGGCGGATCGCGGGGATCCCGACGAGGAGGCCCGCGACGGCCGCCAGGCAGCCCCCCGCCAGGAAGGCGGGCCAGAAGTTCCACTCGAGGCGGATCACGAGGATGGAGAAGGTGTAGGCACCGACGCCCCAGAACGCGGCGTGGCCGAGGACGAGGAGCCCCGCCATGCCCATGGAGATGTTCAGGCCGATGGCGATGGTGGCGAAGACCATCGCCTCGAGGACGTTGGAGGTCCACGACCCCGTGGCGAACAGGGGCACGACCGCGAGGAACCCGAGGAGGAGGATCGCCGCGGGCCAGGCGAGCCCGGGGCGCCCCGGGGCCGCGCGCGCGGCCCGGATCGGCCCCGTCGGCACCGCGCCCCACGCCGCGATCCCCGCGGCGTAGGCGGTCCCCACGGCGAGGACGACCAGCCCGATCTGCAGGGCGGGCAGGAGGGCGAACCGCGCCCCCCCCGCCTCGGTGGCGGTGAACCCCGCCAGGGGCCACGAGACGACGACGGCCCCGGCGGCCGCCAGGAGGACCCGGACCATGCGCTCGCGGAGGGTCATACCTTCTCCGCCACGCGCTCGCCGAGGAGCCCGCGGGGCCTGACGACGAGGACGGCCAGCAGGATCGCGAAGGCGTACACCTCCTTGTACTCCGCCCCGAAGAGGTGGATCCCGGTGAACTCCGCGACCCCGAGGAGGATCCCCCCGAGCATCGCGCCGCGGATGTTCCCGATCCCCCCGAGGACGGCCGCCGTGAAGGCCTTGAGCCCGACCATGAAGCCCATGTCGAACTTCGCCTGGGAGGTGTAGAGGACGAGGAGCATCCCGGCAACGGCCCCGAGGGCCGAGCCGATGGCGAAGGTGGCGGAGATGACGCGGTCCACGGAGATGCCCGAGAGGCCCGCCATGACCTTGTCCTGGGCCGTGGCCCGCATCGCCTTGCCGAGGCGCGTCCCCATGACGAAGACGTAGAGGCAGGCCATGAGGACGACGCAGGTCCCGATGATGACCAGGTCGAGGGGGGTCGCCGTGACGGGGCCGAGGCGGATCCGGTTCGCCCCGCCGAAGACCGCCTCGTAGGCGGGGGCGGTCGTCGGGAAGTAGACGGGTGCGGAGCCCTGGGCGAGGCGGACGAAGTTCTGCAGGAAGATCGACATCCCGATGGCGCTGATGAGGGGGGAGAGGCTCGGGGCGAAGCGGAGGGGGCGGTAGGCGACCCGTTCGAGGGCGACCCCGTAGAGCGCGCTCACCGACATGGCCCCGGCCAGGGAGACGGCGAGGCAGGGCACGACCCCCGCCGAGGCCACGGCGCCCGACGCCGTGAGGGCCGCGAAGGCCAGGACGCTGGCGTAGGCCCCGACCATGACGATCTCGCCGTGGGCGAAGTTGATGAGGAGGAGGATCCCGTACACCATCGTGTAGCCGAGGGCGATGACGGCGTAGATCGACCCCTGCACGAGGCCGTTGAAGAGGGCCTGGAGCATGGCCGGCCCGCGGCCCCCCTACTTCGAGCCGTGCAGGACGTGCCTCCCGCCCCGGACCACCCAGACCCGGTAGGCGTTCACCTTGACGTCCCCGCGGGCGTCGAACTCCACCTTCCCCACGAGGGTGTCGTAGGAGCCGGCGTGGATCGCGGCGGCCACCTTCCGCCCGTCCGTGGATGCCGATCCCTTCACCCCCTCGAGGAGGATGTTCGCCGCGGCGTAGGAGTAGATGGCGTAGGGCCCCGGCTCGACCTTGAACTTCTCCTTGTAGCGCTTGAGGAAGTCGGGATAGAGCGGCGAGCTCGTGAGGTCGGGGAAGGTGGTGAGGGTGCCGTCGGCCCCCGCGCCGACCTTGTCGATGAAGTCGGCCTGGTAGCCGTGGACGCCGTCCCCGCTCATCATCGGCGCCTTCACCCCGAGCTGGCCCGCCTTGATGAGGAGGGGGGCGGCCTGCTCGAAGATCCCGCCGAAGTACCAGACGTCGGGCGCCGCATCCACGAGCTTGGCGACGTAGGGGGTGAAGTTCCTCTCCGACTTGTCGAAGCCCTCCCGCACGACGATCTCGGTCCGCCCCTCCAGGAACTTCGCCACGTAGTCGGCCAGCCCCTTGCCGTAGGGGGTCTTGTCGTCGAAGACGGCCACCTTCTTCGCCTTGAGCACGTCCACGATGAAGTCCGCGGCCGCCTTGCCCTGCATGTCGTCCCTGCCGCAGATCCGGAAGACGGTCTTCAGGTCGCGCTCGGTGACGAAGGTGTTGGTGGACGCCGGCGTGATGGAGGCGATCCCCGCCCGCTCGTAGATCGCCGAGGCGGGGATCGTGCAGCCGGAGTTGAAGTGGCCGACGACCCCCGTCACCCCGGCGTTGACGAGCTCCTGGGCGACCGCGGTGGCGTTCTTCGGCTCCGCCTCGTCGTCCCGGAACACGACCTCCACGGTGCGGCCGAGGACGCCCCCCTTCGCGTTCCACTCATCGACGGCCAGGGTCGTCCCGTTGATGAGATCCTCGCCGTTCTTGGCCTGCCCGCCGGTCTTGGGGCCGGCGACCCCGATCTTCACGGGCCCGCCGGGGCCCTTCCCGTCCCCGGGCGTTCCCTTCGAGTCGCAGCCCGCGGCCAGGGCGAGGGCCGCGGCGAGAAGGACGGTCGAAGCGGCTCGGTTCACGGGCGTATCCCCCCTCATGCGGACCTCTCCTCGGCGTCGGCGGTCTCCCCCCGGATCTCCCGGGCGAGGCGGCCGACGGCCGCCCGGTCGGGCGCGGTCAGGCCGGAGAAGCCGGCGCGCACGGACAGCCGGCGGCCGGCGCCCGCGTCGGCCGACGCCACCTTCCCCCCGACGCGGACCCCCCCGTCCGGGCCGAAGCGGAGCTCCACGGCCCTGCCGGGGGCGAACACCACGGAGGGGTCGAGGCCCTCGAGGTCGTCCAGCCGGAAGGTGACGCCGTCCTCCCGGACCTCGAGGATCTCCGCCCGCCTCACCTTCCCCGCGGCCCCCTCGTCCGGGAAGCGGAACGCGACCCGCCGGCCGCCCGTCCCCCCGCGGCCGGCCTCGAGGTGGGCGACGGCCTCCTCGACGGTCGCGAAGCAGCGGATCCGCTTGTCCATGCCGAGGAGCCTGAAGTTCCGCTCCGTGAACTTCGAGAGCGCCGCGCAGGCCAGCTCCCCCCCCGCCTGGGCCAGGCGCTCGTGCTCGCGGATGAAGGAGCCGAGGCCCGTGGAGTTGATGAAGGTCAGCTTCTCCAGGGACAGGGCGATGCGGACGGACCCCTTCGCGACGAGGGCGACGATCGCGGCGGTGAACTTCGCGACGTCCAGGCTGTCGTACTCCCCGGAGACGGAGAGAACCGTGACGGATCCGCGGGTCTTCTCGTCGATGTTCATGCCTGGGCCCTCGCGACGACGACGGTCAGGTCGTCCTGCGGCGGGGCGTGGTCGGTGAAGTCGGCCACGGCCGCGCTCAGGGTCTCGCAGATCTCCTTCACCGGGCGATCCCGGTTCTTCCGGAGGATGTCCGCCACGCGCTCGATCTCGAACTGCTCCTTCTTCGCGTTCATGCTCTCGATGATCCCGTCCGTGTAGAGGAAGAGGATGTCCCCGGGCCCGATCCGCACGGGCTCGGCGATGCGGTAGCGGAACCCCCGCACCATCCCCAGCGCCACGCCCGGGGCGTCGAGCTCGTCGAAGGTGTCCGTCGCCCGGCGGTAGAGGAGGGGCGCGTTGTGCCCGGCCCGGACGTAGCGGAGGGTGCGCGTGGAGAGGTCGATGTCCCCGTAGAACATGGTCATGAAGCGCCCCGTCTCCATGTCCTCGCTGAGGAAGTTGTTGAGGTTCCCCAGCGTCACCGCCGGGTCGGAGTCCGCGAAGAGGAAGGCCCGGAGGAGGGCGCGGGCGGTGGCCATGAACATCGCCGCGGGGACCCCGTGTCCCGCCACGTCCCCCACCACCATCCCGACGCGGTTCTCGCCGAAGCGGAAGTAGTCGAAGTAGTCGCCGCTGGTCTCCTCGCAGCCGACGGAGGTTCCGTGGATGTCGAACCCGGGGACGGACAGCGGCCCCTGGGGCAGGAGCTGCCGCTGGATGTCGCGGGCGATGTCCAGCTCCTGCTGCATGCGCTGCTTCTCGACGTAGTGCTCGAACAGCCGGGCGTTGTCGATGGTGATCGCCACCTGGTAGGCCAGGGCGTTCAGGAGGGTGAGGTCCTGGTTGGTGAACTCCTTCGTCTTGAGCTGGGAGTCCACGTAGAGGACGCCCGTGATCCGGTTGTTCACCCGCAGGGGCACGCACATGACGGTGAGGAGCTTGAGGTCCACCACCGACTGGCTGAAGTCCATCGGGCTGGCGGAGTCGGTGAGGCTGACCGGCTTCCCCTCCTTGGCCACCCGGGCGGGAACCGTGTGGGAGAAGTGGATGTTCGGCGGGAGGTTCCTCCGCTGGTTGTCTCGCGCCATCCGCACCCGGAGCCGGTCCCCCTCGTACAGGAGCAGGATCCCCCGCTCCGCGCCGGTGAGCTCGAGGCTGAGGTCCACGACGTTGACGATGAGGGCGTCGAGCTCGATGCTGCTGTTGGCGGCGGCGATGGTCTGCAGGAGGATGTTCACGTTGCGGGAGTCGCGGGCCGCGTCCCCCGTGAGGAAGTTCGAGAAGCGCTCAGGCCCCTCGCCACCCGGGACGAGGACGCCCGTCTGCCTCTGGATTCCCATCACGCCCCCCTGTCCGCGCCGCCGCGCAGGTGCTTCACGAACCGGATCTCCGTCCCGACGCCCGGGACCTCGCGGACCTCGAGCTCGTCCACGTAGGCGCGGATGAGGTAGAGCCCCCGCCCGCGGTCGTTCTCCAGGGTCGGCGTCTCGGCCACCTCGAAGTCCTTCTGGGCGATCCCGCCCGTCCCCTCGTCGAGGACGGTGCCGACGGCCGAGGACGCGCCGATCCCGAACCGGACGTCCACCTCGTGGTACCCGTCCGGCCCGCTCCCCCGCACGTGCTCGATGGAGTTGTTCACGATCTCCGACACCGCCAGGAGGATCTCCTGGGTCACCTCCTCGTCCACGCCGTGGGACTCGCAGGTGGAGGCGAGGAGGGCGCGGACGGCGCGCATCTGCTCGAGCCGGTTCGGGATCCGGAGGAACCAGTCGAACGGATCCCCCGCGGGGGGCTCCGACCGCGTGCTCGTCCTCGGCTCCGTGCGGGACATGGACCCTCCTCGCCTGCGGGGGCCATCTTCCGGGGAACGGGGCGCCCCGACCAAGGACGAAAGGCGGTCCCCCTAGCCCTCGACCGCGGCCCGCGCCCGGATCTCCTCGCCCGCCTCCCTCGCCCGGGCCCGGGCCCGCCCCGCCTCGGCGGGCCCGGGAGCGGTGCGGGAGAGCCCGTGGAGGGCCGCCAGCAGCAGGGAGTCGGGGGTGCGCCCCTCCTCGGAGGCGGCGGCGACCGCCTCCCGGAAGGCGGCGGCGGCCCCGGCCCGGTCGCCGG
>CAZWGT010000038.1:0-3847 GCA_964633345.1 uncultured Planctomycetota bacterium
TGGCCACGAGCCCGTGGTTGGCCCCCGGGGGGCAGTCGATGTTCGGGTAGATGAAGAGCACGCGCACGGGAGCCTCCCTCCCGCGGACGTCCGCGGGCCGAGCCATCATGAATCAGGATTCAGGTTTGTCCAAGGAAGTACATCGTCCTGTGGGCGGGATGGCTATAGCGCGGGATGGGGCCGCGCGGACTACTTCGCCGTTTCCGGAGGGGTCAGCGTGAGGACCAGCCGGCCGTCCTTCCCCGAGAACACGCGCACCCTGGATTCCCACGTGCCGTCATCCGGGCCGGACGTGGTCAGGGTGGCCACGGCGATCTCCGACTTGCCGTCCCCGTCGAGATCCCCCGCCGCCGCGAGGTGTTGACCGACGCTCAGGAACTCCTTCGAATCGGGAAGGCGGATGGTCCGGACGACCTTCCCGGTCTTCCCCGACAGGATGTAGAGGCGGCTCGTCTTGACCGGGACTGCCGGATCCGTGTCGAGCCCTCCGGCCACGACGACCTCCTGGACTCCATCCCCGTCCAGGTCGCCCGCCGCCACCGCCGCGAATCCGAAGCAGTCGCTCTCCTTCTCCGTCATGCCCCAGGCCGTCCAGATCTCCTTGCCGTCGCTCCCGGAGAACGCGCGGACCATCCCGCAGTTCTCCCTGGCTCCGTTGGTTTGGAAGGGTGCACCCACCACGATGTCCGCGCTCCCGTCACCGTTCAGGTCGCCCGGCGCCGCGATGGCGGGGGGTGTCATGATGAAAAACACGAAATTGGGCGCCTTCATCCCGCCGAGGGAATGGAGTTTCTTGCCGGTCTTCCCGGAGTACACCACGACGTGAATGGGGCACTGGCCATCCTCGTCCTCCGACTTGCCCGCGGCGGCGAAGTCCCCGACGCCGTCGCGATCCACGTCACCCAGGGCGGCGATGACCGTCCCCAGGCCCGTTCCAGACTGAGCGCCCTCGACCTCGAAGATGGTCGAGCCGGACTTCGTCGACTTGAGATGAACGCTGCCTCCCTTGCCTCCCGAGGGATCGGAGACCACGAAGTCCTTCGTCCCGTCCCCATCGATGTCGCCCATGGCGGCGAGTCTCAGCAATGCCGAGGAGGAGGGGGGAATCGCCGGGATTTCACGAATCAGCTTCCCCGAGGCTCCGGAATAGGCCAGGAGCGTGCCGGTTTCGAATCCACTCTTTCGATAGGCACCGGCCAGGACATCGGAACGCTGGTCGCCATCTAGATCGCCCAGGACGGCCACGGCCATCCCGAACCCCTCGACGGATGCCCCGCCACTGAGCGTCCGGATCCACTTGCCGGTCTTCCCGGAGTAGAGGTAGACCCTGCCTGTCTTCTGCGCCAGGGGATCGGAGACCACAAGGTCGGGGACGGCGTCCCCGTCCATGTCCGGAATCGCCGCGATCCTCTCGCCGAACTGGGTGCCGGAATCTCCACCGGGATTCGGCCGCGGTGCTGCCGGCTGCGCGGGAAGGAGCATGCTCGCGACCAGAGCGACGGCGCGTCCCGTGCACATCCTTGTCATGACGTCCCCTCCCGGTCCCGCCCATCCGGCACCGCCGGCAATCTAGCACCCGGGGAGTGGCCGGGGGCCGAATGGCATCCGTTGCCTGGGATCAACGCGGGGCGATGGGGCGAACGTCGATTATCGACCTTCGGATGTCGAGACCCCTCCGCCGAAGGTCGGCCACCCTCCCCGGTCCGTACCCGAGGCGCTCCGGCGTCCGTGCCCCGGGCGCCAGCCTCCCGGCGGCCAGATCGGCCGCGATGGCGGCGGCGGGGTACCCCGTCGTCCGCTCCATGGCGGTGAAGCCGGTCCGGGGGTCGAGGTACTCGAGCATCTGGTAGCGAACGCCCCGGCCGCGGCGGTCGGTGCAGTCCACGCGGAGGAGGGCGAGGTCCTTCACGCCGGGCTCCTCGAGGCGGGGGCCCGCGACCGCGTGGAAGAGGTCCCGGGGGACGACCGGGGTACCGCGGACATCGACGGGGTCGAGGTCGAGGAGCCCCAGTTCGATCATCGCGCGGACCTTCTCGTAGTGGCCGGGGTAGCGGAGCGTCTTGTACTCGTAGGTGTCGAGGCGCCCGCGGAAGGTGCGCGGCGCGGTGGACGCCCCCCCCGAGGTGTGGAACGCGGTGAGCGTGCCGAGCCCGCCCGGCGCGCGGAAGGGCTCCGGCTCCGTGAACGCCTCCACCCGCCGGATGCGCCCGCCGCGCAGGACTTCGCACATCCCCGTGTACTCGTTCGTCAGCCCCGCCAGCGAGAAGAGGATCGAGTAGCCGAGGGGCCCGCGGGGGTGGACCGGCAGCCCCCCGCAGCGGATGACGACCCGCCGCGCGCCGGGGACCTCGTCCATGGCGACGGCGGCGAGTTCGTTCGCCAGCCCGGGGGCCAGTCCCGCGTCGGGGACGACGCCGACCCCGGCGCCCCGCGCCGCCCGGTCGAGGTCGAGCTCCTCCAGCACGAGGTCGGTGTTCCCCCCGAGATCCACGAAGTGCACCCGCGCCGCGATCGCGGCCCGCGCCATGGCCGGGTTGAACCGGTAGGGGAGGGCGCTCACCGCCACCGCGTGGCCCCGGAGCAGGCGCACCGCCTCCCGGCCCGACAGCGCCGCCGGGACGGCGCGGACGGGCGTCCCCGGCAGGAGCCGGCGGAGCCGCCGCGCCCCCTCGCGGAGCACGGCCCGCTCCGCCTCCACCAGCGTGATCGCCGCCGCGCCGCCGTGCCTCCCGAGGTCGTAGGCGACGGCCAGCCCCTGCTTCCCGGCTCCGAGGACGGCGGCGTTCACCGGCCAGGGCCCTGGCCGTCCGTCGGGGACTCGATCATCGAGACTCCCCGCAGGATCGACCGGAGCCTGGGGTCCTGGTTGGCCATGAGGGCCGCGACGGAACGGCGGATCCGCTCGGCGGCCTCCTCCAGCTTCTCGAGGGACTCCAACGCTTCCCGGACCCTCCCCGCCTGGACGTGTCCCCGGGCCGCGTCGAGGTGCCCGAAGACCCCGGTCAGGGGGTTGTTCACCTCGTGGCCGAGGGTCGCCGCCATGGCCAGCATCGTCGCCTGGCGTTCGAGGCGGCGGACCCGCAGGCCCACCCGGATGCGGGCGAGGAGCTCCATCTCGGAGACCGGTTTGGCGAGGTAGTCGTCGGCTCCGACGAGGAGGCCGGCGACCTTGCGGCCCTTGGCGTCGTGGGCGGTGACGAGGATGCAGTAGGTCCCCTGGAGGGTCGGGGCGGCCCGCACCGCCTTGACCAGGTCGGGCCCGTCCATCCCCCCCATGAGCCAGTCGGAGACGAGGACGTCGGCGGGGGACTGGAGCATGGCCTCCAGGGCCGCCTTGGAGTCCAGGAAGCAGCGGACCTCGCACCCGTCCTGCAGGAGGTAGGTCTCCACGAGCCGCAGGGAGGTCGCGTCGTCGTCCACGGCGACCACGGAGACGGGGCGGGGGGAGGGAGGGGCCATTCCCCGAGTCTAACGCCCCTCGCCGGCGCCGGGGAGGGACTCCCCGGAGACGCAACCGGGCCACGGCCACAATGTTGGGGGCGGTCGGCCCGACGTGGTGTAAGAAGTGCGGCCACCGCGGCGTCCCGCGGATCCCCCTGAAACCGATGACCGACAGCCCCTACCTCCCGGTCCTCATCGTCGCGGTCCTCGCGACGGGATTCGCGACGGTCCTCCTGACCCTGTCGACGGTCGTCTCCCGGTTCACCATGGCGGGGCGGCGGCGGAGCCCCGTCAAGCAGACCCCCTACGAGTGCGGCATGCCGGTGCTGGCCGACGCCCACACCCGGTTCTCCGTGAAGTTCTACCTCGTGGCGATGCTGTTCATCCTGTTCGACATCGAGGTCGT
>CAZWGT010000038.1:3857-17242 GCA_964633345.1 uncultured Planctomycetota bacterium
TGGGCGGTCCTCGACGGCCGCGCCGACGCCGCCCGCCCGGGCCTCCCCCTCGGCTTCCTCTTCCTCGAGCTTCTCCTGTTCGTGGCGATCCTGTTCCTGGGGTGGATCTACGTCGTCCGCAAGGGGGTGCTCGAATGGCAGAGCGAAGGGTAGCTCCCGTCCACGTCGGGGAGTTCCAGGAGGAGGGCGGCGTCATCCTCACGAGCGTGGACGCCGTCATCAACTGGGCGAGGAAGAACTCCATCTGGCCGCTCCCCCTGGGACTCTCCTGCTGCGCCATCGAGTTCATGGCCGTCGCGGCCTCCCGCTTCGACATCGCCCGCTTCGGCGCCGAGGTGGCCCGCTTCTCCCCCCGCCAGGCCGACCTCATGCTCGTGGCCGGGACCCTGACCTACAAGATGGGGGAGTGCTGCCGGAGGCTCTACGACCAGATGGGGGAGCCCCGCTGGGTCATCGCCATGGGCGCCTGCGCCGCCTCGGGCGGGATGTTCCGCTCCTACCCGGTCATGCAGGGCATCGACCACATCGTCCCCGTGGACTTCTACATCCCCGGGTGCCCGCCGCGGCCGGAGATGGTCCTCAACGCGCTGATCCAGCTCCAGAGGAAGATCGAGAAGGACCGGCCCTCCCTGCAGATCTTCCGCAGGCCCGCGGAGAGGTCCGCGGACGGCCTCATCCTGCCCGCCGGTACGACCTCCTGATTCCTTGCCCGACCCCCTCTCCCCGACCGTCCAGCGGATCCAGGCCGCCTTCCCCGGCGCGGGGATCGAGGCCCGGGAGTTCCGCGGCCAGTGGTGGATCGAGGTCCCGAGGGAGAGGGTCCTCGAGGTCCTCCGCCGCCTCAAGGAGGACCCGGAGCTCGACTTCGCCTTCCTCAACGACGTCACGTGCACCGACCACCCCGAGCAGGAGCCCCGCTTCCGCGTGATCTGGATCCTGACGTGCATGGCGCGCCGGGAGCGCCTGCGGGTGAAGACCTCCTGCCCCGAGGAGGACCCCGTGGTCCCCTCGGCGACGCCCCTCTGGGCCGGGGCGAACTGGCTGGAGCGCGAGGCCTACGACATGTTCGGTGTCCGATTCGAGGGCCACCCGGACCTCCGCCGCATCCTGATGCCGCTGGACTTCGACGCCTTCCCCCTCCGCAAGGAGTTCCCCATGGAGGGGGTGCGCAGCGACCGGGAGTGGGCGCGGTGGGTCATCGAGCGCGCCCGCCGCCCCGAGGGGGACATGCCGTGACCGATCCCGCGGCCCTCGCCGCCGGCTCCCCCCTCGCCGCCAGCTTCGAGCGGTCCGTGGAGGAATCCGGCCGCATCTTCCTCAACATGGGCCCCTCCCACCCCTCGACCCACGGGGTGCTCCGGATCGTCCTGGAGCTGGACGGGGAGGTCACGGTGAAGGCCGACCCGGACATCGGGTACCTCCACCGCGGCATGGAGAAGATCGCAGAGACCTACGGCTTCACGAAGTTCATCCCCTACACCGACCGCATGGACTACCTGGCGCCGGTGGCCAACAACATCGCCGTGTGCACCGCCGCCGAGGTGCTCATGGGCATCGACATCCCCCCCCGGGCGAAGGCCATCCGCGTCGTCTGCGCCGAGCTCGGTCGCATCTCCAGCCACCTCCTCGGCCTCGGCGCCTTCGCCATGGACATCGGGGCGCTGACCGTGTTCCTCTACACGTTCCGCGAGCGCGAGGCCATCTACAACTTCATGGAGTCCCTCACGGGGGCGCGGTTCACCGTCTCCTATCCCCGCGTCGGCGGCCTCTCCCGCGACCTCCCCGAGGGCTGGGCCGAGGCGGTGCTGCGCTTCGCGCGGGACCTCCCGGGCCGGGTGGAGAAGGACGTCGAGAGGCTCCTCACCCGCAACCGGATCTGGCACGGGCGCCTCGACGGGGTCGGCGTCATCCCGCGGGAGGTGGCGATCTCCTACGGCCTGACGGGCCCGAACCTCCGCGGCTCCGGCGTCGAGTGGGACCTCCGCAAGGAGTTCCCCTACTTCGGCTACGAGAACTACGAGTTCGACGTCCCCGTGGGGTCGAAGGGGGACGCCTACGATCGCTACCTCTGCCGCGTCGAGGAGATCAAGCAGTCGGCGCGGATCATCCGCCAGGCCGTCGAGAAGCTCCCCCCGGGGCCCATCTCCGTGGAGGACGGGAAGCACTTCCTCCCCCCGAAGGAGAAGGTCATGACCCGGATGGAGGAGCTCATCCACCAGTTCATGATCGTCACCGAGGGGCCCAAGGCCCCCGTCGGCGAGACCTTCTGGGCCCACGAGAACCCCAAGGGGGAGCTCGGCTTCTACATCGTCGGCGACGGGACGGCGCGGCCCTACCGCCTGCGGATGCGGGCCCCGTCCTTCGTCAACCTCTCCATCCTCCCGTGGCTCCTCCCCGGGGCGATGCTGAGCGACGTGGTGACCATCCTGGCGTCGCTCGACTTCGTCATGGGGGAGTGCGACCGGTGAGCGAGGGTCCCATTCCCGCCGCCCTGGCGGCCGAGTTCGAGGCCATCGCGGCCCGCTACCCGAAGAGGGCCGCGGCCATGCTCCCGGTCCTCACCCGCCTGCAGGAGGCGCGCGGCTTCCTCTCGGAGGAGTCCGTCCGGCAGGTGGCCGCCCTCCTCGGCGTGTCCGAGGCCCACGTCCACGGGGTCGTCTCCTTCTACTCGATGTACGACCGCTCCCCCGTGGGCAGGCACAAGCTCTACGTCTGCCGGACCCTCTCCTGCCGCCTGCGCGGCGCCGAGGACGTCCTCCGCGCGATGGAGGAGAAGCTCGGGGTGAAGCGGGGGGAGACGACGGGGGACGGGAGATTCACCATCGTCCCCTTCGAGTGCCTCGGGCTGTGCGAGCAGGCCCCCGCGGTCCTCTGCGGCGGGAAGCGGTGGGGGAACCTCACGCCGGAGACGGCGGCGAAGATCCTCGAGGAGCTCCCGTGATCGCCGAGAAGCGGATCCTGCTCGAGGGCGTCGGCCAGCGGGACGTGAAGTCCCTGGCCGGCTACCGCTCGCGCCGCGGCTACGAGGCCCTCGAGCGCGTGCTGAAGGCGATGAAGCCCGAGCAGGTCCTGGCCGAGGTCCAGAAGGGAAACGTCCGCGGCCGGGGCGGGGCGGGCTTCTCCGCGGGCCGCAAGTGGGGCTTCGTGCCGAAGAACACGGGGAAGCCCGTCTACCTCGCCTGCAACGCCGACGAGTCGGAGCCGGGCACCTTCAAGGACCGCCAGATCATGGAGATGGTCCCGCACCTGCTCGTCGAGGGGTGCCTGCTCGCCTCCTACGCCATCGGCGCGAAGGTCGCCTACATCTACGTCCGCGGCGAGTACCCCCAGTCGATACGCGCCGTCGAGGCGGCGCTGGCCGAGGCCCGCGGGGCAGGGCTCGTGGGAAGGGACATCCTCGGCTCCGGCTTCGACTGCGAGATCTGGGTCCACAACGGGGCCGGCGCCTACATCTGCGGCGAGGAGACGGGGCTCCTGTCCTCGCTGGAGGGGGGCCGCGGCTACCCGCGCATCAAGCCCCCGTTCCCCGCCGTCGAGGGGCTGTGGCGCTGCCCGACCATCATCAACAACGTCGAGACCCTGGCCGCCGCCGTCATCGTGCTGCGCGACGGGGCGGACGCGTGGCTGAAGCTCGGCACCCCCGACACGCCGGGGACGCGAATCTACGGCGTCTCGGGCCACGTCGAGCGGCCGGGCTGGTTCGAGTTCGAGACGACCGTCACGCTGCGGCAGGTCATCGACGCCGCGGGGGGGGTGTGGAAGGGGAGGAGGCTCAAGGCCGTCATCCCCGGCGGCTCCTCGGTGCCGGTCCTCCGGGGGGACGAGATCGACGTCGGCTGCGACTTCGGATCCATGGCGAAGGCCGGCTCCCTGATGGGCTCCGCCGGCGTCATCGTCATGGACGAGACCACCTGCATGGTGGACGCCCTGCTGAACCTCATGGAGTTCTACCACCACGAATCCTGCGGCCAGTGCACCCCCTGCCGCGAGGGGACGGGCTGGCTCGAGAAGCTCGTGCGGCGCATCGAGTCCGGGGAGGGCCGCCCGGGCGACGTGGACCTCCTGGCGAACGTGGCCGAGACCGTCGGCGGCGCGGCCGTCGGCAAGACGATCTGCTTCCTGGCCGACTCGGCGGTGATGCCGACCCGCTCCTTCATCCTGAAGTTCCGCGAGGAGTTCGAGGCCCACGTGGCCGCGAAGGCCTGCCCGTTCCGGAAGGCGGCCGCCCATGCCTAAGCTGACCATCGACGGCCGCGAGGTCGAGGTCCCCGCCGGGACCTCCGTGCTGGAGGCCGCCCGCGGGATCGGCAAGGACGTGCCGCACTACTGCTGGCACCCGGGGCTCTCCGTGGCCGGGAACTGCCGCATCTGCCTCGTCGAAGTCAAGGGGATGCGCGGCACGCAGATTTCCTGCAACCTCCCCTGCGGCGAGGGGATGGTCGTCTCCACCGAATCGGAGATCGCGCGGAAGGCGCGCGCCGACGTGATGGAGCTGCTCCTCATCAACCACCCCCTCGACTGCCCGATCTGCGACCAGGCGGGGGAGTGCAAGCTCCAGGAGTACTCCTTCGAGCTCGGCTCCGGGGCCTCCCGCTTCGACGTGGCCAAGAACCACAAGCGCAAGTCCGTCGAGTTCTCCGACCGGGTGGTGTTCGATGCGGAGCGCTGCATCGTCTGCACGCGGTGCGTGCGGTTCACGCGCGAGGTCTCCAGGAACGACGAGCTGACCGTCGTGCAGCGCGGCGACCGCTCGGAGATCGACGTCGCCCCGGGGAAGTCGATGACCGGGAACTACCAGATGAACGTCATCGACATCTGCCCCGTCGGCGCCCTCACCTCGGCCGACTTCCGCTTCCGCTCCCGCGTCTGGTTCATGGAGCAGAAGCGCACCGTGTGCCACTCCTGCTCCCGGGGCTGCAACGTGGTCGCGGGGACGCGCTGGAACCGCGTCCTGCGGCTCGTGCCCGCCGAGAACCAGGACGTCAACAAGTGGTGGATGTGCGACCGCGGCCGCCTGGACATCCGGGAGCCCGCCGCCGAGGACCGCCCCGTCGCGGGCCGCCTCCTGAAGGACGGGAAGCCGGCGGACTGCTCCGCCGCGGAGGCCCTCGACGCCGTGGCGGCGGCGCTGCGCGACGCGAAGGCGGAGGGCGGCTCGGGGCTCTTCGGCCTGGTCTCCGCGCGCCTCACGACCGAGGAGTGCTGGCTCGCGCGTCGCCTGCTCCGCGACGCCGTCGGCTCGCCGAACCTCGACCTCAAGCCCCGCGCCGGGGAGGCCGACGGGTTCCTCGAGACCGCCGACCGCAACCCCAACGCCGCGGGCGCCCGGCTGGCCGGGATCGCCCCCGCCGCCGGGGGGTACGGGCTGGACGGCTTCCGCGCCGCGGCCGAGGCCGGCCGGGTGAAGTGGGCGATCCTCGTGGGCGAGGACCTCGACGACCGCCCCGGGGACCTCGCCGCCCTTTCGAGGGTCCCCTTCGTCGCGGTCATCGGCGCCCGGGAGTGCGCGACCCTCGGGAAGGCGATCGCCTTCGTCCCCGGCGGGACCTGGGCCGAGAAGGACGGGACCCTCGTCAACGGGGACGGCCGGATGCAGCGGGTCCGGTCCCTGGTGCGCCTGCCCGGGGAGGCCCGGACCGAGTCCCGGATCCTCCTCGACCTCCTGGCCCGCCTCGGCGCCCCCGGGGCCCCCCCGGCCGACGCCTCGCCCGCGGCGCTCTTCCGCGCCATGGCGGCCGACGTCCCGGCCCTCGAGGGGCTCACCCTGGCGAAGCTCGGGGACCTCGGCGCCCCTCTCCCCGGCGCGCGGTCGGCGCGGGAGGTCGAGGTTTGACCGGCTGGCCCACCCTCCGCCCGGACGAGATCCCCCTCGTGGGGGGGCTCCTCGGCTGGATGCCGTGGCGCCTGTGGCAGGGGATCTGCATCTTCCTCGTGCTCCAGATCCCCCCCATGCTCGTGAGCGGTCTCGTGTGGCTGGAGCGGCGGCTGTCCGCCTGGATCCAGGACCGGCTCGGGCCCAACCGGGTCGGCCCCTTCGGCATCCTCCAGTCCTTCGCCGACCTGGCGAAGTTCGTGTTCAAGGAGGACGTCGTCCCCGGCCACGTGAACCGGGCGCTGTTCTTCATGGCCCCGGGGCTGGCGCTCGTCCCGTCCTTCATCACCTTCTCGATGCTGCCCTTCGCCGAGAGGTTCATGGTCTCCGACCTGGAGTCGGGGCTGCTGATGATCTTCGCCCTCTCCTCGCTGGCGGTCTACGGGATCCAGATCGGCGGCTGGGCGAGCAACAGCAAGTACGCGCTGCTGGGCGGGATCCGGGCCTCGGCCCAGATCATCTCCTACGAGCTGACCCTCGGACTGTCCGCCGCCGTGGTGGTCCTGTTCACCGGGTCGCTCCGCCTCTCGGAAATCGTCCACTGGCAGGCGACGAACCAGTTCCTGGGCTTCATCCCGGGCTGGACCGTCTTCCTCTTCCCCGCGGGGACGCTGGCCTTCGTCGTCTTCCTGACCTCCGCCTTCGCCGAGACCAACCGCCTCCCCTTCGACATGCCCGAGGCGGAATCGGAGCTCGCCGCCGGGTACCACGTGGAGTACGCGTCCCTGAAGTTCGCCCTGTTCTTCCTCGGCGAGTACACGGCGATGATCGTCATGAGCGGCCTGATGACGACCATCTTCCTCGGCGGGTGGTCGCTGTTCGGGCTGGAGAACCTCGCCGAGGGCACCCTCCTCCAGACCCTGATCCAGACGGCGATCTGGTGGGCCAAGACGATGGCCTTCCTCGTGCTGTTCATCTGGATCCGCTGGACGCTCCCGCGCTTCCGCTACGACCAGCTCATGCGCCTGGGGTGGAAGATCTTCCTCCCCTTCTCGGTCGCGAACCTCCTCCTGGCGGCGTGGATGCGGACCTGGGGCATCGGGGGCTGACATGGGCTACGTCAAGGTGGACCGTCCGGCGCTGACCCTCTCCGAGAGGCTGGTCTTCCCGGCCATCCTCAAGGGGATGGCGATCACCGCCTCCCACGTCTTCACGAAGAAGGAGACGATGCAGTACCCGGAGGAGAAGTGGACCCTCCCGGAGTACTACAGGGGCGTCCCGTGCCTCGTGAAGGACGACGCGGGGCGGGAGAAGTGCGTGGCCTGCTCGCTGTGCGAGTTCATCTGCCCCCCCCGAGCCATCACCATCGTCCCCGAGGAGCGCCCCGGCGGCGGCCGCGAGGAGAAGCAGCCCGCGGAGTTCGACATCGACATGCTGCGCTGCATCTTCTGCGGCTACTGCGAGGAGGTCTGCCCGGAGGAGGCGATCTTCATGTCCAAGGAGTACGAGGTCTGCGGGAAGAGCCGCGAGGACATGGTCTTCCGCAAGGAGCAGCTCTACGAGATCGGGGGCGTGCGCGCGACGGGCGTGAAGAAGTGGAAGCAGGCGGACGACGAGGCGGCGGCGCAGAAGGGCGGGCACTGATCGTGGAGGGAGCCGGCTTCTACCTGTTCGGCGCGCTGACCCTGGCCGGGGCGCTGCTCATGGTCACGGCGAGGAACCCCCTCCACGGGGTCCTCTGGCTCGTCGTCGCCTTCATCGGCCTGTCGGGGCTCTTCGGCGGCCTAGGCGCCGACTTCCTCGCCGCTGTCCAGATCCTGGTCTACGCCGGCGCCATCCTCGTCCTGTTCCTGTTCGTCGTCATGCTCCTCAACCTGAGGTTCGAGGACGTGAAGGTGATGCCCGGCATCTCGCTCCGCGGCGGCGTCGGCGGCTTCCTCGTCGGGATCGTCGGCTTCGTCGGGGTGACCGGGATGGTGGTCCTCGGGTCGAAGGAGATCGGGAAGGCCTTCCCGGCCGCGGCCCTCGACGGGGGCCCCGCGGCCGTGGGGATTCTGCTCTTCCGGGACTTCCTGCTCCCCTTCGAGGTCGTGTCGGTGCTCCTCCTCGCCGCCATGGTCGGCTCCGTGGCCCTGACGAAGAGGAGGCTCCCGTGAGCCTGCTGGCCGCCCTCCCGCCCGTCACCGTCCAGCACTACCTCCTGCTGTCGGGGCTGCTCTTCGCCGTGGGCCTGTCGGGCGTGCTCTTCCGCCGGAACATCATCATCGTGCTGATGTGCCTCGAGCTGATGCTCAGCGCGGCGAACCTCGCCTTCGTGACCTTCTCCCGCTACCACGGGAACCTCCAGGGCCAGGTGATGGTCTTCTTCTCCATCGCCGTCGCCGCCGCGGAGGCCGCCGTCGCGCTGTCGATCCTCATCGCGCTCTACCGGGCGAAGAGGGGGATCGACGTCGAGGACGCCGCGGAGCTCAAGGGCTAGCCCATGGGAAAGGACCTGGCCCCCTTCGCCTACGCCGTCCTCTTCGCCCCCCTCGTGGCGGCGGCGCTGTCGGGCCTCGTGTTCCGGCGCCGGCGCGCGCTGGCGGCCTGGACCGCCATCGGGGGCATGGGGGTCGGCCTCGCCTGCACCCTGTTCCTCCTGTGGAAGTCCCTCTCCGCCCCGGACGGCGCGGCGATCTCGTTCCAGCACGACGTCTCCTGGATCACCGTGGGGAGCTTCGAGGCGAGGTTCGGCGTCGTGGTGGACCGGCTCTCGCTCCTGATGGCGCTCGTCGTGACCGGCGTGGGGACGCCCATCTTCGTCTACTCCCTCGGCTACATGCACGACGACGAGGGGTACGGGAGGTTCTTCGCCTGCCTCTCCCTCTTCGCCTTCTCCATGCTCGGCATCGTGCTGTCCACCAACCTCCTCCAGACCTTCATGTTCTGGGAGCTGGTGGGGCTCTCCTCCTACCTCCTCATCGGGTTCTGGTTCGGCAAGCCCTCGGCGGTGGAGGCGGGCAAGAAGGCGTTCATGGTGAACCGCGTGGGGGACTTCGGCTTCCTCACGGGGATCCTCCTCCTCTACTACTCCATGGGCGAGATCCAGCGGTTCCACGGGAACGCGCTCGACTTCGCCGACCTGGCCGACTACTACCGCTCCGGCGGCTACGCCAACCTGCCCGGGGCGACGGGGGCCCTCGCGGCGGTCCTCATCTTCTGCGGGGCCGTCGGCAAGTCGGCCCAGTTCCCCCTCCACGTCTGGCTGCCCGACGCCATGGAGGGCCCGACACCGGTCTCGGCCCTCATGCACGCCGCCACGATGGTGGCGGCCGGCGTCTACATGATCTGCCGGACCTTCTTCCTCTTCGAGCCCTTCCCCGAGGCGCTCCACGTCGTCGCCTGGATCGGGGGGATCACGGCCTTCATGGCGGCGACCATCGCCCTCGTCCAGACCGACATCAAGAAGGTCCTCGCCTACTCGACCCTCTCCCAGCTCGGCTACATGGTGATGGCGGTGGGCCTGGCCGGCGCGACGGCGGGGATGTTCCACCTGACGACCCACGCGTTCTTCAAGGCGCTGCTCTTCCTCGGCTCCGGCTCCGTCATCCACGCCTGCCACTCCCAGGAGATCACGGAGATGGGCGGGCTCCGCAAGGTCATGCGGTCCACGTACCTCACGTGGCTCGTGGGCACGGCCGCCCTGATCGCGGTGCCGGGGACCTCGGGCTTCTTCTCCAAGGACGAGATCCTCTCCGCCGCCGCCTACGGGCCGCACGCGAGCCTTCCGCTGCTCCTCCTCGGCCTCGTCACGGCGGG
This sequence comes from uncultured Planctomycetota bacterium, assembly GCA_964633345.1. Taxonomy (GTDB): domain Bacteria; phylum Planctomycetota; class JAJSAM01; order JAJSAM01; family JAKLKS01; genus CAZWGT01. The sequence continues at coordinate 13,468 of CAZWGT010000038.1, forward strand.
GCTCACGGCCTTCTACATGCTGCGGGCCACCGCGCTGACCTTCTTCGGCGAGTACCGCGGCCACGGGCACCCCCACGAGTCGCCGGCGGTGATGACCCTGCCGCTGTGGTTCCTCGCGGTCCCCGCCCTCCTCGTCGGCTGGCTCGGGTTCCCGGTCCTCTTCCACGGCCACCCGTGGTTCCAGGCGGAGTTCGGGATCCTCGGCACCGTGGCGCACTCCGGGGCCCACGAGTTCCACTGGTCCCTGGCCGCGATCGGGACCGGGTTCGCCGCGGCGGGCGGGATCCTCGGCTGGATGGCCTTCGGGTCGGGGACCATCGACGCCGGCGCGTGGAAGGAGAGGCTCCTTCCGCTCCACACGCTCTTCGCGCGGAAGTACTTCCTCGACGAGGCCTACCTCTGGCTCGTGAGGGTGGTCCAGCAGGGCTTCGCCGTCGGCGTGGACTTCGTCGAGCAGAACGTCCTCATCCGCGGGATCGTGGACGGGATCTCCGCCGGGACGAAGTGGTGCGGCCGGGCGCTGCGCGAGCTGCAGACCGGCTCCATCCACACCTACGTCCGCTTCGCCCTGGCGGGGTCGGTCCTCGTCGTGGGGTGGGTGCTGCTGATGGCCGCGCGGGGGGGCGAGTAGCATGCTGCCCGAGCGGTTCCTCGGCCTCTCCCCCCTGACCTGGATGGTCCTCCTGCCGGCCGCCACGGCGGTGGGCATCCTCCTCCTGCCCGCCGCGAGGAAGGGGGCCATCCGCGCCCTGTCCGTCGGCGCCATGGGGATCCAGCTCGTGATCGCCTGCCTCCTCCTCGCCGGCGCCGTCGGCGACCTCGGCCGCGGACCCGCCGAGGACCTCCTCCCGCGCCTCGCGCAGAAGGCGGTGTGGGTGGCGGAGCTGGGGATCTCCTGGAACGTGCAGGCCGACGGGATGTCCGTGGCGATGCTCTTCCTCACCTCCGTGGTGATCTTCGCCGGGACCCTCGTGTCCTGGTCCGTCGAGGACCGCCCGAAGGAGTTCTACTTCTCCCTCATCGCGCTGGTCACCGGGGTCTTCGGCGTCTTCGCCACGCGGGACCTCTTCTGGTTCTACTTCTTCTACGAGCTCGCCGTCATCCCGATGTACCTGCTCATCGGCATCTGGGGGTCGACGAACAAGGAATACGCGACGATGAAGCTCACGCTGTACCTCACCACGGGCGCCGTGGCCGCCCTGCTGGGGCTCCTCATGGTGTACTTCGCCGCCTGGAAGCACAGCGGCGTCCCCTCCTTCGACCTCGACGCCGTCCTCGCGGCCCGGGACGCGGGGGCCTTCGACGGCACGTGGACCCTCATGGGGCACGCCTTCACCTTCCAGACGTGGTGCTTCCCGTTCCTGCTCTTCGGCTTCGCCGCCATCGCGCCGCTCTGGCCCCTGCACACATGGTCCCCGATGGGCCACGCCGCCGCCCCCTCGGCCGCGTCCATGCTCCACGCCGGCGTGCTCATGAAGCTCGGCTCCTACGCCATCCTCCGCATCGCCATCCCGGTCCTGCCCGCGGGGGCCGTCGAGTGGCTCCCGCTGGTCGGCGTCCTCTGCATGTTCAACATCGTCTACGGCGGCTACGTCGCCGTCGCCCAGAAGGACATGAAGTTCGTCGTGGGGTACTCCTCCTCGAGCCACATGGGATACGTGATGCTCGGCATCGCGTCGATGACGGCCCTGGGGATCAGCGGCGCCGTCTTCCTCATGTTCGCCCACGGGGTGATGACGGCCCTGGCCTTCGCCCTCATCGGGTTCTTCTACGACCAGACCCACGTCCGGACGCTGCCGGACCTCGGCGGCATGTCCCACCAGATCCCCTTCATCGGGACCGCCTTCGTCTTCATGACCATGGCCTCGGCGGGGGTGCCGGGGTTCGCCAACTTCGCCTCCGAGGTGATGGTCATGTTCGGGGCGTGGGAGGGGGGCCTGAAGTGGCAGGCCGTGGTCTCCGTGTTCGGAATCGTGATCACGGGCGTCTACCTGCTGCGCGCGCTCCGCGACGCCTTCTTCGGGCCGCGCAACCCCCGCTGGGACAAGCTCCGCGACGCGGCCACCCCGTTCCAGCGCCTCCCCTTCGTGTTCCTCTGCGCGGTGCTGCTGCTCTTCGGCTTCTGGCCGAGCCTGCTCACCGACGTCATCGCCGAGAGCGCCGGCCCCGTGGCCGCGCTCCTCGAGCGGGCCAAGGGGGGGCGGTAGGCCATGGACACGCTCCGGGAGTGGTCCCCCTGGCTCCTCGAGGGGATCGCCGTGGCGGGCGCCTCGGCGGTCCTCCTCCTCGATCTCTGGAGCCCGGAGGGGAGGAAGGGCCGGGTCGGGGCGCTCTCCGTCGGCGTGACGGCGCTCCTGACCGTCGTCGCGTGGTTCGTCCTCCGCCCGGACGCGGAGCCGGTGTCGCTGTTCGGCGGCTCCCTGGTCCTCGACCCCATGGCCGTGTTCCTCAAGCGCGTCTTCGCGATGGGGGGGCTCCTGGCCGCCGCCCTGGCCCGGGTCTACGAGGACCGGCTGCCGCGGGGGCGGGGGGAGTTCCACTTCCTCCTGCTGGCGGCGCTCTCGGGGATGTTCCTCGTCTCCGGGGCCGGGGACCTCATGACGATGTTCGTCTCCCTGGAGCTCGTCACCCTCTCCTTCTTCGTGCTGGCGGCCTTCCACCGCGAGAGGGCCGTCTCGGTCGAGGCGGGCCTGAAGCTCCTCGTCCTCGGCTCCCTGGCGGCGGCCTTCGTGCTGTTCGGCTCCGCCTTCGTCTACGGGGCGGTGGGGGACGTCTCCTTCGCGAAGCTCGGGGCCCACGTGGCGGGGCTCCAGGGGGGCCCCCCGTCGCGGATGCTCCTCTTCGGCCTGCTCTTCGTCTTCCTCGGCCTGGGCTTCAAGATCGGCATGGTGCCCATGCAGGTCTGGGTGCCCGACGTCTACCAGGGGGCCCCGACGCCGGTGACGGCCTTCCTCGCCGTGGGCTCCAAGGCGGCGGGCTTCGCCCTGGTGCTGCGCCTCGTGACCACGGTCGCCGCCCCCGGGACGAAGGAGTCGCTGCAGCTGTTCTTCGGCGCGATGGCCTTCGCCACGCTCTTCTACGGGAACCTCGCCGCCATCCCCCAGACGAACATCAAGCGGCTGCTGGGGTACTCCTCCATCGGCCACTGCGGGTACCTGCTCCTGGGCCTGGCGGCCCTGGGGGAGGCGGGGAAGTACGACCCCGGGACCGCGGCCGCCGGCTCCGCCGCGATCCTCTTCTACCTCTTCGCCTACGCCCTGACGACCATGGCCGCCTTCCTGGTCGTGGCCCTGTTCTCCGCGGTCTCCGGGAGCGACGAGCTCGACGACTACGCGGGCCTCGCGCGGCGCAGCCCCGTGCTCGCGGGCTCCCTGGCCGTGGCGCTCCTCTCCCTGGCGGGGGTCCCCCCGCTGGCGGGGTTCTTCGGGAAGTTCATGCTCTTCCAGGCGGTCTCCCTGGACGGCCCGGCGGGGTTCGCCCTGCTCGCCGCGGGCGGCCTCAACGTCGTCATCGGGCTCTACTACTACCTCTGCGTCATCAAGCGGATGTACATCCACGAGCCGAAGGACCCGGCCCCCCTGAAGGTCCCCGGGTCCACGGTCTTCCTGCTCTACTCCCTGACGGCGGCCCTCGTGGCCATCGGGATCTTCCCCGGACCCTTCGTCACCCTGGCCACCCAGGCCGCCCGGGCCGCCTTCGGGCCGGGATAGGGGGTCCCACGGTCGAGGGGGAGATGTTCCGCGCCGCCTTCGGCGTCGCGGGGCTCCCGGATCGC